>PAJL01000087.1 GCA_002706045.1 Flavobacteriaceae bacterium
CGTTCTGTGTTTTCGATACCCACCAAAATAAATGGTGGAATTTTATTGGCTGCAATTAAATCTGCCAAAGTATTAGCGATATGTGGAAAATCCTCTTTAATACCTCCATCTGGCATATACAGCACAGGGAAACTATCTTGGGATTGCTCATAAGTTGGCGGAGTCCACACATTAATCACACGTGTTTCTTTTACAAACTTAGAAGCCACCTTTAAACTATTATGTTTTGGTATTGGATCGTTATAGGTTGGATAGGCTTCTTTGCAGCTAAAGGCTGTTATGGCAACAATAAAACATAAGATTAATCTTGTCATTCGTGATAGCATTTACATTAAACATCTAAATATAGAAATTTAAAACAGTAAAACTCAATTCCCCTCCTTATCATGAGCTTGACTAATCATATGATTAATGCAAAGCCATGTGCCATCTCTTTTTTCAAATACTCTGAGATGATTTATAACTCTATCATTCATGGCGCTGCCATCTGGCCATTGCTGTCCTGTTCTAATGTTTGTAGAACGTACCAACGCAATCTTATTAGTTAGAAAATTAATTTCTGGTCGTTTGTAATTGTTTTTACCAGACATCACAAAATCGAGACTGAAAATAATTTCCAATAATTCCCGCAATTCTTCTTTACCTTGTACTCTATCACCAAAGGCATTGGTCCAATCGACATCATTAGAATACCCTTTTAAAACGGTTTCTAAATCCTTAGCATCCCAACCAGTAGCATAATCTTCTATATTTTGCTTTATAGCAATAATATCTTCTGTTCTATTGGAGATGTCTGGTGATTCATTGCAAGACACAATAAAGCCAAATACCATCAACATTAAAAAAGTTAACTTTTGCATGATATTGATTTTTAAAAAATTAGATGTATTACAAGAAATAAGTTTTTACTATTTCCGAGCAGCTCGTAATTTCTTTTTTAAACGAATAGCTATAATAGTCGGAATTAAAGCTATTAAAAGACCTATCACTAATCCTTTTATGGTGAATCTCATGGTTTGGTTGGTATCAATATCATGTCTGTGGTTCCAAATTTCCACAATCTTTCCTTCTTCATTAAACCTAAACACATTGATTATAGGAATGGTTCCCGAACCAAAAACCACCTTTCCTAAAAATGTTGATGGCTTATATGTTGCTTCCCATCTTGTTGCTACCAAATCACCTTCAGCAATTTGATAATTGATCTTTGAATCCCAAGAACCATTATCCCAAAAACGATCTGCTGTTATTTTTTGTTCTATAGCTGGTTCTACCACATCTTTTCTATCACCAATATCATGCACAACATATTCTTCGGCTACATAGTCGGCATACTTATCTGTATTATTGGTAAACCAAAGATCTTTGTAAAAGTTCCGAGCTATGTCTTTATTTCTATTCTGTAAGTTGGTTGGCTGTAAACTATCTCCTTGAGAATAGGTAATAAAAGGCAGGGACAATAATGCCAAAAGCAATAATGTTGGTTTCATAATCTATGATTTTATGTTGGTTATTCTATAACTCAGTGATGATATCAATCATCACAAACCTTGCTCAACGAATTGTCAATTTGAATAATCTTCCAAGTACCTTTGGTTACCTTCCAGATTCTTGAACTAATTCTCTGAACAGTGTCTCCATGACTTTCTCTTAGGTAAGTCATCCTTACATAATCGTAACCTAGACTTGGGGTAAGTAGTCGTTGTTCGCTTGTCATATCCACAACAATCTTTTTAGATAATTGTGGACAAAACTCTGCTAATTGCTCATACGAAATGAGAACTTTAGGTTGCCCAAACTGAATTTCTGATATTTGAGCTTCTTTATCAACAGACCTTATGATATATTTACAATGATCTGATCCTTCTATATAATTTTGTTGAAACTCTTTGGCGACTTTCTCAAATTCCAACTTTAAATCTTCAGTAACTGAAGTGTTTTTATTTTGGCACGATACTAACAGTATACCTACCAAAATCATTATTTTTTTCATCCCACAATGGCTTAGCTATCCACAATAACTTGAGCTTACGCATTAATTGTAAAATGCATAAGCTCATTTCTTTTGCAAAGATACGTAAAGCATTGATAATAAACATTATTACATTTGGTTTTAATTGTTATGTAAGGTATTAAAAGCGATTTTCAAAGAACTCTATTTTTGATTGTCTTAATTAAAAAACATTGTAAAACCTTGAAGGTTTTTCAGAAGTAAGCGAGAACAAGCAATTACTTATAGTCATTGTTGTGCGTTCGTTTTTTATTCGTCAATATTTGGTTCAGGTAATTCAAGTAAATCGCTCGAACTTATTGAACTTCCTGCAATTCCTTTGATATCTCCAAACATTGCATTTATATTTTCTTGTACTACCCAAATTTGTTTTTCTCTTTCGCCCCACATTCTGTAAGTGGCTTTTTTTTCAGAGTTCAACTGATTAATCATTCCGTCATAATTTTCGATTATTCGTTTGACTTTTTGAATAAAATCATTTCCAGTAAGATAATTGTAAAGAAGTTCCATTTTATCTCCTTTATTTTCTTGAATTGTCATTACGGATTGAGCCTTTAATAAAGTTTCTCTTAATACTTTTGTTAAGCTTTTAACTTCGTTAAAATGACAAATCCAAACTCCATTTATAAAATCAAATCGGTCAAGTTCACTTGGTAAAGTTTGAGTAACTAAAACAGCAATATCTCCTTTTACACGAACTTGGTCTTGTTTAAGTTTATCAATCCATTTTTTATCAAAATTTTTAGTTCGCTTACTTTCAAATACAATAGTTCCACACTCAACTTGATTTGAATTGATTACTGTTTGAATTACATCAGCTCCATTAATTCCTTTTGGAACTTCTGAAATATTGTCAAAAGGGAAAGCTAAATTTAAAAGTTCCTCTAAAGCCAATTCTTGTACTTCTCCTTGAAGTTGCATTGAACCTTGTTCAGCTTTTCGCTTCATTTCCTCAATTAGTTTCTTTTGTTCATCTAATTGCTTTTGATATTCCTTTTCTTTTAACTGATTTGCCTCTCTTTCTTTTGCTCTACCTTTTTCTTCTATTTCCTTTTGTTTTTCGAGTAGCTGTTTTTGAAGATTAAGTTCTTGTTCCTCTGTTTTTTCTTTAAGTTCATTTTCACGTTTTAAAAGGTCAAGTTCTTTGGATTTGAGTTCTCTATTTTCCTCTTTTCTTTTATCGTTCTCCTCTTGTAAGGCTTTCAATTGAAGTTCAAAACTTTCTTTCGTTTGATTTTGAATTTTCTCTTTTTCTTTCGCTATTTTCTGTTCTAATTTTTCTTTGAATAATTCGTTTTCCTTCTCTTTCTTTTCCTCAAACTCTTCTTTTTCTTTCTCGAGTTTAGCTTTTTCATTATTAAACACCTTTGCTTGTTCAGCAACTTTCTTTTCAAATTCAGCTTTAAAATGAGCTTGTAATTGTCCGCTCAAAGCTTCCTCAACATCAAAGTTGTGTCCACAATTCGGGCATTTAATTTTATCTTTCATATCTATATATTTCGGTTTTCGTAAATGACGCACAACAACTGGATATAAGCATTAACTACATCCAACTTATAGGTTTAATGCTTCAATATACACCATCAAAATCAACCAAACTATACGTAAAGTTACGTATATCGTTAAAAAACAAATGTTTAAGGTTAAAATGCAGACTAAACCTTTAACTTTTACCATAAATAAAACCCTAGGATTTATAGTACCTCTTCTACAAAATCTGTAATTTTGTAGTGCTTTATAAAAAATCACAATACAATGACTTATAGAATAGAAAAAGACACTATGGGTGAGGTAAAAGTACCTGCCGATAAACTTTGGGGCGCACAGACAGAGCGTTCTCGTAATAACTTTAAAATTGGGCCTGCGGCTTCTATGCCTTTAGAGATTGTGTATGGCTTTGCTTATCTTAAAAAAGCAGCGGCTTATACCAACTGCGAGCTTGAGGTATTGTCTAAAGAAAAACGCGATTTAATCGCTCAGGTTTGTGATGAGATTTTAGAAGGCAAACACAATGATCAGTTTCCTTTAGTAATTTGGCAAACGGGTTCTGGTACGCAAAGTAACATGAACGTTAATGAGGTGGTGGCTAACCGTGCGCATCAAATTGCTGGTAAAGTTATTGGTGAAGGTGAAAAAACCATTCAACCAAATGATGATGTTAACAAATCGCAATCGTCTAACGATACCTTCCCTACTGGTATGCATATTGCCGCTTACAAAAAAGTGGTAGAAACGACTATTCCTGGTGTGATTCAGTTACGCAACACACTACACAAAAAAGCTTTAGAGTTTAAAGATGTGGTAAAAATTGGTCGTACACACCTGATGGATGCTACGCCTTTAACTTTGGGTCAGGAATTTTCGGGCTATGTGGCGCAGTTAGATCATGGTATTAAAGCTTTAGAGCATACCTTACCACATTTAAGTCAATTGGCTTTAGGTGGCACTGCTGTTGGTACAGGACTAAACACTCCAGAAGGTTACGATGTTTTGGTAGCAAAATATATTGCTGAGTTTACAGAATTACCGTTTGTAACGGCCGAAAATAAATTTGAAGCTCTTGCAGCACACGACGCTATTGTGGAAACACATGGTGCGTTAAAACAATTAGCCGTGTCGTTGAATAAAATTGCTAACGATATTAGAATGATGGCTTCTGGTCCGCGCTCTGGTATTGGTGNAATCATCATTCCTGCTAACGAACCAGGAAGTTCTATTATGCCAGGAAAAGTAAATCCTACACAATGTGAAGCGATGACTATGGTTTGCGCTCAAGTAATGGGTAATGATGTTGCTGTAACAGTTGGTGGTACACAAGGTCATTACGAACTTAACGTATTTAAACCTATGATGGCTGCTAATATTTTACAGTCCGCTCAACTTATTGGAGATGCTTGTGTTAGCTTTGATGAAAACTGTGCTAGTGGTATAGAACCTAACCATGATGTTATTAAAACCTTATTAAACAATTCATTGATGTTAGTTACCGCACTTAACACAAAAATAGGTTATTACAAAGCTGCTGAAATTGCAAATACCGCACATAAAAATGGTACTACACTACGTGAAGAAGCGATTAACTTAGGTTATGTTTCTGCTGAAGATTATGACGAATGGGTAAAACCAGAAGATATGGTGGGAAGTTTGAAATAAGTTTCATTTTCAAACTATTACCACACAAATAATTTAAAAACGCTAGTAAAATTAAACTAGCGTTTTTTTTTGTTCGAAAAAATGACAATATTTACATAAAACCAACTAAGATGTCTATACTAATAACTAATATAAAACAACTTGTACAAGTTTACGATCATAACGTCACGATTGTAAAAGGAAAGGAAATGAAAAACCTTCCNGTATTAGNAAACGCTTACCTCTATATAGAACACGATACCATTATTGAATATGGCACTATGGACGATTGTGAAGGTTTTGATGCCGAAACGGTTATTGATGCTACCGGAAAATTAGTGTTACCGTCGTGGTGCGATTCGCATACACACACGGTTTATGCTGGTAACCGAACCTCGGAATTTGTAGATAGAATCAACGGTTTAACTTATGCAGATATTGCCAATAAAGGTGGAGGTATTTTGAATTCAGCTAAACTTCTTGAAGACACTTCTGAAGACGATTTATACGAACAATCCATAAAACGTGTAGATGAGCTTATAAAAATGGGAACAGGTGCTATAGAAATCAAAACTGGTTATGGCTTATCTGTTGAAGCGGAATTAAAAATGCTTCGTGTCATAAAGCGTATCAAGCAAGACAGTTTAGCCGTTATTATTCCAACCTTATTAGCGGCACATGCTATTCCAGAAGCATACAAGAAAGATAAAAAAGCCTATATCAAATTGATTACGGAAGAACTTATTCCACAAGCTTCAGAGTTGAACATCTCTCATTATATTGATGTCTTCTGTGAAGAAGGCTATTTTGATATTGAAGATACTGAAGCCATTTTAAAAGCGGCTGAGACCTATGGTTTACGTCCAAAATTACACGTTAATCAGTTTAATATTCTTGGTGGTGTTGCTTTAGGTGTAAAATACAATGCGCTTTCTGTAGATCACCTCGAAGAATTAGATGCTAATGATATTGAGGCTTTAAAAGACAGTGACACTATGCCTGTGGGACTTCCAGGTTGTTCGTTCTTTCTAGGTATTCCTTATACTAAAGGTAGAGAAATTATTGANGCAGGTTTACCTTTGGCGATTGCTACAGATTTTAATCCTGGCTCTTCTCCTAGTGGTAATATGAATTTTGTAGTAGGTTCAGCTTGCGTAAAAATGAAGCTAACACCTGAAGAAGCTATCAATGCTGCAACGATAAATGGNGCTTATGCTATGGGAATTAGNAATATGTATGGTAGTATTACCAGAGGAAAAAAGGCCAATGTTATCATTACAAAACCTATGAATCATTACAGTGAAATTCCTTATGAGTTTGGACATAGTCCTGTAGATCAAATTATCATTAACGGTCAGTTATTGAAGTAATAAATATAAAGTCTGAACTTTATCTGTCTGAGCTTGTCGAAGACAAATAAATAACTATGTTCTTTAGATTTTTTTAGCAATCTTCTACTGGTAACAATGCATAATGAATTACAATTTATTATCTATGTCTTGTCTACCGATAATTGCCATAATTTCTACAATATTTTTATTGACTTTAAAGTAAANACTATCAACACCACATACACAACNTCTATAACCAACTTTAATATAATCAACCGATTCAAACGAAAATGGTCGCTCAGCAATAAGATCAAANCATTTAAAAAATGATTCAAAATAGTCATCCGCTTGCACCATCCCAAACTTTTTAAATCCATATTGATGAATACGAATCAAATCATTTTTTGCCTCGTTACTTAATCGATATTTAGCCATTTAACAAAGCCTTTGATTGTGCTAAAATATTGGTCTTCTCATCATCTGTGAATCCACTTTTTTCGGCACTTTCAAGTTTGGCTCTAATCCAATCAACTTTAGCTTGTTGTTTTCTCGCCTGTCGTATTAAATCGTTTACTAGCTCACTTTTACTCGAATATTCTTCATTATCAACTTGAGACTTCAACCATTCGTCATTGGGCTTGGTAAATGTTATGCTCTGTCTAGCCATAAAAATAATATTTGATGTAAATATACACCAAATTTGAATCAAATCACAGTTTTTCAACCCTTTAAACAAATTGAAAATTTCAAACTAATTTGTTAGAAGTCTGTGTCAATATAACTAAATCACTTTTCTTTAACTATAAACAAAAAAATCCGGAAGATATACTTCCGGATTTTTTAGCTATCAATCAAACAATCAATCCTTACTTCATTGTAAATTCAGAAGTAGAAATCAATTCTTTATCGTTAAAAACATTGATCTTATATCTGCCTTCTTCAAACTTTTGGTCGTCTGCAGCTGAGATATACTCACAAATGTTTAAGTTTCTGTTTTCGTAGTTGAATCTACTGATTAAACTGTAGTTTAATACTTGATCATCAAANTGTAACTGATCGTTAGAACCTAAAATATTATTCTTAGGATCGATTACTTGTACATATAATTCTTTATCACCAGATTCTGCAATAGTGTTTTTAGCTACTGTAAAACAGATTTTAATTTTATCACTACGTCTTGCTCTTTCTGTTGGGATTTGCTTACCACTACTTCTTTCAATCACACCCATACCAATTAAACCTACGGTTTGTAATGCTGATGCATCTTTAACAACCGTTGCTAATTCTGTATTTTGAACTAATAATGAATCTGTGAACATGGTACGTTCAGCTAACTGTACTTGAGTACTGTCTAAAGATGACGCTAAATATTCATTTTCACCTTTAAGTCTATCATTTTCTTCCATTAACACATCCATTTCTTCTTGAAGTGCTAAAAATTTCTTTTTGTATCTCCATAAGCTATTAACGCTAGTTTGAGATACTTTAAGCGAATCCATTAAACCTTGAATACGTTCTCTGGCTTCAATAAGATCTTGATTTTTAACTTCGCTTTCTGCAATAGCATCATCGTATTGCTTAGCCATGTTATTAAGATCATTCATTACTTGTTGCTTTTCGCTAACTAATGTTTTTTCTGTTTCTTGCTTTTCGCTGTAAAGTTTAGATGTATAAAATGCTGTACCTAAGAAAAGAACTAAAAGGATTCCTAATCCAACTTTAAGTCCTGTACTAGTTTTTTGTGAACTTTCCATAAATTGTGTTTTTTAAAGTTATTGTTAATTCTTGTTTTAAAAACTAATTCGAGATTAAAGTAATTAAATAAAACTGTACTTTTAATTTTAATTTAATTTTTCGTCCAAATGCAACACTTCACTCTATTTACAGAAAAAGACAAACAACATCTTTTAAAGAAACGTAAAGGAGAATCAAAATTTGGAGAACTCGTTCAGTTAATACCTAACCTCACTAACATATACGATGATATCGTTAATTTAGACGTTGACTATGTGATTTTTGGGATTAAAGAAGATATTGGAGTTTACGCAAACCACGGAAATACTGGAGCTCACAAAGCTTTTGAGGCTACTCTAAAAGTTTTGTTAAATATTCAGGATAATAGCTTTACAAATGCTAAACGCATTCTTATTTTAGGTCATTTAGACTATTCAAAAGCCTGCGAAGCGCTAACAACTTTAGATTCAGAAAAGAAGAAAAACATCAATAAAGCAAGAACGTTTGTAGAAACTATTGATAAGGATGTTACGCATGTGGTGTCTTCCATCGTAAAAGCTGGTAAAATTCCCATAATTATTGGTGGTGGACATAATAATGCTTACGGTAACATAAAAGGTTCTGCTCTTGCGTGCAATACCAAGATAAATGTGGTAAACTTTGATGCGCATTCCGATTTTAGAGCTGAAGAAGGCAGACACAGTGGTAATGGGTTTAGCTATGCGTTTGCTGAAGGTTTTTTAAAAAATTATTTCATTTTTGGCTTGCACGAAAATTATACTTCAGATAATATTTTTAAAGGTTTAAAGAAGATAAAATATCTAAACTATAATACGTATGATGCAATGGAAATACGTAATGAAACTGATTTTAAAACTGAATTAAAAACAGCATTAGACCATGTTTCTGAAAAATGTTTTGGAATTGAAATAGATTGCGACGCTATAGAGAATATACCTAGCAGTGCTATGACTCCTTCTGGTTTTAGTATAAAACAAGCCAGACAATTTGTGCATTATTTAGGGAAGGATAAAAATGCTATGTATCTTCATATCTGTGAAGCCGCACCAACAAGCAAAACAGAAACCAAGGTTGGCAAACTTATTACCTATTTAATTACTGACTTTATAAGAGCACATGTCAATTAAGATTATAGATTACAAAAGCAAGTATGCCAAGCATTTCTATGAATTAAATATTGAATGGCTAGAAACCTTTTTCTATGTAGAACCTTACGACGAAGAGGTTTTAAGTCATCCTAATAAATATATTATAGATAAAGGCGGTTATATCTTTTTTGCTATGAAAAATGATATTGTAGTTGGCACCGTAGCCTTAATGCCAACTGAAGAAAATGGTGTTTTAGAATTGACCAAAATGGCTGTTTCACCTGAAATGCGCGGACAGAAAATAGGCCAGCAATTATTACAGCACAGCATCGATTTTAGTAAAACCAAAGAACTAAAAGGACTTCTACTCTATTCTAACACCAAATTAGAAAACGCCATCTACCTTTATAGAAAATATGGTTTTAAAGAATTAGAACTTGAAAAAGACAATCCCTATGAACGTGCTGATATTAAGATGTTTTTGAAGTTTTAGATTTCAAATTGTTTTTAAGATAAGTAAAAGCACCATTAATTTCCTCAAAAATATGTGCTTCAGAAATTAAATCTGGCACAATATCAATGGATACTAATTTGTCCTTTGGTTGCTCTTGTACTGCTGTTAATAATACCTGAACTCCTCTTTTTTCTAAATCTAAAACAGCATTCTCTAAAGCATACAATCCAGACTGATCTATATAAGGTACACGATCCATTCTTATAATTAATGCCTGAATCTGCTCTGGTATATTTTTTATTTCATCTTGAAAGTGAGACGTAAATCCAAAAAACAATGGTCCATAAAGATGTTTTATGTAAACTTTGTCTTTATACTCTTCATAGAATTCAATTTCATCTTGCCATGGTTTTTCTCCATCAAAACCAGCAATTGTTCCTACTTCCATGCCTTTTTCACCAATATCACTAGAGCGTTTCATAAACAATAAAGATGCTAGTAATAAACCAATACCAACAGCTTGGATTAAACTACCGAAAGTAGTAATCAACAATACAATAATTAAAACAACAGCATCTGCTCTTGGAACTACTAATAGGTGTTTTAATCCCTTAACATCAATAATTTTTAATGCTATAGGAATTAATAGACCTGCTAAAACCGACAAAGGAATATAAGCCGCCAATTTACCTAAACCTAATAATACTGCCAGTAAAAACAGTCCATGAACAGCACCCGACAATCTTGTACGACCACCAGAATTAATATTAATTACAGTTCCTTTTGTTGCTCCTGCACCTGGAATTCCCCCAAAAATTGCAGCTATTGAATTTCCGATACCTTGACCAATTAATTCTCTATTACTATTATGCTTTGTCTTAGTCATGTTATCAGCAATTACAGAAGTTAACAAAGAATCTATAGAACCTAATACCGCTAAAACTAGAGCATACTCTAGAATTATAGCGTAAGCACTCGCATCAACCGAGAACAATCCCGAAACTTGTAAACTTGGTAAACCTGAAGGTATTTCACCAATAATAGGCACATCCCATTGTAGAAAGTAACTTGCTACTGACGCTAAAACCAAAGCCACCAAAGCACTTGGAATAGCCTTAGTTATATAAGGAAATACTACATACACAAGAACTGTAAAAACGCCTAGCGTTAATGCCTGCCAATTAAAATCTGTAAACAACCTAGGTAAATCCTGCATCACCAACCATGTCGATTTTTCAGACCCTAAGCCTGCAAAAGGAAACAATTGCAGAATAATAATGATAAGACCAACACCACTCATAAATCCCGATACTACTGGATAAGGAAAATACTTCACATAACCAGCTATATTTATAAGACCAAAAATGATCTGAAAAACTCCACCAGCTAAAAACGTAAGGATAATAATTGGCATCGCCGATTCTAAACTCCCAGTAAGCTCTATGGAAGCTGCAACCAAAGCAGCCGAAACCACAGTCATAGGACCTGTTGGCCCACTAGCCTGTGTCCTTGTACCTCCAAAAATAGCAGCAAAAACACCAATAGCTATTGCACCATAAAGCCCTGAAATTGCTCCAAGACCAGATTGAACACCAAAAGCCAAAGCTAATGGTAATGCAACGACTCCTGCAACTAAGCCACCTGTTAAATCTCCTTTTAAATATTTTAAATTATAATATTTAGACATCATAAAATTTATTCATTTATATGGTTACTAACCATTTAAAAAACTCATTAAATAGCACCGTTAGTAATACTACAACTAGTATTATGAATACTAATATATGTTTAATTTTCAAGTAAGTGAATAGACTTTCCCAAAATCTACTCATCTAACTCAATAGTTACTCAGTANCTATAATGACAACTAAAATCGTGTCATAAACCCTATACCTAATAGGTAAATATCTTTTTGCTTTTGCCTAAAACCATTCTTTGATATACTACTAGTTTCATTCATAATATCAAATAAGATATTTACTCGAGTATTAGAAGTTATTTCATAATCTGTACCAAACGAAATACCTACACCAAAATTAACGCCACCACTTTTTGTGTCAACCTCATTAGATAAATCATTTATTTTTGAACGTAAAAGAAAGTTACCATAAGCCCCTATGCTTGTAACAAGATTAAATTTTTGTTCATTATCTAATGACACTCTTTGAACCAAACGTAATGGAATTTGTAAATATTCATTTTTTAAACGACTTTGATCCGTACCATTAAAAAAACTTGAATTAAACTCTACAATCTCAACACCAGAAAGCAGCTTAGTTTTTTCATTGTCTGAAAAATCATAATCGACATTGAATCGAATTGCAAAAACATTTCCATTTAACAGCCCTACTTTATTATTTTCTAGCGTGGCACCACCAACAGCTAAATTNAGACCATAACTAAACTTACTTTTAATATTTTCATCTTGAGCAAAACTCATCAATGTAAATGCAAAACAGATTATTATTAAAGTANAATTCTTCATTTTTTTATTTTAATTAATTATTACTTAAAGCCTTTAAAGAATCTAACTGACGCTGTAAAGCTTCTATTTTTTCGGAATTATCTTCTACTCTAGGAATACTCATTATAGAATCCATTTGTTGTTCTAAAATATCTTCATCTTTTGGTACTTCTTTGTAGTAATAACCTATACCTTCACTCGCTCTCCAGGCTTCGTTTAATTGATTATAAACCGTTTCGTCCCAACCACTAGGATGTTTTACATCTACCCAAATAACGTCACGATATTCACTGTCTATCAAAACTAAATCTGGTGTTGCAGAACCATCAAATTGTTGTGCGTTGGTATCACTTATAGACGAAATTGTTCCTAAGAAAAATAGACGCTTTCTACCTGCTATTTCTTTTACATAAGGCCTAAATTCTACTGGTGTGCTCGCTTTCCAGTCGTATTCTTTACGAGATTCTTTTACTTTAAGAGGCATGGCTGATACGCCTGCATAGCCTTGTTTTTTTGAGGCATGATCGTAATAATATAATTTATCCGTACCGTCAGCTGGAATAAATACACTATAACTTAAACTTGTGCGCTCGTCTCCTACTGGCTCTAAACCAAACCAATGGTATAAGCCGCTATAAGCATCAGAATTACTATCAGCAAAATCAAAATCGGTGACGTAAGGTTGTTGGTTTTGGTCTTTTGGCATCAGCGGAATTTTAACAGCAGTTTCCATATTCCAAGGCAAAGGATCACTAAAACCACCTAAAAACTTTAAAGATTCCGCTTGTAGCTGAGACACCTCTTCTGCTAGTGTATTTTGCTTCTGTAAAAACTTGTAATTTTTTATGTCTTCTGGACTCACAAATGTCCCTTTTCCGATGGTGATGCGCTCTATGTAATCATTAAAATCATGCTCTCCACTCTCAATAATCATAACTCCACCAAACGTAGGATACGGAAAGAAGAAACCTTTCCATTTTATTAAACTCACGACTTCCACCCAATTACCTTCATCATTTTTCATGTAAAAGGTGTCGCTTGGTTCATAATTGAAAAGCATCCAAGGATTAAAACGTTGCACAACCGCGTTGTAGGTGTTACGACTAAATTTCAAAGACTCACCTATTGAAAAGGTGACTTCTATTCTGTTTTCATTTGAAAATCTCGGAAACGGTGTTGTGCTACTAACCGAAAACACTTCTTCAGTATTATCACTTATACGCTGCATGACGTATTTTTCACTTGGTTGAATAGCCATAGTCCATTTGTTTTCTGTACCAATTCTTACTAAATGCGGCAAGGACACATCTTTGGTTTCACCAACGCTTTCATTAGCCATAGAAAATATGTTTCGTAAGGGTTGAATACGCTCGTTTTGAGTTAACGGAAGATCATCGATTTCAACTTTATTGAGATTATTGAATACATTATAAGTTTTCATGTAATCGTACAAACCTTGATTCCACCCGAAGAAATACAAAACTCCAAAAAATACAATCAATAGTCCAAGAATACCTAATCTTGATCCTGTACTGGCTGTTTTTCTGAATTTTCGTAAACCAAAAATCAGAACTAATAGACTTAAGAGAATAACGAAGATGTATTTTCTAAAAAATAACAATACAGGTTGATAGTCGTCCCTAAAAAAGAATAAGAGAATGAGTAATAGTAACACTACAAAAACTGTAATTCGTTTTTGTTTTGCGCCTTTGTTCCAGTAGTTTTTTATCATGATATGTTTTTGTCATTCTGAACTTGTTTCAGAATC
>PAJL01000088.1 GCA_002706045.1 Flavobacteriaceae bacterium
TGTGGTTACAGCACCTGGAACTTATGACATAACTGTTGTAGATTCTAACAACTGTAGTGCTAGTACAACCATAACTGTGGACAGTCTTCCTGAACCAGAATTCAATATCTCTACTACCGATATTCTTTGTGGTGATCCTGGTGATACAGGTGTGTTGACTGTTAACGTTACCAATGCTAATGGCTATGGTATTCAATACAGTATCGATGGTGGAACAACTTTCACTAGTTCCAATACCTTTAACGGGCTTACGGCTGGTGACTATGATGTCGTATTACAATACAANACAGGTAGTTCNATTTGTNTNACNGATCCACAGACCGTTACCATAACTGCCAACACGGCTATATCAGGAACTGCNGAGCTATCAGCTCCTTTTACCTGTCTAGATTCGGGAACCATTACAGTAACTACCGTAACTGGCGGTGACGCTCCTTATGAATATAGTATTGACGGTATCAACTTTCAAACTAGTAATACCTTCACGGGACTAACCCAAGGAAATTATACCATTACGGTTAGGGATACCAATAACTGTACATCGATTACTAATGAAATTACTGTTGCGGCTTTAAATCCACCAACGGATATGGAATTCACAGATTCTGGTGTCACCTGTCCTACCAATACTACTGATGTTACTATNACATCGGTAACTAACGGTGTTGGAAATTTAGAATACCAGATCATTGCTCCTGCTGCTGCAGCTACCGCTTACCAATCCTCAAATATTTTCTCAGGATTGGAACCAGGAACATACACTTTCCAAGTAAGAGATGAAAACGATTGTACCTACAGTGAATCGTACACTATAGACCCTATCCCATCTCCTACCCTTAATGTGGTTTTAACAGAAGACTTGGATTGTACAGCTTCACCAGATGCGGTATTAAGCGGAACTATTACAGGACCTGCACCATATACTTATGCTGTTTCTTTTAATGGTGGTACTTATACCNANCTAGGGTCAACAGGTGCTTCTTTTACATATTCAACACCTAATGAAGGGACTTANCAGTTCCAAATNACTGATGCTAANGGNTGTACTGCCGAGTCATCAGAAATCAACGTATTACCATTGTCTTTACCTGCCCTTAGTTTAGTGGTAGAAAGCCAATCTATACTTTGTAATGGTGATAGTAATGGTGCTATTGATGTTACTATTGATACCTCTGTGGGAACCCCTCCGTTTGTAATCAATGTAAACAACGATACTACAAGTACCGATTATGGTACTCAGACTTCTGGTTTACCTGCTGGAACATATACCGTTACACTTACCGATGCCAAATCTTGTACGGCTACGGAAACAATTATAATTTCTCAACCAGACCCTATTAATGTAAATCATAGTGCTATAGATATCACCTGTGGTGCTGGTGGTGTATCTCAAGGATCTGTGATTGTGGATTCTGTAACTGGTGGTACACCTCCTTACAACTATTTTGTAACGGGAACCAATGGCTATTCTAACTCTGAGCTTAACACAACAGGGTCTACGTCTGTTAGCTTTGATGTGGTTGATTTNGGACTTTATCAAATTAACGTTGTAGATGCTAATGGCTGTTCTGTTTTAGTTCAGGATGTGCTTGTGGCTTCTCCTCCAACGGATCTAGATATCTTTATCGAATCTTCAGTGAACTGTGCTACGGGTGGTGAGGCTGTTGTTAGTATTGGTTCTACTTTAACTAGTGCTGGACCATTCTTCTTCAGCATTTATCAANGTCCTATTTCTGTTTATCCTAATCCTGCGGGATCATGGATTCCTGAGGATTCTCCAGGTAGTGAATCGGCTACGTTTACAGGACTTACCCCTGGCGTGACTTATACTTTCATTGTGTATGACCAATCTACAAATTGTAGTTATTACGAACCTGCTACGACACCAATACCGACCAANTCAACATTAACGGCTTCGGCNTTAACNTCAAACAATATNACNTGTACAGGTAGTGCAGATGGAAATGTATCGTTTACCATAAACAACAGTGCTTCTANCAGTGTTGATGTTACTTTTGAGATTTTTGATTCTTTAACATTCAACTCTACTGGTGTTAGTGGTACAGGTAATGTGCCTGCTAATGGAACATTAGATGTATCCGATNTAGGACCATTACCTTTTGGAAANTACTTTGTGAANATCTCTGAGACTTCTGGAACAAATGCTGGNTGTGGTGTAATTACTGAAACATTTAATATTACAGAGTCTGCCTTCTTATTAGANNTAGCGGTTTCGGTTGATCAGAGTGCTAATTGTGAACCTAATTCTGGTGTGGTGAGTGCGGTGGCGCAAAATGGTACAGCTCCTTACCAATACCAAATCACAACAAGTGCTACTGCTCCAACTGCTACGGATGCTGGTTGGGCATCAGCAAGTGTNTTNAATGTCGATGCTGGTGATTATTATGTTCATGTTATTGANGCTTATGGCTGTATTATATCNAGTCCTTTAACGGTNGTTCCTATGGATCCAACTCCNGTAATTTCTGCGACATTGAACAATCAATGTACGGTAACNGAAGGTAACTTTGAAATCGATGTNACCTTGGATACNGCNGGNGTNGCTCCATATAGCTATAGTATTGATGGTGGGGCTTTTCAGACTATGTCTGCTCCGTTTACCATATCAAATCTCTATTCTGGAACTCATACGGTAGAAATACAGGATGCTAATGGTTGTGGTAACTTGGTTTCTGTTGATGTTTTTGCTCCTTTATTCATATCTCCTGAAGCGACGACCTTACCTACTTGTAATAACGATGATGGTGAGATTACGTTGACTACTACGGGTGGATCGGGTACTTTNAACTATAGTATNTCNCCAAATCCTGCTTCGGTAAGTTTAAGTGGNAATGTGTTTTCTGGNGTGCCTTCTGGATTNTATACNATTACGGTNACTGATNCTGTAACTGGATGTACTGAGGAAACNACTATTTCTTTACCTGAAGCTATCATACCAACATTTACACTNACNCCTAGTGCNGTGACTTGTTTTGGGGACAACTCGGGTGCTTTTGATATTGATATTACAAATTATACTGGTGCCTATACTTATGAGATTTTCGATAGCTCGAACACGTCTATCCTAGGCCCTGTAAATGCTAACACTTCTACGAACCCATTAACGGTTACTGGTATGAATGCTGGTACTTTTACTGTGGTTATCACTGAGACCGATATTCCTTTCTGTTCCAATACTGCTGATGTGGTCATTGCATCACCTACTGAAGCTTTGGCGCTTTCTATATCAGAAACTTCAAATGTAACCTGTAACAACAACGAAGGTACCATCTCTGCTGTTGCTACTGGTGGTTGGGGAAGTTTTGAATATGAATTGACTGGTGACGCTACGGTGGCCTATTCTTCTAATAATTCGTTCTCTGGATTATCTGCGGGTACTTATACTGTAAATGTTAGAGATGCTGGTGGCTGTATCGTTTCGGAAACAATAACATTAGTTGAACCAACTCCGATTTCAGCGACATTCACTCCTAGTACTACAACCTTAGCGTGTTTTGGTGATCAAGATGCTAGTATCACCATTACCAATGTNACTGGTGGNCAAGGAAGCAANTATAGCTATACNTTGAATACTATTTTACCGACNGCTAGNTCTTCTGGTCCTCAAACGACTAATGTATTTAACAATTTAGGCCCAGGAACTTATTCGGTAACNATTACTGATGGGTANGATTGTGAGTTTACTTCCGTGGATATCGTTATCGGTGAGCCTACTCCNATNGANGTCAGCTTGGTTAGAACGACAACACAGACTTGTTTAACGGAATCTACTTTAACTCTNAGTGCTACTGGTGGTACAGGAACTTATACCTATAGTGACGATAGTAGTTTTACTAACATATTAGGAACTTTTAGTTCATCAACTACATTCTCTGTGCCAGATGGTACGTATTCATACTATGTACAGGACGCTAATGGTTGTATGGCTAATGTTTCCAATGAGATTACTGTTGATCCTTTACCTGAGTTAACCTTAACCTTGGAAGCTTCTAACCTGTTCATTAACTGTTCGGGTGACAACAATGGTTCTATATCGGCAACGGCTCTTGGTGGACTGGGTAACTATGTATACACATTACAAGATGGTGGTGGCAACCCTATTACTGCGACACAGAACAGTCCTGGATTCTTTACGGAACTTTATGCTGGTGACTATATTGTTTTAGTTGAGAGTGGTGATTGTAGTACAACCTCTGCTCCGATAAGCATTACCGAACCAACAGCTCCTTTAGATGCTACAATAGCAGTCAGCGATGTCAGCTGTTTTGGAAACCAAAATGGCTCGGTAGAGATTACGGCGACTGGTGGTACAGGAACTATAAAATATGCAATATCACCACAGTTGAACCAGTTCTTTAATTCTAATGTTTTTGAAAACCTGGCACCTGGCGATTATGAATTGATTGTTCAGGATGAGCTTGGGTGTTATTTAACTTTTGATTTTACAGTTGAAGAACCACAACCGGTAATCTTAAGTATTGTGCCAAATTCTATTTTCCCAGAGTTATGTCAAGACGACCAAACTGGTGAGTTTAGTATTGATATTTCTGGTGGTACAATGCCTTACAGTGTTAGTTTAGATGACTATAGCGGCACTTATACAACTGGTTCGGCAACACAAACGGAGTTTGATTTTACAAATCTTGAAGGTGGTGATCATATCGTTTATGTTAGAGATGCTGAAGGTTGTGAGTCTGAATGGAACATTACCTTCCCTGANTCGGTTCTTATTAATCCTGANATTACTATTGAAACGGCCTGTGAGAACAACAGTAACATTAGTATCGTAACTGTAACCGTTGANGATTCTATTACGGATACTTCTGAATTGGATTACTCTTTGGATGGNGGNNCTTACCAAACNAGTAATGTGTTTACNAATGTTCCTGTAGGTANGGATCATTTTATNGATGTTAGACANACNAATGGTTGTATACAGACTACNGAATTNTTTGATATTGAAGGTTATGANCCTGTGNCGCTAACTNTTGAANAAGGTGGGGACTTAGGATTAAATGAATTTNTNGCTACNGCTTCNGGTGGTACTGGTGATTATACTTATACGATGAANGGNGAAGATTANGGNAGTGAAAANAGNTANANCATNACAGAATCTGGTATCTATANGGTTACTGCNACAGATAGNAGTGGNTGTTCTGCTACGGCTCAGATAGAAATGGANTTNATNGACATTTGTATNCCGAACTGGTTTACACCGAACGGTGATGGNNAATATGANACTTGGGCNCCTGGTTGTACGGAAAACTACCCTAACCTNACCTTTGACATTTTTGATAGATATGGACGTAAAGTTGCGACTTACCGTGTTGGTGAAGTTTGGGANGGTAGATACAAAGGTGCTGAANTGCCTATGGGTGATTATTGGTTCGTGGTNAAAACAAACGATACCATTGATAAGGAATTTGTTGGACACTTTACTCTATACAGGTAATTATATAATAGCTTAAAAATTGATTGAGATGAAAAAACTTATAATATTTGTATTGCTTTTTACCATATCGTTTAGCTATGGTCAAGAATTAAACTTACCTGTATTTACACAATATCTAGCGGACAATGATTTTGTAGTCTCCCCTACTTATGCTGGTATTGGTGATAATTTAAAAATTAGAGCCAATGGACTGACACAATGGGTCGGTATTAAGAATGCACCAGACAACCAATCGTTATACGCTGACTTTAGGATATCGAACCGTACTGGTGTTGGTATATCTGCTTATAACGACAAGAATGGTAACACAAGACAGAAAGGTGTTAAATTCTCTTTTGCCCACCACTTAACCTTGGATTATAAATCCAAACAGTTTTTGTCTTTTGGACTATCCTATAATATCAACAGTTTTAGAATCGATATTGAGAACTTTAATACAACCTACGATATCCCAATTGTGGATCCCACAATTACTGATGACAGATCCAACTCTAATAATAATTTTGATGCTGGGATCCTATACCGTTGGAAGGCCTTCTTCTTGAGCTTTAATGCCAACAACCTTTTACCTAAGGATCTTGATGGTATTACGGAACTCGAGCCTAGCCGATTATTAAATTACCAGATCTATTCTGGTGTGGTCATTAAAAGCAATGCTAATAAAGATGTGGAATTTGAGCCATCTGTATTCTACCAAATGTTCGATAGCGACAAGCGCTCTAGTACCGATATCAACTTTAAGTACAGAAAGTTCAATAGAAAGGGCGACTACTACTTTTTGGGTGGATCCTACAGGTTCCTTAACGATCAGTTTTTGAAACCTTTGAATATTGGCCCTATGGCTGGGATTACATTCAACCAGTTTTTCTTTGCTTACTCTTACCAACTTACTATGAATGACCTATCTGGTTTTAATACGGGTACGCACATGGTAACTATTGGACTGGACTTCCTCCAAAATGCTAGTAACTGCGCCTGTACTAAAGGTACTAGTCAGAGCTATTATAGGTAGGGATTTAATTTACTAGCTTTAAATATTAGAATAGCCAAGTTTTATAGCACTTTTTTAGTATAATCTAAATAAGTGCTATAATAATTTCTTAAAACTTGATTAATTCATAAAAATTAACATTTCAAAATCTTTAAATGTTAAAATCATCATATTTAATACACTCATTTTCTTATAATTAACTTAATCGTTTTTAATGATACTTCATCGAATTGATTCTTAGCGGTGAACTTTAATTGCTAATTTTAGGCTTGCTATTAATTTTATTTCTTAAAACAGTTCATGAGATCTATTATTTCCAAAAAACAAATTGGAGTTTTAATAACTGATATCTTCCCCAAATCAGCTAAAATTAGAATTTCTTTAATCGTCTCCCTTTCGTTACTATTATTTAGTTCTATACCTTATTTTTCAGGCTCAGGGTTATTAACACCTCAAACTATTGGTCCATATGCAAACAATGCATTCCCAGTAGGTGCTGATTTTGATTTAGATGCTACTTATAGAGTTGCTTTTCCTAATTTAACTTTCTTCTACCCTATTGCTTTCAAGATGGTACCTAACCAAGAAAAAATTGTGATAGCACAACTTGATGGTGAAATTTTTTGGTTTGACAATGACGAAACTACAACTACAAAAAATGTATTACTAGACCTATCATCAGAAGTAGGTTTGGTTTCGGATGGTGGTTTTTTAGGCTTAACTATCCACCCTGAATTTGACGCTGCTACCAATCCTAAAAATTATTTCTACATATACTATTGTACAAAAAACTCCGATGGACAAGACTTACCTGGTTTTGGGCAATATACTGGACAAGGTTGTTATTATAGTGAGACAAATGATGTATACCAAGGAAACTTTGTTATTCTTGAGAGATTTGAAGTAGATCCTACAACTATGAGTTTTGTTACAGGTTCTAGAACGACAATCTTAAAGAATAGAATGTATGGAACGACTCATTATGGTGGTGGAATGGATTTTGGCGATGACGGGTTTCTTTATCTAACTACAGGAGAGCATGGCTCTTGGGCAAGAGCTCAAGATATATTTGGAAATCTTCGTGGTGGAGTGTTAAGACTAGATGTAGACAAAGATCCTACAAGAAGTCATCCTGCAGTAAGAAAAATGCCTCAAGATGCTGGTGAGTCAGATGAAATCACAGGTGTTGAATATTGGATTCCTAATGATAATCCTTTTAGTGACAATACGGTAGGCGCCACAACAACGCTTTATGGTCAACCTAATTTAACAACTTCAAATCCAAATGATGTATATGCGTCAGGAGATTTCTTTGAAGAATATTATGCTATTGGTTTAAGAAATCCTTTTAGAATGACTAAAGATAGTGGTACTGGCACATTTTACATTGGTGATGTTGGTTTGAATACTCACGAAGAAGTTGATGTATTACAAGGTGGCTCTAATTATGGTTGGCCAAATTATGAAGGTTTCATTGATGGTCCAGGTTGTGACCCTGAACTTTTCAATAATATGGTTCATGAAGAACCGCTTTTGGCTTTTAGTCCAGAAGACGCCAACTCTATTACTGGAGGTTTTGTCTACAGAGGCTCTGCAATCCCAGAGTTATATGGTAAATATATATGTGCTGATTATGGAAGCGGTGACGAAATATTTTCAGTAGACACAACTACTGGTGAATATGTAGAAATAGCAACATTTACACCACAAGATATAATTTCCTTTGGTGAAGATAATGATGGTGAATTGTATATCTTAAATCTTGGGTTTAGTACTAATATATATAAGTTAATAGATAATGATGATAATTTTCCAGATCCACCTCAATTACTCTCACAAACAGGTATTTTTACTGACTTAAGTACTCTTGAGGTAGAAGATGGCTTTGTTCCCTATGAGTTATATGAGCCTTTTTGGTCTGATGGCGCCTTGAAAAGAAGATGGATAGCAGTACCTAACAATGATGGTGTACATAGTGGTCCTAATGAACAAATACAATACTCTGAATATGGTGATTGGGTTTTTCCATCAGGTACAGTTATTGTAAAGCATTTTGATCTAAAAATTGACGATAATGACCCTTCGGTGACAAAAAAAATTGAAACAAGAGTATCTGTAGTAGGCGACGATGGCAATATGTATTTTTTAACCTATAATTGGAACGAACAAGAAACAGATGCTGTTTTACAAACGACCAGTACAGAAGAGCCTGTAGAAATAGCTACTGTTGGTGGTGGAACAAGAATTCAAGATTGGTTTTTTCCTTCAAACTCTAACTGTATAGACTGCCACAATGAAGCTAATAAAGGATCGCTTGGGTTAAAAGCAAGATATTTAAACACAGACTACACTTACCCTGAAACTGGTCTTACAGGAAATCAATTAGTAACACTTAGTCATTTAGGGATAATTGACGAATCTATAACTGATACCGACACAGAAGATATTATTACAAATAAACCACTGAATGACACCAACGCCTCACTTGATGAAAAAGCTAGATCTTATTTAGATTTGAACTGTGCATATTGTCATAGACACGATAATAGTAATAGAGCTGAATTTGATTTAAGATATTTTAATACACTTGAAGCTACTGAACTACTTACTGCAGGTGTATTAAGTCCTCTTGGTATTGATCCAAATGAAAAAATTGTTTTTGCTGGTGATGCATCCAAATCCATTTTATACCATAGAATGAATAGTGTTGATCCCGCTATTATGATGCCACCACTTGCTAAAAGCATAATTGATGAACCTGCGGTTGCATTAATAGAAGAATGGATAAATCAATTAGATGAAAATAGTACTATAGGACCTAATAATCCTAATCCTATAATAAATTTAGCTCTACTACCTTCTGCTGAACTCAGCGGTAATGTGCAAAGTTCAGGTAGAGGTAACCCTTTAGCTATACTTTATGATCCATCTCTACAAGATTATAAAATTACAACCAACTTTGCTGAATATGGTGAATCCTACCAATATAATTTAGGAACAGTTGATGCTGAAAATGGATTCTTCTGGAGAGTAGACTGGCCTCAGCCAAAGTTTGTTAATTATATTACTTTTGGAGGTTCCTTTCCTAATCAACCACAGCCAAATACCATGTGGAGAGTTAGCTATTTAAGGGATAGCTCATGGATTACGATTGAAGAAGGTCAAGGAGGATGGATAAATGATGGTATTTATGAATGGGATGGTAGCAATGAACCTCCAAAATACGCAGAAGCATTAAGACTACAGCTTTATAGTGATGGCACAAATGATTTAGTTAGTATACACATAAGAGGTCGAGGAGGCCACACTGCATATCAAATTAATGGGAATGGCGGTGATGATAGTGCCACTGAACCAAAAGCATCATTAATGCAGTTTATGCCTTTTGATAATACAACAGAAATTACTGACATTACAGCCAGCACACAAACAAATTGTAACCCAGCAGATAATACATATACTCAAGAATTAACCATAACTTATACAAATGCTCCAGAAACAGGATCAATAATTGTAAATGGGCAATCATTCCCAATAACTTCAAGTCCTCAAACAGTTGTATTAACTGGATTAGACTCTGATGGCTTAGGTGTCCAAATTGAAGCTTCATTTAGCGATGGCTACCAAACAGATTATAAAAGCAATGGAGTTGTCTTTACGGCTCCTAGTAATTGTATGGATTTAATTGTTGGTGTTGATGAAACTGTAACCTTTGAAGGTGATTATGAAGTTTCCGCAAGTGGTAGTATTGAAATCCTAGAAGGAGGTACATTAATTATTAATGGTAATTTCACCAATAATGGAGAAGTTATATTAAATTCCGTATCCGATAAATATTCAAGTCTTATCGTTAGCGGAACCAGCACAGGAAATATAAAATATAAGAGACATGTTAATCTTTTCAATGGAGTTACAGCAAACGATTTAATATCTCCACCTGTGGCTAACCAAGAATTTGGGGATTTCGCTAGTAATAATCCAAACATATTTGAAAACCCAAATGATACCAATCAAAAACTTTTTGGTCCATTTGATGAACCTAATGGAGCCTATGAAATTTACTCAATAATAGACAACTCACTTACTATTATAAACTCTGGTGTAGGTTACAGAGCTGCTAGAGATGCATCAGAAGATGGTATAAGTGGTACAACTTTTACTTTTGAAGGTGATCTTCAGACAAACTCTGTTATTGTTAATTTAACAGATACCAATGGGTCTTATTATGAAGGGTGGAACCTAGTAGGTAATCCTTATTCGTCTTATATTGACTTCGATACTTTTTTCTCTTTGAATAATTTAGAATTAGACGAAGGCTCATATAAAGCTATTTACGGTTATGATGGTGACTCTAACGATGGTTGGACTATCTTAAACAGTGTAACGACAGGTCAATTAATAGCACCTGGTCAAGGTTTCTATGTAAGAAGTAAAACAGGAGGCGGATCGGTCACTTTTACACCTGAAATGAGAGTTGGAGGTTCCTCTGATGATTTCATATTAGGAAGAAGTGCTTCAAACCAGTCTGCTCATTTTGGACATATAACACTAAATTCTAGCTCTTCTTCTAATAGTTATAATACTGATTTTTATTTTAATAGTAATGCCACACTAGGTCTAGATCCTGGTTATGATGCGGCTTTGTATGGAAATGCTACAGACTTTTCTTTGTATTCTAACTTAGTTCAAAACAATACAGGTACTCCTTTTTCAATTCAAGCTTTAGGAGATACTGATATGAACGATGTTACAATTACTTTGGGTGTTCATGCTAATCAAGGTGAGGAAATAACAATAAGTATTTCTGAAACTGATATGCCAGATAATATCGATATCTACTTAGAAGACAATCTAACAAATACATTTACACTATTGAACACAAATGATTATGTTTTTACACCATCAAGTCAAATCAATGGTGTTGGAAGATTCTTTATTCATTTTGAAAATTCAGCATTAAGCACATTAGATTCTAGCTTGAATAGTTTATTGATTTTCACAGATAACAAAAGTAAATCAATTGTTATTGATGGGTTATTACAAGAGTCCACTAATGCTATTTTGTATGATATTCATGGTAGAAAAATTTTGAGTCAACAATTAAATAATTCTGACTCTCGACAAACTATCAATGCTAGTCATCTTAGTTCTGGTATTTATATTATTGAATTAAATAATAAAGCTGATAAAAAGCGAATACAAAAATTAGTTATTCAATAATAAATAAATAAAAACAGCCACATAATATGTGGCTGTTTTTTTTATCTCAATTTTGTATCTACTTACTTCATAACACTTCTAAAAAGAAATCCATAAGCTCTTCTTTAAGATCATAATGCATTCTAATGTAATCGCGCATATCGTCGCGTAAGGTATATTGTTCATTAGCTAGACGACCATCTATACTTTCATTAAAGTCTACATTATTAATATTAGCCAATTTATTTCTACAACGATGCATTAATTTTGAAATTGCATCTTTTTCAATCATGATACGATTTTGAAAAACCTCTAGTTTTTTCAATTCTATAGGATCTTCAATTCGAGATACTATTTCTTCTAACTTTTCTTGGAAAGTATCCATTTCATTGAAATGAAATCTTAACTCACGTTTCCAAGTATCGATATTAAACTTTAAATCGCTTAAATACATTACTTTACTTTGCATAACTTATATATTTAGGTTGTTATTAATTCTTGTTGTTCCACTAGTTGTTTTTGAACATGTCTTGGCACTGGACTATAACCTTCAAAACTTGTTTTATAACTTGCTCTACCCTGAGTGATTGAGCGTAGTTGACTTGAAAAATCTGTTAATTCCGCAGATGGAATGGTACATTCAATAGTTTGATAATTAGAGTCTGAATCTATACCTTTTATAACCGCTCTTCTACTCTGCAGTTCCGTCATTACATTACCTATCATTTGTTCAGGTAAGCGTAAAATCATTTTTTCAACAGGCTCTAAAAGTTTAGGGTTTGCATTAAGGAAAGCTTCTTTAAAGGCATGTGAACCAGCTATTTTAAATGAAATATCATTAGAATCAACTTCATGCATTTTACCATCATAAACCATAACTCTTATATCTCTAACATAAGAATCAGTTAATGGACCTTGCTCCATAACTTCTAATATACCTTTCATTATTGAAGGTAAATAGCGCTGGTCTATGACACCACCAACAATACAGTTATAAAACACCAGCTTACCATCCCAAGGCAAATCAACTTCTTCTTTGCCTCTTATAGAGAAGCCTTCTGGCTCTGGCATACCTTCAAAATACGGTTCTATTTTAAGATGTACTTGTCCAAATTGACCAGATCCACCACTCTGCTTTTTATGTCTATAATTTGCTGTAGCACTTCGCTGAATGGTTTCACGATAAGAAATCTTAGGAGACTCAAATTTTGCATTAACCTCATAAACATTTCCTAAAAGCCATTTTAAAATCGCTAAATGCAGTTCTCCTTGCGTACCGACTAAGGTTTGATGTGTTTCATGGTTATAAGTTAAATCTACAGTTAAATCTTGGCTATGGATACGTTTTAATGCATCACTAAGCTTTTCTTCTTCATTCTTTGATTCAGCAAAAACAGCTTTAACTAGTCTAGGTTGTGGAAATTTAATAGGTTTTATAGTTCCAGATTCTGGACTGCTCGCTAGTGTATCATTGGTTTCTGTATACTTTAGCTTTGTGGTTGCACCAATATCTCCTGTAGATAATTTTTGAACTGTATGTTTTTCTTTTCCATCCATAATGAAGAGTTGATTCAGTGTTTCTGATTCTCCAGTTCTAGTATTGAAAAGTTTATCACCAACATTAACTTCACCTGACTTTACTTTAAAAAAGGTGATTTGCCCAAGGTTAGGCTGATAGATGGTTTTAAAGACAAAGAGTGATGCATCAGCATCCATTTCTGGTTTTACCAAATCACCCTCAATAGTTTGTTCTGGTTTTAAATCAGCTGCTGCTGGCGCTACATTATCAATAAAGCCCATCAAACGACCTGTTCCCATATCATTTAAAGCAGAAACGCAGAATACAGGAAAGAAATCATGATTCAACATACCCAATTTAATACCTTGTCGTAACTCATCTTCATTTAAAGTACCTTTTTCAAAATATAATTCCATGAGCTCTTCATCATTTTCGGCAGCTTTTTCTACTAATTCATTATGCAATTGATTAACATAATCTAATTGATCTTGAGGTATTGGTAATTTTTCAGGTTTTCCTCCTTCAGGACCAAACTTGTAGCATTTCATCTTTAGAACATCAATAATACATTGCGCACCATCAATCTGTAGAGGATATTGAATTAAAACCGCATTATTGCCAACCAACGCTTTAAGACTGTTTGCGCTCATTTCAAAATTAGCTTTTTCACTATCTATTTTATTGATAACAAAAAGTGTTGGTTTGTTATAGCGATCTACATAATTCCAAATAATTTCGGTACCAACATCTACTCCATGTTTGGCATTAATTACGGTTACAATAGTATCTGCTACTCTGATGGAAGAAATAATTTCCCCAATAAAATCGTCTAAACCAGGTGTGTCAATAATATTGATTTTATAATTTCTCCATTCGGTATGTAAAGGTGTAGAAAAAACAGAAGCACCGCGTTGGTGCTCAATATCATGATAATCCGAAATTGTATTTTGTTGCTCTACTGTGCCTCGTCTGTTTATTAAACCAGCTTCATAGAGCATGGTCTCAGACAGTGTGGTTTTGCCAGTGTGGTGAGCACCGACAAAAGCCACATTTTTAATGTGTTTACTGTCAAATACTTTCATAATATTTATTTTTTGTGAAGATTAAATTGTTTAAAAATCGTTTCCTTAAAGGTAACTACCACAAAAAAGAAAAAATATGACTTAAGTTAGGTTTTGAGTATTTTTGAACTATAATTCACCTTTTTCAAAATAAAAATTGAATAAAACGTCATTTTTCAACTCTCTTTTCAAAGATTTTCAACAAACAGCTTTGCTATGGAAAAAGGACGATGTATTACAACTAAAACAGTTTTGCATTAACAATGTTGATTCTGAATTTCAAGTAAATAATCCTCATAAAAAGCTACGTTTGGGCAAATGGGTCGAGCAATTTGTTAGTTTTCAGTTGAAGCAAATTTCAAGTATAAAAATACTCAGTGAAAATTTACAGATACAAGATTATAAACAAACTATTGGTGAATTAGATCTTCTTTTTGAAGAAGAAAAACAGCCAATTCATTTAGAGATTATCTATAAGTTTTATCTTTATGATAATAGTAAAATTTATAATAATCTATTAGAATACTGGATTGGACCAAACCGCAACGACACTTTAGTTTACAAACTAAAAAAGCTGAAAGAAAAGCAATTGCCTCTACTCTATCATAACAAAACAAAAAAAGCTTTAGAAAACTTAAATCTTAGAGCTGAAGATTTTAAACAATACGTAAATTTTAAAGCACAACTATTTTTACCTTATAATAATCAAAATGTTGATATTGATCCGTTGAATACTGATTGCATTCAAGGATGGTATTTAAATTTTGAAAAAATAAGTATGCTAAAAAATTATCTGTTTTATATTCCTGAAAAATTAGAATGGATTAATTCGCCTCATAATGCAGTTGATTGGCTAGCTTTCGAAAATTTTATTATTGAAATTGAAAAGTCGATAGCACAAAAGCGATCACCTTTATGTTGGATAAAAGATAATACTAACGGATTTCAGAAATGCTTTATAACATGGTGGTAGAAAAACATAAGTATTATAAAATCTACAAACCCTATGGTTATTTAAGTCAGTTTGTAAATCATCAAAATAAACGGAAGTCTAAAAAATTATTGGGAGAATTATTTGATTTTCCTGAAAACATGATGGCAGTTGGTAGATTAGACGAAAAATCCGAAGGCTTACTTTTACTAACAACGGACGGTAAGTTTAGTCATCATATTACCAGTTCTGGTATTGAGAAGGAATATCATGTTATGGTTGATGGACTGATAACCGAAGAACATATTGAACAGTTGAAAAGCGGAATTGAAATTTCCATCAACGGACAACCCTATAATACAAAACCTTGTAAATCAAAAATTTTGAAAGATACATCTCATATACTTGAACGCTTTGTAAGAGATGAAAAACATGGCCCTACATCTTGGATATCTATAACTTTGACTGAGGGAAAATTTAGACAAGTTCGTAAAATGACAGCAAAAATTGGATTGCCTACACTAAGACTTG
>PAJL01000089.1 GCA_002706045.1 Flavobacteriaceae bacterium
ACCACTATTTGAAGGTTTTTCAGAAGGTACACTTCATGCCATTGAGCGTACAGCTTGGTGGTTACATATTGTAGGAATTTTAGTATTCTTAAATTATTTATACTATTCTAAGCATTTACATATTTTGTTAGCGTTTCCAAACACCTATTTTGGAAGTGTTGAGCCAAAAGGAAAATTCAATAATCTTGAAGCTGTTACAAACGAAGTAAAATTAATGATGGATCCAAACGCAGATCCNTTTGCNGCTGCACCAGAAGGAGCAGAGGANGAAACTCCTGCAAAATTTGGNGCAAGTGATGTTATGGANTTAAGTCAGGTACAATTACTAAGTGCATATACGTGTACNGAGTGTGGTCGTTGTACATCGGCTTGTCCAGCGAATNTAACTGGTAAGAAGTTATCTCCAAGAAAAATCATGATGGATACACGTGATCGTTTAGAGGAAGTCGGAAAAAATATTGATGCTAATAATGGGGAATTCAAAGATGATGGTAAACAACTTTTAGGAGATTATATCACTAACGAAGAGTTGTGGGCTTGTACTACTTGTAATGCCTGTGTAGAGGAATGTCCTGTAAGTATAAATCCATTATCTATTATTTTAGAAATGCGTCGCTATTTGGTTATGGAGCAAAGCGCTGCACCAATGGAGTTGAACAATATGATGACCAATATTGAAAACAATGGAGCACCATGGCCATATAATCAAATGGATCGTTTAAACTGGGTAAATGAATAAATTATGAGCGAGGAACTAAAAGTGCCGACAATGGCAGATTATATGGCAGAAGGAAAACAACCAGAAATCTTATTCTGGGTTGGTTCTGCTGGTAGTTATGACGATAGAGCAAAAAANATATCAAAGGCTTTTGTAAAGATTTTGAATAAAGCTAATGTGGATTTCGCAGTTTTAGGAGCAGAAGAAAGTAATACAGGTGATGTGGCAAAACGTGCAGGAAATGAGTTTTTATTTCAAATGCAAGCTATGATGAATATCGAAGTTCTTAATGGCTACGAAGTAAAACGTATAGTGACTTGCGATCCGCATTCATTTAATTGTCTAAAAAACGAATACCCAAGCCTTGGAGGAAATTATGATGTTATCCATCATACGCAGTTTATTCAAGAGTTAATTGAAAGCGGAAGATTAAAAGTCGAAGGAGACACTTATAAAGGTAAACGTATCACGTTCCATGATCCGTGTTATTTAGGACGCGCAAATGGTGTCTATGATGCCCCAAGGAATGTGCTTCAGAATACCAATGCTAGTTTAACGGAAATGAAGCGCCATAAGAGTACAGCCTTATGCTGTGGAGCTGGTGGTGCTCAGATGTTTAAGGAACCTGAAAAAGGAGATAAGGATGTTAATGTTTTAAGAACTGAAGATGCATTAGAAACTCAACCAGATATCATAGCAACAGGTTGTCCGTATTGTAATACAATGATGACAGACGGTGTTAAGGCTAAAGAAAAGGAAGGAGAGATTTCTGTTTTGGATATAGCAGAACTCATAGCAAATTCCTAAATGTCTTTTACCAATCATCAAATACAAATTGAAGATCTTCCAAAGATTGAAAGTATAGAGTACAAAGCTGTTTCTAAGCGGTACTTAACCATTCTTTTTATAAATACTTTTCTGTTTTTTGGAGCTTTTATTGTGGCTGCAATTGCCATCAAGATATTTGCTGTAAATGATAGTTCTTTCCACGATGTTTTTTGGTATATTATTTCAGGAATAATACTATTACTGATTCTTCAAGTTGTAATTCTGAAGCTTGGATTTAAAAAACGAAAATATGCCCTAAGAGAAAAGGATATTATTTACTCCCAAGGTTTATTTAATAATAAAACAACTTCATTACCTTTTAATAGAATTCAGCATATAGAAGTGTCTCGAGGCTTATTGGAGCGTAAATTGAATATTTCTACTCTAAAAATGTATTCTGCAGGAGAATCTGGAGGAGACATCTCTATTAAAGGACTACCTAAGGATGTTGCCGATGCTCAATACGCGTTTTTAACCAATATTATTAATGAGCGCTCATAATTTTGACACACCTTCACGTCAATCAGCAAAAGGGATTATCGTAATTCTTGGCGTAAGTGCTTATAAATTTATCAGAGCTACAATAATTCTAGTNATAGCTTTTTTATTAAAGTATTTCCAAGGTNATAAATCTATTGANCTAACGANCCCNATAGTTTTAGCTTCCTTAATTGGAGTNCCTTCAGTTTTGATTTTAATAGCNNTACTTCGTTACAGAAATTTTGTCTTTCATGTTAGTAATGACTATTTNATTTTGAAAAAAGGTATACTAAAGAAAGAAGAGATATCAGTTTCAAAACGAAAAATTCAGAATGTTTACATCAAACAAAACTTGCTTCAGCAATTTATAAATGTGGTGTCAATTTCTATTGAAACTGCAGGTGATGACAAAACAGAAATTGAAATTATGGCTTTACCTCGTGATAAAGCTAAAGCTTTAAAAAGTTTGTTGTTATCGGATAGTAAAGTAGAGCAAGTAGAAGATGAAGAACAAGAAACTGAAGACACGGTTTACTTTAAAGCATCCTTAAAACGTATAATTCTGGAAGGTATTAGCGAAAACCATTTAAAAAGTTTTATTCTGGTTTTTGGTTTCCTAATTGGTATATATAATGATGTCAAGGATTTTGTTGAACAACTTAGTATAAGCGACCAATTAGAGGAAACATTCAGCTTAGACAGCCAATCTTTAATGGGTTTAATACTGTTTAATGTTACCATTGTTGTAATACTTTCAATAATATCCTTTCTGTTTTCATTGGTTAAGGTTTTAATTCAAAATTTTGATTTAACCGTTACTAAAACAGAAAAAGGTATGGAAATTACCAAGGGCTTGATTAATAAAATCAATCTAGGTTTAATAGCTTCGAGAATACAAACTACAACAGTTTCTACAAACCGTTTTAAAAAAGCTTTAGGNTTATACCAATTGGCATTTACACAAGCNATGGTGAATAAAAAACAGCGCCAGAAGTTTAATATTATTGCTTTGAGTTATGATCAAATTCATGAGCTGTTAGATAAATTTTATCCTCAAATAGCTTTGAATAACGAAAAGCATAAACCACACAACTATTATATATACAGAGCCGCCTTTTTAAGTGTTATACCATTAGTAATCATAAATATTGGTTTAGCTTTTTTACCGACAACCTATTTGTTTTTGAATATACCTATAGTACTATTCATTGGTTTTAGTATTTACTTTTCATACAAGAAAAAGTATTACAGTATTGATGATCGATACATCACTGTTGGAGGTGGAGGATTGATAGATTTAACCACAAGTTATTTAGAAATTTCAAAAATTCAAGCGGTATCCATTCGGCAGACTATTTTTCAAAAAAGAAGACAATTGGCAAGTGTGAAAATCTTTTCAGCTTCAAAATCACTTACTATTCCACAGATATATTTAGCAACTGCTAATGACATCAATAACTATTTATTGTATAAAGTAGAATCTGAGGACAAAGATTGGATGTAAATCTTTATTTTTGGGGTATATAAATATTATGTATTTGTAGCTAAAGTTTTATAGAGCTTACAGTAACAAAAGCCTTGTAAATCCTATGGAAAGAGAAAAATTNCCTTTAAATATTTTAATTAGAAACGGTATTCTTTTTGGNGTGTTTTTTGCAGTGATTATGGCTTTATTCGACTTTTTTAATCATAAACCATTTTCTGTAAAGCAGTTTATATTTTATGCCATTAGTTATGGTTTTTTTATGTCATTAGCCTTTAGATATAAATACACAAAGAAAAAAGAAGACTAATGTTAGTAGATTTTGATACATTACCAGACGAATCTCGCGTTTGGATTTACCAAGCCAATCGTTCTTTTTCTGAGGAAGAACTTATAGAATTAAACAAACAACTCGATACTTTTATAGAAGCTTGGACAGCACATGGTAAAGATTTAGAAGCAGGTTATAAAATTGTATACAAGCGTTTTATAATAATAGCTTTAAATCAAGATTTGAACAAAGCAACAGGCTGTTCTATAGATGCTTCAGTGCATTTTATTCAAGAACTAGAGAAACAGTATAATGTTGACCTCATGGATAAAATGAACGTATCTTTTAAACAAGGAGAGTTTGTTGCCTACAAGCCGTTATTAGACTTTAAAAAGATGGCGCAACAAAAAGCAGTTTCTAAAAACACCATAGTTTTTAATAATTTAGTAACCAACATTGCGGAATTCAAAGAAAATTGGGAAGTACCTGCAAGTGAAAGTTGGCATAGTCGATTCATTAAATAATTTTTTGAAACACTGATTTGTAAAATTCTTAGTGTTTAAAGTAAATAATTATAATATTCGCAAGCCTAATTATTTTCTTTTCTCAGATAGAATAGTCATTTTTACAACAACTTAATCGTCTTATAATCCATCAATTAATTGTGGCTACAGATATTTTCTTATTAAACATTTCAGGACAAGATAAACCAGGTTTAACTTCAGGATTAACAAGTGTTTTAGCAGAATATGGTGCTAAAATCCTAGATATTGGTCAAGCAAACATACACGATACCCTATCTTTGGGAATGCTGTTTGAGATTAGTTCTGGGAAAAAATCTGCAGCTGTACTCAAGGATTTACTATTTAAATCTTATGAATTGGGTATTACGGCTAAGTTTACTCCAATTTCTGGTGAAGACTATGAAAAATGGGTAAACCTNCAAGGTAAGGATCGNTATATTGTAACGATTTTAGGCGAAAAGCTCACGGCNGAACAAATTTCTGAGGTTACAAAAATCATTTCAGATAAAAATCTAAACATTGACTCCATAAAGCGCCTTACAGGAAGAACATCTTTAGTGAAGGAAGATGAATACCCTAGAGCGTCCATTCAACTATCCATAAGAGGAAAAATTGACGATAAAGAGGCGTTTACGTCAAGATTCTTGGAAGTCTCTAAAACTTTAGATGTCGATATTGCTTTTCAGGAAGATTCCATGTTTAGACGCAATAGAAGATTGGTTTGTTTCGATATGGATTCTACACTNATACAAACCGAAGTTATTGATGANTTAGCAGATAGAGCAGGAGTAGGAGAAGAAGTTAAAGCCATTACAGAGTCTGCTATGCAAGGTGAAATAGACTTTAATGAAAGTTTTAGAAAGCGTATGAAACTTTTAGAAGGTTTGAGTGAGGATGTACTACAAGACATTGCAGAAAATCTTCCAATAACTAAAGGAGCACAACGTCTAATAGATACCTTGCATTATTATGGCTATAAAACCGCAATTCTATCTGGTGGATTTACCTATTTCGGACACTATCTCCAAAAGAAATTAGATATTGATTACGTCTTTGCGAATCAATTAGAAATTGTTGATGGAAAACTTACAGGTGGCTATATTGGTGAAATTGTAGATGGTGCAAAAAAAGCAGAATACTTGCAAAAATTAGCTGATGATTTGGCTATAGATATCAGACAAACTATAGCAGTTGGTGATGGAGCAAATGACCTTCAAATGTTGAATTTAGCTGGATTAGGTATTGCTTTTCATGCTAAACCAAAAGTTAAGGACAATGCACAAAGCTCTATTTCTAGTATAGGTTTAGATGGTGTTCTNTATTTATTAGGTTACCATGATAGGCATATTGATTTGGTGGAATAATGTTATTTCTGTAACATATATCACATAATTATTTATAAATAATTACGTTATTTACAGGTATTAATCATTCTGTAAATGAAAAATCTACTCTCTTTCGTAGTGTTTACATTAATGTTTTCGCTACAAAGCTTTTCGCAAGAATGGCAAACAGATTTCAATACTGCAAAAAAAATAGCTTCAGAACAACACAAAACTATTGTTTTAGTCTTTCAAGGTTCCGACTGGTGCGCTCCTTGTATTAAGCTAGACAAAGAAATCTGGAGTACTGAAGAATTTCAAAAATTGGCAGAAGATAAATTTGTAATGCTTCAAGCTGATTTTCCTAGAAGAAAAAATAACAAGTTGTCAGAAGAACAACAGCTACATAATAACAAATTGGCCGAAAAGTATAATAACAATGGTTACTTTCCTTATGTGGTAGTTTTAGATGCTCAAGGAAATCAATTAGGGAGTTTAGGATACGAAAAATCCACACCAAAAGAATACTTCAATAAACTTTTAGCTTTTGAAAAGTAAGTTTCTATTATTAATGTGTTTTGTTAGTGCAATTGGCTTTAGTCAAAACGTATATAATAGAACATTGAAGCTAATGGGAAGTCGTTTTGATATAACCGTTGTAGCTAGTGATTCAATTCAAGGGAATAATTATATTGATAAAGCTGTTGGTGAAATTAAAAGAATAGAAAGTTTAATTTCCTCTTGGGATGCTAAATCCCAAACTTCAAAAATTAATAGCGCTGCAGGTATTGAAGCGGTAGAGGTTGATAAAGAATTATTTCAATTAATAGAACGAGCTTTAAAAATTTCTAAATTAACAGAGGGAGCTTTTGATATCAGTTATGCTTCTATGGATAAAATATGGAAGTTCGATGGCTCTATGACCGAAATGCCTTCAGAGGAAAGCATTAAAAAGTCTGTTGAAAAAGTAGGTTACAAAAATATTGTGTTAGATGCTTCTAACTATTCTGTATATCTAAAACAAAAAGGTATGAAGATTGGCTTTGGAGCTATAGGAAAAGGTTATGCAGCTGATAAGGCTAAAGCTTTATTAATGAGCAAAGGTGTTGTTGCGGGAATTATAAATGCTTCTGGAGATTTAAATACTTGGGGAACACAGCCAGATGGTAAGGATTGGATGGTTGCCATTGTAAATCCTCTAAATAAAGAAAAAGTGTTTTCTTGGATGCCTGTAAAAAATAGTGCAGTAGTCACCTCAGGAAATTATGAAAAGTATATCAAGTTTGGTGATAAACTTTATACACATATTATAGATCCTAGAACAGGCTATCCAGCATATGGCATTTTAAGTGTAACTATTTTTACTGCAACTGCTGAATTAGCTGATGCTTTAGCAACATCAGTTTTTGTAATGGGAGTAGAAACAGGTCTAGATTTTATAAATCANCTTAAGGGAGTTGAATGTGTCATTGTAGATAAGGATAATAAAATTATTAGTTCAAATAATATAGAATTAAAATCAACAAATTAATCATGAAAAAAATTGTTGTATTACTGTTAATAGCTTTTTTCTTTACATCTTGTAATGTTGTAAAGGAATATGAAAAAGTTAATTTAAATGATCCTGATATGACTTTAGCTCAAAAAAAATTGAAGCGTTTTTCTACAAGCTATCAAGTTTATAGAGAAGGAGCCTCAGGAGCTAATGGAGGAAAGTCTGGTGGTGGATGTGGTTGTAATTAATAAGTTATTACAGGTGAAAAAGCTCTCTTTAATACTATTGTTTTTTGTTGTGGCAATTACCAATGCNCAACAAGATTCTACTAANGTNTATAAAAAGAAAGTGTTAGAAACTACTGAGNTAGATTTTCTAAGTACGTATTATTCNCAAGATGGTAATAATGCCTCGGTTACTGGNGGTGTAGGGACTGAAGAACTAACNGATTTAACAGGAACCATAGTAGTAAGCATACCTTTGAATGCAGATGATGTGTTAACTGTAGATGCTGGTTTTTCTGCGTATACCTCTGCGTCTTCTAGCAATACTAATCCTTTTGATTTATCTAATGGAAATAATTCTGGTAATAAAATAGGAAGTCCTTGGGTAGCTTCTTCCGGAGCTTCAGGTTCAGATGTTTGGTCTAATATTAATATAGATTATTCGCATAGTTCAGATGATAGAAATACTATTTGGAATGCTGACGCTTCCTTTGCTAATGAGTATGACTATAGTTCAATTGGTTTTGGTGGAGGTTTAACAAAATTATATAATGACAAAAATACCACTTTGGGCTTAAGTGCTAATGTATATTTAGATACCTGGAACCCTGTTTACCCAATAGAATTAAGATCGTATAGAGATACAAACGGAAATCTCAATCAAGGATTTTTTCAAGGTATAACTATTATGGATGAATCTGGTAACACATCAACAAATTGGAGTCCTCTTAATGGTTTCGAATCAATAGATAATAAATCCAGAAATTCTTATTCCGTATCGTTTAGTTTCTCACAAATTTTAAGCAAGAATTCACAATTCTCAATCTTTTTAGATGTAGTACAGCAACAAGGTTGGCTAGCTAACCCTTTACAAAGAGTTTATTTCTCTGACATTGACAACTATTATGTAGGAAATGCAGCAAGTATTCCTAATTATATGTCTGCGTCTAATAAAGATGTATTCATGTTGGCTGACGATATAGAAAGACTTCCTGATAGTAGATTAAAGTTACCATTTGGTTTTCGCTTCAATTATTACTTGAATGAAATGTTTGTCATTAGAACATATTACAGATACTATTTTGATGACTGGGGAATAAAATCCAACACATTTAATATTGAAGTTCCTATAAAGATTTCTGAAAAGTTTACGTTATATCCATCATATCGATTTTATAATCAAACAGCAGCAGACTATTTTGCACCATTTGACTCACACTTATCAACTGAAGATTATTACACTTCTGACTATGACTTATCTAAATTTAACGCCAATCAATTTGGTTTTGGAATCAATTACACAGACATATTTACAAAAGCACATGTTTGGAAATTTGGTTTGAAGAGTATAGATTTTCAATACAATAATTACAAGAGAAATACAGGCTTGTCCGCTAATTACTTTGGTATAGGGTTTAAATTCATAAAAGACTAGTTTTAGCTTCTATATAAATCTGTCTTAAAGCTTTTCTATTTTCTATTAAATATGCTATTTTGGCATAATATTCGTTGACCTATAAACGATAAAAGATTATACATGCGATATTTTGCCCTCATTATTATATGTTCATTTTTTCAATTTAATTTCTCTCAAGAAATTATCAATAGCCCTTTGCTTTCTGAAGATCCAATTCAACAGAAAAAATGGGTAGATAGCCTATATGGTTCAATGACCATTCAAGAGAAAATAGGTCAGTTGTTTATGGTTCAAGTGTTTTCTAATAAAGACAAAGCACATGAGGCTGAAATAGCAAAACTTATACAAAACCAACATATTGGAGGTTTAATTTACTCTAATGGTGGACCTGTAAGACAGGCTAAATTGAATAACGAATTTCAAGCAGCTTCAAAAATCCCACTTTTAATTGGTATGGATGCAGAATGGGGTTTGAGTATGCGCTTAGATTCTACCTATGCTTTTCCATGGAATATGACACTAGGCGCAATTTCTAACGACAGTCTTGTGGAAGAAACAGGACGTTTTATTGGTGAGCACTGTAAGCGATTAGGTGTGCATTTTAATTTTGCACCAGTTGTAGATATTAATACAAATCCTAAAAATCCAATTATTGGAAATCGCTCTTTTGGTGAAGATAGAGACAATGTTACGGCTAAAGCTTTAGCGTTTATGAAAGGTATGCAAAGTGCTGGTGTACTTGCCAATGCTAAGCATTTTCCAGGTCATGGAGATACAGAACAAGATTCACATAAAACATTACCATCTGTATCTTTTAGTGAAAGTAGAATTGATTCTGTAGAACTTTATCCATACAGAGAACTTATAAAACAAGGCTTGTCTAGTGTAATGGTAGCGCATCTTAGTGTGCCAAGTTTGGAGTCGCGTAGAGATTTTCCATCGTCACTTTCTAAGCATATCGTAACTAATATTTTAAAAAACAGATTACAATTTAATGGTTTGATTTTTACTGATGCGCTCACAATGAAAGGAGCTGCAGATTATGTAGCAAAAGATGTTGATGGCTTAAGTAAAAAGACCTTGTCTGAAGGTGGTGAGATAGATTTAATGGCNTTTTTGGCAGGAAACGATGTGATGCTCATGTCTGAAGATCCTGAAAAAGGTGTTGCTAAATTTATAGAAGCATACAACAATGGTGTCATTACAGAAGAACGTTTGTCACATTCAGTGAAGAAAATTTTAATGGCAAAATATAAGGTTGGCTTAAATGATTATTCACCTGTTGGAATTTATAATTTAGAAAGTGACTTAAATCGTTTAAAAGATGATTTGCTTTACGAAAACCTAATGGAAAATGCCATTACTGTAGTTAAAAACAATGAAACATTACTTCCGCTAAGAGATTTAGAAACTAAGAAGATTGCCTATGTTACTCTTGGTGACGATGACGGATTTGTGTTTTTAGAAGAACTAAAAAAGTACACTAAAGTTCACGAAATAAAGGCTGAGAAATTAGATGATTTAATCGAAAAATTACAAAACTATAATACTGTAGTTGTAGGCTTTCATAAGTCTAATGCCAATCCTTGGAAATCTTATGAATTCACACAAAAAGAAATGGCTTGGTTGTACGAGATTGCACGAACTAATACTGTTGTTTTAGATGTTTTTGCAAGACCTTATGCTTTAAATGATTTATTGACTATAGAAAATATANANAGTATTGTTGTTAGCTATCAGAANAGTAAAATATCTCAAGAAAAATCNGCTCAAATCATTTTTGGAGCCGTTGGTTCAAAAGGACATTTACCTGTAAGTGCTGGTCAATTTTTTCCTGTAGGTACAGGTGAAACATNTAATTCAATTTTGAATTTAAGTTACGGACTGCCTGAGCGTGTTGGTATGGATTCCGAATTACTTAAAAAGTTAGATTCTATTTCCAACTATGCCATCGATAATAAAATGACACCAGGTATTCAATTGTTGGTTGCCAGAAAGGGTAAAGTCATTTACAATAAAAACTTTGGTTATCATACTTATGAAAAAAAGAATAAAGTCGATTTTGATGATCTCTATGACGTAGCATCCTTAACCAAAATATTAGCAACATTACCTGTGGTAATGGAATTGGAGCAACAAGGATCTATTTCTTTAGATTCTAAGTTGGGAGACCTAATACCAGAGTATAAAAATTCTAACAAACGAAATATTACTCTAAAAAAAATGTTGTCGCATTATGCGCAGTTAAAACCATGGATACCGTTTTATTATGCAACTTTAGATTCGGTNACNAANAANCCTGATCCTAAATATTATAGNTCTAAAAAATCAAAAGAGTTTAGTGTAGAAGTNACTAACACACTTTTNATGNGAAATGATTATGTAGATTCTATCCAAAAAATAATTCGTGATACAGATTTNCTACCATCATTACGTTACCGTTATAGTGATTTACCGTATTACATTCTTAAAAGTTATTTAGAGGGTTTTTATGATAAATCGTTGCAAGAAATTACTCAAGATAGGTTTTACAGAGCATTGGGCGCCAACAACACAACCTACAATCCAAGAAAGAAATTCAGTTTAAAAGATATTGTTCCAACAGAGGAGGATGACTATTATCGTTACAAAAAAGTTCACGGTTATGTTCATGATATGGGAGCGGCTATGCAAGGTGGAATTGGTGGACATGCAGGTATTTTTAGCAATGCCAATGATGTAGCCAAGATTATGCAGATGTATTTACAAAAAGGGTTTTATGGTGGCAAACGTTATTTTAAAAGTGAAACTATAGACAAATTTAACACTTGTTACTTCTGTGAAAGTGATAATAGAAGAGGTATAGGTTTTGATAAGCCGCAATTAGGGGAAGAAGGCCCAACTTGTGGTTGCATTTCTATGACAAGTTTTGGACACTCTGGATTTACAGGAACCTATGCTTGGGCAGATCCTGAAGAAGAAATAGTCTATGTCTTTTTAGCAAATAGAACTTATCCACAAGCAGGAAAAAATCTTTTGTTACGCGAAAATATCAGAACTGAAATACAGCGTTTGATATACGAAGCTATAATAGAATAAACTTTTAAATTGTAAGGATTCTAAATTTCTACAGACTACTCTTGTCATACGTTAAAAAGTACTTAAAATTTTGAAGTGAGCTTAGTAGAAGCAGTAACTTTAAAATCTCAAAAAAAGTAAGACACTTATATTTTATAATGAAAATAGGAATTGTTTGTTACCCAACATTTGGTGGTAGTGGCGTAGTAGCTACGGAATTAGGCTTAGAGTTATCAAAACGAGGTCATGAGATTCATTTTATAACCTATAAACAGCCGGTAAGATTAGAGCTGTTGAGTAACAATGTTCATTTTCACGAGGTTCACGTTCCAGAGTATCCTTTATTTCACTATCAACCCTATGAGCTTGCTTTGTCTAGCAAATTAGTAGATATGGTGAAGCTTCATGGTATTCAACTTTTACATGTACATTATGCTATTCCGCATGCTTATGCAGCTTACATGGCGCAGCAAATGTTGAAAGATGAAGGTATTCTTGTGCCTATAGTTACAACACTTCACGGAACGGATATTACTCTTGTGGGTAGTCACCCCTTTTATAAACCAGCGGTAACATTTAGTATCAATAAATCAGATGCAGTAACTTCGGTTTCAGAGAGTTTGAAATATGACACCAATCGTCTTTTCAATATTAAAAAAGATATTTACGTTGTGCCAAATTTTATTGATTTAGAAAAGCACAGAAATAATTTTACAGATTGCCAAAGAGGTATGATGGCAAGCGACCATGAGCGTATTGTGACGCACATTAGTAACTTTAGAAAGGTAAAACAAATTCCAGATGTTATAAAAATCTTTAATAACATTCAGAAGGAAGTGCCAGCTAAACTGATGATGGTTGGTGAAGGACCAGAAAGGGAAGCTGCAGAAAACCTAGTTGAAGAATTGGGGATTGAGGATAAGGTCATTTTCTTAGGAAATAGTAACGAGATTGATCGTATTCTGTGTTTTAGTGATTTGTTTTTATTACCATCTCAAACCGAAAGTTTTGGTTTAGCAGCTTTAGAGGCTATGGCAAGTGGTGTTCCTGTAATATCTACAAATACAGGTGGTTTACCAGAGGTAAATATTGATGGTTTTTCAGGCTACACTAGCGATGTTAGTGATGTTGAAGAAATGAGTGCCAATGCTATAAAGATTCTTTCAGATTTGAATGTTTTAGAAGCCTTTAAAGCGAATGCGAAGGAGCAGTCTAATAAGTTTGATCTTCATAACATAGTACCAATGTATGAAGCCATTTATGAAAAAACCTTGAATAAGTTTTTAGTGTCCTAATTATACCAAACAGCATAACGCTGTCTTCTCAATTCCAATGCGAGTTTTTCTTCAGCTTTTAGGGCTTCAGCTCTAGATGATATAGGTAAAATATGATTGTAAAGACTTGGGCGTAAATAAGAACCGTACTTTTCTACAATGTTAGAAGAAATTTTATAGCCTTTTTTGTTTCTGTGACCCGTTTTGTGTTGTAAAAATCGTTCTTTGGGAGTTTTGCTGGTCATGCCTACATACAAACATTCTAAAATACCATTAAACTGAGGATTTGCGGCTCTAAACTTTGCATTTTCTGTAAACACACGTTTTGAAAGTTCAACAACATATATGCGATATTCAACTTTATGCATTTATTTTAGTCTTTCCAGTTTTCCTTTTCGCTTAACGATGTTTTTGTAATCCCATTGTATGGTAATGGATTGTTCTAACCAATGTTTTAGTTTATTCTCATCAATCTCATTAACTGAATTGTAAAAGATAGAAGCATCCTTAAACTTTTCTCCTCTGACATTTAAATCATCGGATCCAAAATCAGACCCACTCCAAAACATGAGTCTAATTCCTGCTTTTTGTTTGCTATAACCAGCAATAGGATTGCCATCTAAAAACCAAACAGGATGAGCATGCCATATTTTAGATTCAGCATTATTAAGAATATTATTGATAGAAAGCGCTAACAAATCACAAATAGCCTTATCACTTTGGGAAAGTTCGTTATTGTAATCTTGAATACTCTTAGACATTTATTTTACTAATTAATGGATTAAAATTTTGATATATTTATAACAATTTTAAAACGTCATAGACATACCTAAGCCAAAATTTTCGCCATTGTAATAAGGCATAACTACACCGTTGAGTTTCTCTTTCTCTTTAAAGATAGTCTTTTTCAAAATGGGATGTAACCAATAAGCAATTTTAGTGCTCAAAATGCCTATACCAGCACCAGCAGCTACATCAGTTAACCAATGACGATCATTATACATTCTAAAAAAGCCTGTTCCTGTGGCTATTAAATATCCAGAAATACCATACCAAACAGAAACATCTCTATATTCTTGATAAAGAAATTCTGCTCCCATAAATGCTGTCGCTGTATGACCTGAAGGAAAAGAATTAGTAGATGAACCATCTGGTCTTTCTACATTACCAGTTGATTTTAAAATATTTACTGTAGAACCCATAATTAAATATGCTGTTCCAAGAATTATAGTTCTGTCTTTAAAATTATTTTTGCCTTTTATTCCAAGTGCATTGAGTCCATAAACTGTTAAAAATGGTGTGTATTGTGAAATATCATCAATTGTAAATTGATTGTCTATGTGCTCTCTTAATTCACTACTTGTACTATTATTTATGTTTTTTAAGGTATGACTTTCAAGTCCGATTACTCCATAACCTATTAATACGGTTGGTATTATTAACGATTTAGGTTTAAACTGTATCTGCTTTTTTTGTGCAGCTAATGTGTCTTGTTCTTTTTTTTGTGCTGAAAGGTTTAAGCTTAAAAGCAATGTAAGGATTAAGAGAGCGAGATTCCTGATAAATAATTTCAAAATAAGCTTGAATATATAGAAATAATAAGTGATGCTAACTTACAAAATTTGAAAAATTAAGAAAGCAAAAAGTTTTTTAATTCTTCATAATTACTAATAGATATAGCTTTCTTTTTCTTATCCATAACAGCTTCAATTTGAGGTGGTAAATCAATATTTTCTTTAATAATATCCTCAACGATATCTAAAAATTTGGTAGGATGAGCCGTTTCTAAAAACACCACATGAGCTTTATTGTTTTTTAAATAATCCTTTGCACCTAAGTAACCAACAGCTCCATGAGGGTCTGCAACGTAATTGTATTCATTGTAAAGTTCTAGCAATGCTTCTTTGGTCTCTTCGTCTGTATAACTATAAGAGGACAAATTGGATTTTAAAAGTTCAAAATCATTATGATGCAACTCTTGAATTCTAATAAAATTGCTTGGGTTACCAACGTCCATGGCATTACTAATAGTTTGTACTGAAGCTTTTGGTTCGTATGATTGAGTGTTCATATAATTAACAACTGTATCGTTAGCGTTGTTAGAAGCGATAAAATGTTTTATAGGAAGTCCTAATTTCTGAGCAACCATACCAGCGCAAATATTTCCAAAATTGCCACTTGGTACTGAAAAAGCAATGTCTTTATATTTTGATTTTAACTGCTTATAAGCAAACATATAATAGAATAACTGTGGTAACCAACGCGCTACATTAATAGAATTTGCTGATGTTAACTGCATTTTACTTGTCAATTCTTCATCTAAGAAAGCACGTTTTACCATGTCTTGACAATCATCAAAAACACCATCCACTTCTAAAGCTGTGATATTTTTACCTAGAGTAGTTAATTGCTTCTCTTGAATATCGCTTACTTTTCCACTCGGATAAAGAATTACAACATTAACACCTTTTACTTTTAAAAAACCATTAGCTACAGCACCACCAGTATCTCCAGAAGTTGCCACCAAAACGGTTACCTCATTAGTGTTAGATGTATTAAAATAGCCTAAACATCGCGCCATAAAACGGGCTCCAACATCTTTAAATGCCATCGTTGGCCCATGAAAAAGCTCTAATGTAGATATGTTTTCATTAATTTTTACCACAGGAAAATCAAAACTCAGCGTTTCTTCTATAATTTGTTTCAATTCTTCTTCAGGAATTTCTGGAAGGATGAACTGTTTAATGGCTTCAAAAGCAATCTCAGTATTGGATTTACTTTCAATAGTTTCAAAAAAAGAAGGCTCTAAAGGTGTTATAGACTCAGGAAAATATAAACCTTTATCAGGAGCAAGACCTCTAACAACAGTGTCTGCAAATGTTGTCTTAGGGGCTTTTTTATTTAAAGAATAGTAGTTCATTTACTTAGCGTTTTTATGCCTTGAGTATTGATTTTTGAAACATAGGTTTCGAATTTTATAGCTGTTTTAGAGTAAATAGCTTTCATAGCATTTTCAACAGTTCTAGCTGTGGCTTCACCTTTACTCAAAGCGAAAATAGATGGTCCAGAGCCAGAAATAGCACAACCCAAAGCTCCAGCTTCTAAAACAGAATCCTTTACAGCGTCAAAATGAGGAATAAGTTGTTTTCTATAAGGTTCTATAACCACATCGTTTAATGCATCTTTGATTAGTTCATAATCAGAAGTGTGAAGTGCATGTACCAAACTACCAACATTTGCCCATTGCGTTATGGCATTTGCTAACGGCACTTCCTTTGGTAAAATAGCTCTCGCCTCAGAGGTTTTTATTTCGATTTGCGGATGAATTAGCGTTGCATATAAATCTGATGGAGTAGGGAGCTCTAAAATTTGAATAGGATTTACACTTTTTACTAAAGTAAAACCGCCAAAGATTGCAGGAGCCAAATTATCTGCATGCTCACACTGACTTGCTAAAGCTTCACCTTTTATAGCATAATAAGTAAGTTTAGCTTTATCTAAAGGCTGCCCAAGAAGCTCGTTCATCCCGAAAACACTTCCAGCCGCACTAGCCGAACTACTACCAATACCACTTCCTGGTTTTATGTTTTTGTAAATTTCAATTTCAAATCCGCAGTCTGGTTGTAGGTCATTGTACATGGCTAAAGCAGAAACACCAGCGACGTTCTTTTCGGCTTCAAAAGGTAAATCGTAGCCTTCAATTTTTACGATTTTAATACCTTTTTCATCTGTTTTTCTAATGACCATTTCGTCACCAATAGTATCGAGACAAAACCCTAGTACATCAAATCCACAGGCTACGTTGGCTACAGTTGCAGGTGAGAAAATTTTAATTTCGTTGTTCATTTTCTATTCTGACCTTTAATTGTTGGCAACTCTAATGATATCTGCAAATAAACCAGAAGCCGTAACATCAGCACCAGCACCAGCTCCTTTAATAATCATAGGTTGTTCCGGATAACGTTGCGTGTAAAACATTACGATATTATCTTTCCCTTTAAGATTATAAAACGGATGACCTTCAGGAATTTCCTTTAAGCCAACTTTAGCTTTGCCATCATCAAATTCGGCAACAAATTTTAGCTGACAATTTTTATCATTTGCTGATTTATATAAGCTTTGGTAGTAGGCTTCGTCATCTTTCAAGGTACTGAAAAAATCATCTACAGTTTTAGCTTTCATAGCATTTTCTGTTAGGAAATTATCACTTTGTAAATCAGATAATTCAATAGAATGACCACTTTCTCTGGCAAGAATCAGAACTTTTCTTGCAACATCAATACCACTTAAATCTATTCTTGGATCTGGTTCTGTATAACCTTCTTCTTGTGCTTGTTTTACAACATCATAAAAGGTTGTTTTGTCATTAAAATTATTGAAGATAAAATTCAAACTACCAGAAAGCACCGCCTGTATGGTATTGATTTCGTCACCAGAAGCGATTAAATGATTTAAAGTATCAATAACTGGTAAACCTGCACCAACATTGGTTTCAAATAAGAATGATGAGTTATATTTTCTTGACAATTCTTTCAACTCATTATAATAGGCAATATCACCAGAACAAGCAATTTTGTTACAAGCCACAACAGAAATACTTTCTCTTAAATAGCCACCATAAACCTTTGCTACATCTTCATTTGCTGTGATATCTACAAAAACTGAATTCCTAAGATTGAGNCGTTTGGCATATTGAAAAAANGTATACAAACTNGCTTCTTCGCCTTTTGCTAAATCNTCTTTCCAGTTTTTTAAGTTAATACCATCATCNTTGATAAGCATAGTTCTAGANTTAGAAAGCCCTATAATTCTAAGGTTTATTTTAAGGTTTTCTTTAACGTAGGATTTTTGCTGTTTTATCTGTTCGATAAGGCGTTCTCCAACATTTCCTACACCAGTGATGAATAAATTAACTTGCTTGGTTTTAATTTCAAAGAACTGTTCGTGTAAGCTGTTCAATGCTTTTTTTACATCATTTTTATGAATAACTGCAGATATATTTCGTTCAGAAGCACCTTGCGCTATAGCTCTAATATTTACATTGTTTTTGCCAAGTGTGCTGAACATTTTTCCACTAATACCTTGGTGACTCTTCATTTTGTCACCTATAACCGCGATAATCGATAAATCAGTTTCTACAACTATAGGATCTAATTTTTGAAGGGAGATTTCGTATTCAAAAACAGCATCAATGACTTCCTTGGCACGTTTGGCATCAACATCTGAAATACCAAAACAGATGGAATGTTCAGAAGACGATTGCGTGATAAGAATAATGTTTATTTTCTCTTGTGCTAAAGTTTCGAATAGGCGTTTGCTAAAACCAGGAACACCGACCATTCCATTGCCTTGCAACGTAAGTAAGGCAATGTTGTCTATATTACTAATACCTTTTACAGGTGAGCCATTGGCTTTTACATCTTCTGTAATTGTTGTTCCAGAAGCATCAGGATCCATAGTGTTTTTAATAACTATTGGAATTTTCTTTTTTAGTACAGGCATTACAGTTGGTGGATATAAAACTTTAGCGCCAAAATGTGATAATTCTACAGCTTCCTGATAGGAAAGTTCAACAATTGGCGCAGCTTGTTTTACAATTTTTGGATTGGTGGTAAACATACCACTAACATCGGTCCATATTTGTAATTCTTTCGCATTGATAGCTGCAGCAACTATTGCTGCCGTATAATCTGATCCACCTCTACCTAAAGTAGTAATCTCGTCGGTTATAGATTTTGAAATAAAACCTGGTAATAAAACAATGTCATTTGTATTGTTACTAAAAAACGATTTGATGTTTGAATTGGTAATTTCAAAATTTACCGTAGCATTGTTGAAATTATTATCTGTAATAATTAATTCCTGAGAATTTTTTAAGAAAACATCAGAATTTCTAGATTTCAGTGTGTGAAATATTATAGAGGAAGATAAAGATTCACCAAAGCTCAGAAGTTTGTCTTTAGTCTTTGGCGATAACTCATTGATAAGATAAATACCATCTAAAAGGTTTCTAAGATTATTAAGTTTTTCAGTGATGAGTTCTTGCAATTCCTCNTGCGCTTCTTTTANTTCTTTAGAAGTATTTAAAAAAAGACCTTCAATAACNTTATTGTGAATAGACCAGATTTTATTGTATTTCTCAATGTAATCTTTATCACNGCTACAGGCTAAATTTGCAGCTTCTAATAATTTATCTGTTACACCACCAACAGCAGAAACTACCACGGCAATGTTTGAGTCTTTAGATTGTTGATCTAAAATTGAAATAACTTTATTTATATTTTCGGCTGAACCTACAGATGTTCCNCCAAATTTGAGAACTTTCATGTTTTTTGAATATGTAAATTAACTTAGGATAAAATGTCAATGCAGACAAATGGGAACGGAAGAATATATTATAAATTACCCCAANGGGTAATCATCGTAGAAAAAATAGACATAGAAATAGCAGCACACATAGTGCATATTGTATTTTCTGATATGTTGATTTTTTTCTTCATTACTATTCAAATGTATTATTTTTACAACAATAAAAAAACAAATCATTCCTTTTTAGGGAATTAGTAAAATAGAGCTGTTTATTTTATTGAAAATTAAACAGAAATAGCCATTTGCAAAAATTTTAAGAGTTAAATGAAATTATTTTCAAAAGAACAAATTTACGAAGGTGATAAACTCACCACAGAGCGTCAAAATATATCCTCGACCGACTTAATGGAACGTGCAGGAACGCAAATTTTTAATTGGATTCATATGCGTATGCAGGGAGCTCAAGTTCCGGTTCATGTNTTCTGTGGTATTGGTAATAATGGTGGNGATGGCNTGGTTTTAGCCAGACACTTAATTCAGCATGGTTATAATGTGTTTACATACATTGTAAATTATAGTGATAAGCGCTCAAAGGATTTTCTCNTAAATTACGACCGTATTAAAGAGGTTACAAAGGAATGGCCAGTAATGCTTACAAGTGATAACGATTTTCCTGAAATTCATTCAGATGATATTATTGTTGATGCTGTATTTGGTATTGGTTTAAACAGACCTCCTGCAGATTGGGTACAAGGAATTTTTCAAAAATTTAAAGCTTCTAAAGCGTTTACGCTAGCCATAGATATTCCTTCTGGGCTTTATACTGATAAACCTGTTGAAAATGAGGGTGCTGTTGTTCATGCAGGTTTTACTTTGAGTTTTCAATCACCAAAATTGGTTTTCTTTTTACCAGAGACTGCAAAATATACAATTCAGTGGGAAGTTTTAGATATTGGGATTGACAGAGAATATTTAGCTAAAACAGAAACAGAAGCAGAATTAATTTCAAAGTTTGAAGTATTACCATTATATAANCCAAGAGACANATTTGCGCATAAAGNAGATTTTGGACATGCTCTAATTTTAGGTGGTAGTTATGGAAAGATAGGTGCTGTAAACTTANCGAGTAGGGCAGCTTTATCGTCTGGANCAGGTTTGGTAACAGCTTACATTCCAAAATGTGGTTACCATAGTATTCAAGCTTCAATTCCAGAAGTTATGGTGATAACCGATACTGAGGAAGAAAACATCTCAAAAATAGAATTTGATATTGCACCTACCGTCATAGGAATTGGCGTTGGACTAGGCACAACGAAGACTACTGCAACTGCTTTTGAAGCTTTCCTAAAGACAAATAAAACACCCTTAGTAATAGATGCTGATGGCATAAATTTATTATCTGAAAATAAAGATTTATTGAGTTTGTTGCCAGAGATGACAGTATTAACACCGCATCCTAAGGAATTGGAACGGTTAATTGGAAAATGGTCAGATGATTTTGACAAGTTGAAGAAAGTAAAAGCTTTTTCTAAGCAATATAATCTTATCGTTTTAATAAAAGGTGCTAATTCAATTACTGTTTTTCAAGACAAATTATATATCAACACAACAGGAAACCCTGGAATGGCCACTGCTGGAAGCGGAGATGTACTCACAGGAATTATTACAGGTTTAATAGCACAAGGTTACCAACCATTGGTAGCAACTATTTTTGGAGTTTATCTTCATGGAAAATCTGCAGATATTTCTTTAGAAGATTATGGGTATCAAAGTTTAATAGCAAGTCATATCATTGAAACTATTGGTGAAGCTTATATCGATCTATTTAAACAGCCAGAGCAACCAAATGAACAATCCCAAGACGACGGGAATAAATAAACAAAGACAATAAAAAAAAGCCTTCATTCGAAGGCTTTTTTTATTTCTATGCGTTTCGGAATCTTAAATTCCTAATTCATCAAATAACTTAACTAATGCAGGACTTGATGGTCTTGGTGCATCAGAACTCACGATATTTCCATCCGGATCTATTAAAATAAATCTTGGTATACCATTGATCTTATAATCTTGAACAAACTGAGATTGAAAGCCATTATCAGCATAAAGTTGAATACCACCTAAATCTTTATCCACAACCATTTTTTTCCAGCCTTCATGTGCTGCTTCAGGATCATTTTTATAACCTCTACCGTTATCTACAGAAATACTTACAAATGCAATGTTTTTGTCATGATATTGTTCTTCAACTTTTTTAAGTGAAGGAATTTCTCTTATACAAGGTCCGCACCAAGTTGCCCAAACATCAATGTATACATATTTTCCTTTAAAATCTGACAGAGACATATTTCCACCTGCATGATTTTCGTAGTTAACAAAATCAGGGGATTTAGATCCTTTTGGAAGCGCAGCTTTAGTAGCTAACCTTCTAGACATATAGCTTTGTACTTGGCTTTCTGTTCTTTTTACGTTTTGATCTATAATAGCAACATGTGTTGAATCGACATCACTATATTTATTTTTTAAATCACTGTAAGCATCTTGATAATTCTTTATAGCAGAATCTAAATCTTCCTTAGTTCCACTTGTCATAAGGTCTCTAGTGAAATAGTCATTAGCAATTAAGAAGGATTGAACCGAAAAATTATTAGTGTCAGAATCATCACCTTTAAATTCAATAGTTTTCACAAGAGAATCATATTCAGCAGTGAAAGACGATTCATTATCATTCTTTAAGTATATTTGACCGTATTGATTACCTACTTGAAAAGTATAATCTCCTTCTTCAACTTTTAAAGTGTCTTTAAAGGTTCCATCATCATTTATAGTAATGGTTT
>PAJL01000090.1 GCA_002706045.1 Flavobacteriaceae bacterium
GAGTGATTTTGGAAATTCATCAACTTCTGAATCATTAACTAAATTATTCTGGTAAATATGAAAAAATCCCTTTTTCTATTGGTATTTCTGTGTGCAACAATATCTTCTTTTGCACAACAGACAGGAGAGGTAGGTATCGATGAGCAAATAAACCAAGCCTTTGCTCCTGTTTCAAATTTCTTTTCAAAACTAATATTCTTTACAGTTTTTGATACACCGTTCGTATTGATACTTCTTGTTTTTAGTGCGCTCTTTTTTACTGTTTATTTTGGTTTCCCAAATTTTAGATATTTCTGGCGCGCCATACAAACAGTACGAGGCAAATATGAAGATATAGAGAATCATGGTGCCAAAATATTATATGGAGAAGAGGGTATCGCAAATGGTGTTGATATGAATACCGTTAAAGATTTTGAATCTCATATAGAAAGTCTGGATGATGACCTCGCTATAGACGGTGATATTATCGATACAATTCGTGACGAAAGCTCTGCAGGAGAAGTAAGCCATTTTCAGGCTCTGGCGACTGCGGTTTCTGGTACCGTAGGAAATGGAAATATAGCGGGCGTAGCTCTGGCAATTGCACTGGGAGGTCCCGGGGCAACTTTCTGGATGATCATTTGCGGTCTGCTGGGTATGTCTACCAAATTTGTAGAATGTACTCTTGGTGTTCAGTACCGTGATGTGGGTACAGACGGGACTATTTATGGCGGGCCTATGTATTACTTAACAAAAGGTTTAAAAGAAAAAGGTTTTGCAACTCTTGGTAAAATTGCCGCAGTTCTATTTGCTGTTTTCTGCATAGGCGGCTCATTTGGTGGTGGTAATGCAGCACAGTCTAACCAGGCAACTATTGTGTTAAAAGAATTATTCAATCTTGAAAGTACGGGTGCAGGATTCTGGATAGGGATAGTTCTGGCCGTTTTAGTAGGAATTGTGATCATAGGTGGTATTAAAAGAATCGCCTCTGTAACCGAAAAAATCGTTCCTTTTATGGCGATTATGTATCTGGCGGCTTGTATTTACATTGTATTGGCCAACATAGGTTTGATGGATGATGCAATTGCATTGATTATTGAAGAAGCTTTTAATCCCAGAGCTATTGGTGTTGGGAGTATAATAGGTGTGCTGCTGGTTGGTTTTAAGCGAGCTGCTTTTTCTAATGAAGCAGGAGCAGGGTCTGCTTCTATTGCACACTCGGCAGTACGTACAAAATATTCTGCCAGCGAAGGTCTGGTTGCACTTCTTGAACCTTTTATAGACACGGTGGTAATTTGTACAATGACTGCACTGGTTATTATCATTTTTAATTTTAATGGTGCTTTTGAATATGGTGGTGATGGCTCTGGAGCAGTTATTATAGATGGTATGTCATACGAAGGAGCAGGAATTACTTCAAAAGCTTTTGCTGAGTTTATTCCATTTTCTCAAATATTTCTAACAATCGCAGTTGTTCTTTTTGCTGTTTCTACTATGATATCTTGGTCATATTATGGTTTACAGGCCTGGAAGTATTTATTTGGCAGAGGGAAAACCGCTGATCTCGTTTATAAATTACTCTTTCTGACTTTTGTTGTAATTGGGGCTGCAGCAAACATGAAATCGATCTGGGATTTTTCTGATGCGATGATTTTTGCGATGATTTTTCCTAACATGGTAGGTCTTTTCTTCCTCTTTCCGGTGGTAAAACAACAACTCACACGCTATTTATCTGCCATAAAGCTCAAAGAAGCTGCTATTAAATAGCAGAATTTATTCAAATAGGGAACTATATATTAATTTCTTCAGTAAATTGCTAATTAAAGGTTAATACTAATTATCAATTTATTGAGGATTTTTTTTGTAGAAAATTGAATTGTATTTCGAATCATTCTCTATCGATTGAGTATTTTAACTGGTTTTGTCTTTGAAGCAGACTATTTTTTTAGCATCTTGCCGTTTTCATCTAAAAAATATAATAACCCAGAATTTCTCATGAATAAATTTATACTCTCGATTTGTTGTTTAATATTTCCTTTTTTCAGTTTTGCCCAAGAAAGTCAAAGTTTAGGCGAATCAATTAATGAGTCTTTTGCAAAATATACAACTCCCATAGTAGACTTAATTTTTTACCCTGTACAAATTGCAGGTAAAGATCTGCCCATCGTAATTATTCTTTTATTATTAGGTGCGATGTTCTTTACTATTTATTTTAAAGGGGTAAACTTTATGTATACCAAAACCTCATTAAAAACTGCTTCTGGTAAATATGATGAACTAGATCATCATGTTCCCGCAGATGAGGAAATTGTGGTTGAAGATGGAAAAATTAAAGATACTATTCACTTAACAGGTGAAGTTCCCGGTGAGGTTACACACTTTCAGGCATTAACCGCTTCCCTTTCTGCTACTGTAGGATTGGGGAATATTGCCGGTGTAGCCGTAGCAATAGCATTAGGTGGTCCCGGTGCAACAATCTGGATGATATTAGCCGGTATTTTAGGTATGGCTTCAAAATTTACCGAATGTACTTTAGGTGTTAAATACCGTGAAGTTGATGAAGAAGGTAAAACCTACGGTGGTCCCATGTATTATCTTTCTAAAGGACTAAAAGAAATGGGTATGGCTGGTCTTGGTAAAGTTCTCGCCGTATTCTTTGCAATAATGTGTATAGGTGGCTCCTTTGGTGGGGGTAACATGTTTCAGTCTAATCAGGCTGCTTCTCAGTTAATCCAGATGATGGGTTGGGAAAATCCTAATGCTGGTCTTTATAGCGGTATTGTAATGGCTATAATCGTTGGTCTGGTTATTATAGGTGGAATTAAAAGAATAGGTTCTGTTACTGAAAAAGTGGTTCCATTCATGGCTATCATTTATATTCTGGCAGGTCTAATAATTATCTGTATCAATTATGATATGATACCTTACGCTGCTAACCAGATTTGGCAAGGTGCAATAAATCCTAATGCAGCCTTTGGTGGGGTAGTAGGGGTTTTAATTGTAGGTTTTCAACGTGCGGCGTTTTCTAATGAAGCTGGTGTTGGGTCTGCGGCTATTGCACACTCTGCAGTAAAAACTCGTTACCCGGCAAGTGAAGGTTTAACTGCACTTCTTGGGCCATTTGTAGATACAGTTATAATTTGTACTATGACTGCTGTTGTAATTGTTATTACAAACGCAAAGCACAACTTATTTACCTATGGTAATCTTGACGCTGCAAGTAATGTAATGCTTAATGCTACAAATCAACCCATAAATGGTGTAGATCTAACTTCTGTAGCTTTTGATTCTGCAATACCTTATTTCTCTATAGTACTTACTATCGCAGTTATTTTGTTTGCAATTTCTACTATGATCTCATGGTCATATTATGGTCTTCAGTCCTGGAAATATTTATTCGGAAAAGGAAAAACTTCTGATGTTGTTTATAAAGTTCTATTCTTATTATTCCTTATCGTAGGAGCATCTTCAAGTCTTGGTGCGGTAATCGCTTTCTCTGATGCGATGATCTTTGCTATGGTATTTCCCAATATAATTGGTCTGTTGCTGCTTTCGCCAAAGGTTAAAAAGGAACTAAGAAAATACCTCAATGCCATTAAAATAGGTAAGATGAATGCTTCTATAGATCATGAAAGCAAAGAAGTAAAAGAAATATAAATCACGATTAAAAATGTCTTTAAAATCCCACTTGCTTATGGATGTCCAGAAGCGTAGTGGGATTTTGATTTTAATCATACTCATTGTTGCAGGTCTCGCTGTTTATATATGGGTTGATTTTTCGCCAGAAGTAGATTATAATAAAGAGCGGATAGTTACAATTCAGCGGCAGATAGATTCTATAAAATCAGCCGAAAAACAGGTTGAAAAACCCGATTTTTACCCGTTTAATCCCAATTTTATTAGCGATTACAAAGGATATACTTTAGGGATGTCTCCTGAAGAAATTGATAAACTGCATCGCTTTCGCGAAACCGATAACTGGATCAACTCTGCTGCCGATTTTAAGCAGGTTACAGGCGTTTCTGACTCACTTTTAGCCGACATTTCACCATATTTTAAGTTTCCGGATTGGGTGACCAATTCAACTTCAAAAAATAAATCTGCCACTACCAGCAAAGAAAATCCTAAGAAAGCTCTCAATAAAATTACGCATGATGAATTGATGAGTATTGATGGGATGACCCAAAAAGCAGCGCGTGATATTCTGTATTTTAGGAAACGTATAGGTGGCTTCTTAGAAGATAATCAATTATTTGATGTTTACGGGGTGCCAAATAAGGTGGTTTATGCTATAAAAGACAAATACACAGTTATAAATGAGCCACAAATAGAAATAATGAATGTGAATACCGCCAGCGCTTCAGATCTTTCTACGCTGCCATACATCACTTTTGACGTGGCAAAAGAAATAGTAGATTACCGGCTGCTGCATGAGGGGATTGAAGACCTTGATGAATTGAATAAAATACCGGGAATAACGCCATACAAATTTGACCGAATTAAATTATATTTGTCGACTAACCAAAATTAGTTCAGGTTTTTGAATTTACACATCTTTACCTGCCTGCAACCTCTGCCAATTGAATTTTTTATAAACCCAAAAAGCGGTACATGAATAACACCTATTTTTCAGAAGAGCACAGACTCTTTAGAGAAAGTTTGCAAGATTTTTTAAAAAAGGAAGTTGTCCCTCATATAGATGATTGGGAAGAAACAGGGATTATAGATAATCATATCTGGAAGAAATTTGGCGATATGGGTTATTTTGGCCTCGCCTATCCAGAAGCTTATGGTGGTCTCGATCTTGATCTTTTTTATACCGTTATACTTCTTGAAGAGTTGCAGAAAATAAATTCTGGTGGCTTTGCTGCGGCAATATGGGCNCATGCTTATCTGGCGATGACCCATCTNAAGGCNGAAGGNGATGAGTTTATAAAATCTAAGTACCTCGCNGCAAGTATTGCAGGAGATATGGTAGGCTGCCTTTGNATTACAGAACCNTTTGGNGGTTCAGATGTGGCAGGTATGCGNTCTACNGCGGTACAAGANGGNAANGATTTTATTATNAATGGCTCTAAGACCTTTATNACTAACGGCGTTTATTCAGACTATCTTGTGGTAGCNGCAAAAACAACTCCNGAAAANGGNAATAAAGGTATTTCANTATTTGTNATNGATAGGGAGACTAAAGGNGTNAGNGCTACTAAATTGAATAAATTNGGTTGGCGAGCTTCAGACACGGGTGAGATAGCTTTTGATAATGTACGTGTNCCTCAGGAAAATGTTTTAGGAGAGATTGATAAAGGTTTCTCTTACATCATGCAGCATTTTGCCCTTGAGCGCTTAATTATGGGNGTNAATGGTCATGCGCGTGCAGANTATGCNCTTGATTATGCAATGAAATATGCTTCNGAGCGNATGGCTTTTGGTAAGACNATAGATAAATTTCAATCAATGCGTCACAGNATTGCAGAGATGGCNAGTGAGATTGAGATGTGNAAAGCATTTAATTATGCTGTNGCGAAAAATCTTGATGCCGGNGATTATGTNGTTAAAGAAGCAAGTATGTCAAAATTNCTTTCNACTAAAATCGCAGATGAAGTNATTTANAAATGNCTNCAAATNTTAGGAGGTTATGGTTATATGGAAGATTACCCAATGGCCAGAATGTTCCGCGATAGTAGACTAGGGCCTATAGGCGGCGGTACATCTGAAATTTTAAAAGAAGTTATCGCTAAGATAATTATAGATAAGAAGGAATATAAGCCTGCAGCAGAGCAAAGCAAGGTAGCAAAGTAGTTGCAAAATGTTTTTTCAATATTAGTTGTAGCTTCTATTAAATAAATTATCTTTGCAGCCTGAAAACAGTAAGAATCAAAAGAAAGGAGGTACCACTATGTTAATTATACCAGTAAAAGACGGAGAAAATATCGATAGAGCGCTTAAGCGTTTTAAAAGAAAGTTTGACAGAACAGGAACAATGCGTAAGCTGCGTGATCGTCAGGCCTTCACAAAACCATCTGTATCTCGCAGAAGGGAAATACAGAAAGCATCTTACATCCAGGGTCTAAGAGATCAGGAAGATATTTAGTAAAATCTGTCTAATCCTATTTTTAGGATAATGGGTTTTTAACGGAAAGACTTATCCTCTTTCATTATAAAATAAATCTGCCTAGATTAAGGTTACCTTAATTTATGGCAGATTTTTATATTTATAATCTTTATATTAATGCAAAATTCTTGATGCATATAAAGCCCTTTTTAGAATATTTACAGCTTGAGCGTAATTATAGCAAGCACACTGTAGCCGCTTATCACAATGACATAGTAGGCTTTTTTGAGTTTGCTGCAGATAATTTTGATATTAAAGACCCTGCAGAGATAAGTTATTCAACAGTGCGCAGCTGGATTGTGAAATTGGGTGAAGAAAATATCTCGACACGAAGTATTAACAGAAAGATTTCTTCTCTCAAAACTTTTTACAAATTTCTTCATAAAATAGGGCAGGTGACAGATTCGCCTTTAAAGAAGCATAAAGCTTTGAAAATGTCTAAGAAGATCCAGATCCCATTTTCATCTGGAGAAGTTGACGATGTCTTTAAGCTTATTGAAGAGCTAAAAGGTTATGAAGCTGTAAGAGATAGGTTGATAGTAGAACTTTTTTACGGTACGGGAATGCGACGTAGCGAGTTGATTAATTTAAAGAATACAGATGTAGATATTGAGTCGGCTACTGTAAAAGTATTGGGAAAGCGTAATAAAGAGCGCCTGTTGCCGCTGCTTAGTCCCGTATGCGATAGTTTAAAGCTTTATGAGGAAGAAAGAACACTACGCTGGCCACAAAATACAGAGCCATGGCTTTTGTTGAATAATAAAGGCGTTAAAATGCATGAAACGTTTGTTTACAGAAAGATAAAAAGCTATTTTAGTAAGGTTTCCCCCAAGGTAAAAACAAGTCCTCATATGTTACGACATACTTTCGCGACTCATTTACTCAACCACGGGGCTGATTTAAATGCTGTGAAGGAATTGCTGGGGCACACGAGTCTAGCTGCTACTCAGGTCTATACGCACAATAGTATAGCAGAACTGACTAAAGTACATAGTGCTGCGCACCCTCGCAATACCAAGCAGTAGTAACTCTTTTTATTAACTTAAAATGGCAAACTATGAAAGTAAGTGTGCAAACTCCGAATTTCGATGCAGATCAAAAATTGATCAATTTCATTCAAAAAAAAATGGATAAGCTCGAACAGTATTATGATCGAATTATTTTTGCAGATGTGTTCTTAAAAGTTCAAAACACGAAGAGCAGAGAGAATAAAATAGTCGAAATTTTATTGAGTGTCCCTGGAGATGAGATAATTGTAAAAAAGCTTGCTAAGAGTTTTGAAGAGGGTACAGATAACTGCGCACAGTCACTGGAAAGATGGTTGCTAAAGCGAAAACATAAAATTAGAGCAATTGCCTAAAAAAAAAATCGCAAAAAGTTTTGTTAGATATAAAATTATTCTACATTTGCAGTCCGTTAGAAATAGCGGACTTTTTTACGCTTAGTTAGGCGTTTAAAAGCCGATGTAGCTCAGTTGGCTAGAGCACGTGATTTGTAATCTCGGGGTCGGGGGTTCGAGTCCCTTCATCGGCTCAAAATCAAAGCGTTAGAGAATTTCGCTTCGTTTTTTGAAATACTGGAAATACCAATAAAATGGGGAGATACTCAAGCGGCCAACGAGGACAGACTGTAACTCTGTTGTCTTTCGACTTCGCAGGTTCGAATCCTGCTCTCCCCACAAAATTATTTTAATGATTAAGCTGATTTTTTAATTTATACTTCATAAATTTGCAGCCTGAAAATTAAAAGCGGGAGTAGCTCAGTTGGTAGAGCGTCAGCCTTCCAAGCTGAATGTCGCCGGTTCGAACCCGGTCTCCCGCTCAACAGAACTTCTTTATTGAAGTTTGTAATGAGGCGAAAGCCTTTTCCAAGCCCTTTTAGCTGAGTAGGTCAGCCCGGGCAAAATTTGTAAAACTTCTATAGTGGAAAGATTTTGCACATTAAGCCGACGTAGCTCAGGGGTAGAGCGTTTCCTTGGTAAGGAAGAGGCCACGGGTTCAAATCCCGTCGTTGGCTCAAGAGCAGAATAACTGCTTAGTAAACGGGTGTTTTTTTAACGCTCCGTTTTTTTGCATGCGTAAAAAATCGTAGCATACTCGTTAGCTTAAAAAATTGAACACTAATAATAACTAAGATTAAAATTATTTAAATCATGGCAAAGGCAACTTTTGATCGTTCCAAACCCCACTTAAATATTGGTACTATAGGACACGTAGATCACGGTAAAACTACCTTGACTGCTGCTATTACTACAGTACTTGCTAATGCAGGTCTTTCTGAATTAAGAAGCTTTGATTCTATTGATAATGCTCCTGAAGAAAAAGAAAGAGGTATTACAATTAACACTTCTCACGTTGAGTACGCAACTGCTAATCGTCACTATGCTCACGTTGACTGTCCAGGTCACGCGGATTATGTGAAGAACATGGTAACTGGTGCTGCTCAAATGGACGGCGCTATTCTTGTTGTTGCTGCTACAGATGGTCCTATGCCACAAACACGTGAGCACATCCTTCTTGGTCGTCAGGTAGGTATTCCTCGTATTGTTGTTTTCATGAACAAAGTGGATATGGTTGATGATGAAGAACTTCTTGAGCTAGTTGAGATGGAAGTGCGTGATTTATTAAGCTTCTATGAATATGATGGTGATAATGGTCCTGTTGTACAAGGTTCTGCTTTAGGTGCATTGAATGGTGAGCAGCAATGGGTTGATAAAGTTATGGAACTTATGGAAGCTGTTGATAACTGGATTGAGCTTCCTGCACGTGATGTTGATAAGCCTTTCCTTATGCCTATAGAAGATGTATTTTCTATTACAGGTCGTGGTACTGTTGCAACTGGTCGTATCGAGACTGGTGTTGCTAACACTGGGGATCCTGTAGAGATCATTGGTATGGGTGCTGGTAAATTAACATCTACTATTACGGGTGTTGAGATGTTCCGTAAGATATTAGATAGAGGTGAAGCTGGTGATAACGTTGGTATCCTACTTCGTGGGATTGAGAAAACTCAAATCACAAGAGGTATGGTAATCACTAAGCCAGGCTCTGTAACTCCACACTCAAGATTCAAAGCTGAGGTTTATATCCTTAAGAAAGAAGAAGGTGGTCGTCACACTCCATTCCATAATAACTACCGTCCACAGTTCTACGTACGTACAACTGACGTAACTGGAAATATCCAATTACCTGATGGTGTAGAAATGGTAATGCCTGGTGATAACTTAACAATCACTGTTGAGTTGATTAACACAATTGCAATGAACGTAGGTTTACGTTTCGCTATCCGTGAAGGTGGTAGAACAGTTGGTGCTGGTCAGGTAACTGAAATTTTAGACTAAACTAAAATATAATAAATAGGTAATTGAGGTGTTCCGTTTTTTCGGAACGCCTTGATTATTATTTACGGGTGTAGCTCAGTTGGTAGAGCACTGGTCTCCAAAACCAGGTGTCGGGAGTTCGAGTCTCTCCTCCCGTGCAAATTTAATCAGATGATTATTTCATCTTAAAAAAGTATTCAAATGGCAGGAATAGCAACTTATATAAAAGAATCTTTTGAAGAATTGAAAAACAATGTATCATGGACACCATGGCCAGAAGCACAGAGATTAATGGTAATCGTAGCTGTGTTTTCAATTCTATTTTCTTTAGCTATTTGGGGTGTGGATACAGTGTTTAGTAGAGCTGTGAAAGCTTATTTTGAAATGATTAGCTAATAATAACATAAGGGGAAAGATGTCTGATAAAAAATGGTATGTTGTTAGGGCTGTAAGTGGTCAAGAAAATAAAATAAAAACCTATATAGAAAATGAAATTTCTAGATTAGGTTTAGATGATTATGTTGATCAGGTTTTAGTACCTACAGAAAAGGTAATACAAATACGTAACGGGAAAAAAATCAATAAAGAAAAGGTTTATTTTCCTGGTTATATAATGATTCAAGCCAATTTAAGTGGTGAGATTCCTCACATTATTAAGTCAATTACAAATGTTATTGGTTTTTTAGGTGAGACAAAAGGAGGAGATCCTGTGCCGTTAAGACAGTCTGAAGTAAACAGAATGCTAGGTAAAGTAGATGAATTGTCAATTGAAGCAGATGCTAATGTTGCAATACCATTCACAAAAGGAGAAACTGTAAAAGTTATCGATGGTCCATTCAACGGATTTGATGGAACAATCGAGAAAATCAATGAAGAAAAGCGTAAGCTTGAAGTAATGGTGAAGATTTTTGGAAGAAAGACACCGTTAGAATTAAGCTATATGCAAGTAGAAAAAGTATAATAATTGTTACAATAAAGATAGCGAGTCATCTAGCTTCCAAATTTAGATATTCGCATTAAACATTTAGAAATGGCAAAAGAAATAGACAAAGTAGTTAAGCTACAAGTTCGGGGAGGTGCTGCGAATCCATCGCCACCGGTAGGACCCGCTTTAGGTGCCGCTGGAGTTAACATCATGGAGTTCTGTAAGCAATTTAATGCTAGAACTCAAGATAAACCAGGTAAAGTTTTACCTGTGGTAATCTCTGTTTACAAAGACAAATCTTTTGATTTTGTAATCAAGACTCCACCAGCAGCAGTACAATTATTAGAAGCGGCCAAAGTAAAAAAAGGATCAGGAGAACCTAACCGACGTAAAGTAGCAAAAGTAACTTGGGATCAAGTTAAAGCAATTGCAGAAGATAAAATGCAAGATTTAAATGCATTTGAAATCGAGTCAGCTATGAAAATGGTAGCTGGTACTGCAAGATCAATGGGTATCACTGTTAAAGGAGGTGAAGCTCCAAACTAAATTTTTAGAAATGGCAAGATTAACAAAGAAGCAAAAAGAAGCTAGAGCAAAGGTTGATAATAACAAACTTTACTCTATAGAAGAAGCTTCAGCTTTACTAAAAGAAATTACATACACTAAGTTTGATGCTTCAGTAGATATAGCAGTAAGATTAGGTGTAGATCCACGTAAAGCCAACCAAATGGTTCGTGGTGTTGTTTCTTTACCGCACGGTACAGGTAAAGACATGAAGGTTCTTGCATTAGTAACTCCAGATAAAGAAGACGAAGCCAAAGAAGCAGGTGCTGATTATGTTGGGTTAGATGAATACTTACAAAAAATAAAAGATGGTTGGACAGATGTAGACGTTATCGTTACTATGCCAAGCGTTATGGGTAAGTTAGGACCATTAGGTAGAGTGTTAGGACCAAGAGGTCTTATGCCAAACCCTAAAACAGGTACAGTTACTATGGATATAGGTAAAGCTGTAAGTGAAGTAAAAGCTGGTAAAATAGATTTTAAAGTTGATAAAACAGGTATCGTACATGCACCTATAGGTAAAGCATCGTTCAGTACTGATAAATTAGTTGGTAACGCTAACGAATTACTATCTACTTTAATTAAGCTAAAGCCAACTGCTGCTAAAGGTACTTACGTGAAAAGTATTTACATGTCTAGTACAATGAGCCCAAGTATAGCAATAGACACAAAAATAGTATAGTAGTTAAACTTAGAATATTATGACAAGAGAAGAAAAATCGCAAGTAATTGAAGAGTTGACTGCTCAGTTAGCAGATAGTACTAACATCTATTTAACAGATATATCTGGTTTGGATGCAGCAACAACTTCTAATTTAAGAAGAGCGTGTTTTAAATCTAATATAAAATTAGCTGTAGTTAAGAATACACTTTTAGAGAAAGCNATGGAAGCATCNGAAAAAGATTTCGGTGAATTACCATCNACTTTAAAAGGAAATACATCAGTAATGTATTCTGAAACAGGTAATGCTCCTGCAAAGGTAATTAAGGAATTTCGTAAGAAATCTGAAAAGCCTTTATTAAAAGGTGCTTTTATTGAAGAAGCAATCTATGTTGGAGATGAATTGTTAGATACACTAGTTGAAATTAAGTCAAGAGAAGAACTTCTTGGAGAGATTGTTACATTGTTACAATCGCCAGCTAAGAATGTTATTTCTGCACTTAAGTCTGGTGGAGGAACAATCGCTGGTATAGTAAAAACATTATCTGAAAGAGAAGGATAATATTTNAAACAAACACAAAAGAAAATAACACACACATATTAAAACAATAGAAAAATGGCAGATTTAAAAGATTTCGCAGAACAATTAGTTAATTTAACAGTAAAAGAAGTTAATGAATTAGCTACTATATTAAAAGATGAGTACGGTATTGAGCCAGCTGCTGCTGCTGTTGCAGTTGCTGCAGGTGGAGCTGCTGCAGGTGGTGACGCTGAAGAAGAAAAATCAGAATTTGATGTAGTATTAAAAGCAGCAGGTGCTTCTAAATTAGCAGTTGTGAAATTAGTTAAGGAATTAACTGGTTTAGGATTAAAAGATGCAAAAGAATTAGTTGACGGTGCACCAAACAACGTAAAAGAAGGTGTTGCTAAAGACGAAGCTGAAGCATTAAAAGCGCAGTTAGAAGAAGCTGGTGCTGAGGTTGAGCTTAAGTAAGCTCAGCTTAACCTACAATATATGGTTTAGGTCTGTTTCGCAATAAATTTGCGGAATAGGACCTAAACCCTTTTGTGTATATAAGTGTTATATACATTTTTAGTATTTTTTTAATAAAAAATCTCGTTCATCAATGTTAGCAAAAAAGGCTGAAAGAATTAATTTCTCTTCTATTGTAAATAGAACAGATTACCCAGACTTTTTGGATATTCAAATAAAATCTTTCCAAGATTTTTTCCAATTAGAAACAAAGTCAGAAGAAAGAGGAAATGAAGGCTTATACAATACCTTCATGGAAAATTTCCCAATTACCGACACACGTAATCAATTCGTATTAGAATTTTTAGATTACTTCATTGATCCACCTAGATATACAATTGAAGAATGTATCGAAAGAGGATTAACCTATAGTGTACCTTTAAAAGCAAGATTGAAATTGTATTGTACGGATCCTGAGCATGAGGATTTCGAAACAATCGTTCAAGATGTTTACTTAGGTACAATTCCATACATGACACCTAGTGGTACTTTCTGTATCAATGGTGCAGAGCGTGTGGTAGTTTCACAGTTACACAGATCGCCTGGTGTATTCTTTAGCCAGTCTTTCCATGCTAATGGAACAAAATTATATTCTGCAAGAGTAATTCCTTTTAAAGGGTCTTGGATAGAATTTGCTACAGATATTAATAGTGTGATGTACGCTTACATTGATAGAAAGAAAAAGTTACCTGTAACAACACTTTTCCGTGCTATCGGTTTTGAGCGTGATAAAGATATTTTAGAGATTTTTGATCTTGCTGAAGAAGTAAAAGTTTCTAAATCTGGATTAAAGAAAGTTCTAGGTCGTAAACTTGCTGCTCGTGTACTTAACACATGGCATGAAGATTTCGTTGATGAAGATACTGGTGAAGTAGTATCTATTGAGCGTAACGAAATTGTATTAGATCGTGACACAATTATAGATAAAGACAATATTGAAGAAATCCTTGAAGCAGAAGTAAAAACTATTCTTTTACACAAAGAAAGTGCGCAACAAGGAGATTACGCAATTATTCATAATACATTACAAAAAGACCCAACAAACTCTGAAAAAGAAGCTGTTGAACACATCTACCGTCAATTACGTAATGCTGAGCCGCCAGATGAGGAGACAGCACGTGGTATAATTGACAAGTTATTCTTCTCTGACCAACGTTATTCATTAGGTGAAGTAGGTCGTTACAGAATGAATAAAAAATTAGGTTTAGATATCGGTATGGATAAGCAAGTGCTTACCAAAGAAGATATCATTACCATTATAAAATATTTAATTGAGCTTATTAACTCTAAAGCAGAGATTGATGATATCGATCACTTATCTAACCGTCGTGTACGTACTGTAGGTGAGCAATTATCTTCTCAGTTTGGTGTTGGTTTAGCTCGTATGGCGCGTACTATTCGTGAGCGTATGAACGTTCGTGATAATGAGGTGTTTACTCCAATAGATTTGATTAATGCTAAGACATTATCGTCAGTAATTAATTCTTTCTTTGGTACAAACCAGTTATCTCAGTTTATGGATCAAACGAATCCATTAGCGGAGATTACTCATAAGCGTCGTTTATCAGCATTAGGACCAGGTGGTCTTTCTAGAGAAAGAGCAGGTTTCGAGGTTCGTGACGTTCACTATACACACTATGGTCGTTTATGTCCTATTGAAACTCCTGAAGGTCCAAACATTGGTCTGATTTCTTCTTTAGGTGTATATGCTAAGGTGAATTCAATGGGATTCATTGAAACTCCATATAGAAAAGTAGAAAATGGTGTTGTAGATATCAAAAATGCTCCAACTTACTTAAGTGCAGAGGAGGAGGAAGATATGTTAATCGCTCAAGCAACTGTTAAGGTTGATGATGATGGAAAGATATTACATGATAAAGTTATCTCTCGTCAAGAAGGTGACTTTCCTGTAATTGAGCCAACAAGTGTTAACTATACCGATGTTGCACCAAACCAGATTGCATCGATATCTGCGTCATTAATTCCATTCTTGGAACATGATGATGCTAACCGTGCTTTGATGGGATCTAACATGATGCGTCAGGCAGTTCCTTTATTACGTCCTGAAGCTCCTATTGTTGGAACAGGATTAGAGCGTCAAGTAGCATCAGATTCAAGAGTATTAATTAATGCTGAAGGAGCAGGTGTTGTAGAATATGTAGATGCTGAAAAAATTACTATTAAGTACGAACGTACTGAGGAAGAAGCTATGGTAAGCTTTGATAGTGATGTTAAAGAATATCCTTTAGTGAAGTTTAGAAAAACTAACCAAGGTACTTCAATCAACTTAAAGCCTATTGTTGAAAAAGGTGATAAGGTTGTTAAAGGTCAAGTACTTTGTGAAGGTTATGCAACTCAAAACGGAGAATTAGCTTTAGGTAGAAATATGAAAGTAGCCTTCATGCCTTGGAAAGGGTATAACTTTGAGGATGCGATCGTGATTTCTGAGAAAGTTGTACGCGATGACATCTTTACATCTATTCACGTAGATGAGTATTCTTTAGATGTTAGAGATACTAAACTGGGTAATGAAGAATTGACCAATGATATTCCTAACGTTTCAGAAGAGGCTACTAAAGACCTTGATGAAAACGGAATGATCAGAATTGGTGCTGAAGTTAAACCTGGAGATATATTAATTGGTAAGATTACTCCAAAAGGAGAATCAGATCCAACTCCAGAAGAAAAGCTGCTTCGTGCAATCTTTGGTGATAAAGCAGGGGATGTTAAAGATGCTTCGTTAAAAGCTTCTCCATCTTTAAGAGGAGTTGTAATTGATAAGAAGTTATTTGCTCGTGCGATAAAAGATAAGCGCAAGCGTGCTAAAGACAAAGAAGATATCGCTGCATTAGAAGCAGAATATGATCAGAAATTTGATGATCTTAAAGCAATTTTAGTTGACAAACTTTTCCAGTTAGTTAACGGAAAAACTGCTCAAGGTGTTAAGAATGACTTAGGTGAAGAAGTTCTTCCTAAAGGAAAGAAATTCACGCTTAAGATGCTTAATGCTGTTGAAGATTATACACACTTAAATCAAGGTACTTGGACGACTGATGACGCGACTAACGTGTTGATCGCAGATTTATTACATAATTATCGAATCAAAGAAAATGATCTTCAAGGTAATTTACGTCGTAAGAAGTTTACCATTTCTGTTGGGGATGAGCTTCCTGCAGGTATTATTAAACTTGCTAAAGTGTACGTTGCTAAAAAACGTAAACTTAAAGTAGGGGATAAGATGGCAGGTCGTCACGGTAACAAAGGTATTGTTGCGCGTATTGTACGTCAAGAAGATATGCCATTCTTAGAAGATGGTACTCCTGTAGATATCGTACTTAATCCACTTGGTGTACCTTCTCGTATGAATATTGGTCAGATTTATGAAACTGTTCTTGGTTGGGCAGGTCAAAAATTAGGTCGTAAGTATGCAACTCCAATTTTTGATGGTGCTACTTTAGATCAGATCAATGAGCTTACTGATGAAGCAGGAATCCCAAGATTTGGTCATACTTATCTTTACGATGGTGGTACAGGTGATCGTTTTGATCAGCCGGCAACCGTAGGTGTGATCTATATGCTTAAACTAGGGCATATGGTTGATGATAAAATGCACGCACGTTCTATAGGGCCTTACTCATTAATTACGCAACAGCCGCTAGGTGGTAAAGCACAGTTTGGTGGTCAGCGTTTTGGTGAGATGGAGGTTTGGGCACTTGAGGCTTATGGAGCTTCTGCTACCCTGCGTGAAATCTTAACCGTGAAGTCTGATGATGTTATTGGTAGAGCTAAAACTTACGAGAGTATCGTAAAAGGAGAGCCAATGCCAGAGCCTGGTTTACCAGAATCGTTCAACGTATTAATGCACGAACTTAAAGGACTTGGACTAGACATTCGTCTAGAAGAATAGATACTGAGGGTTGCGCTTCCGCGGAAGCGTAACCTTATTTTAAAAAAGTATCAAGCAGTTAAAAAAGAATAATTTTCGACATAAGGTATTATGGCAAGAGATAATGATAAGAATGCAGTAAAGAGATTTGATCAAATCTCTATTGGTCTTGCATCTCCAGAGGCGATTTTGGCTGAATCGCGCGGTGAGGTGTTAAAACCAGAAACTATAAACTACCGTACGCACAAGCCTGAGCGTGATGGTTTGTTCTGTGAGCGTATCTTTGGTCCTGTTAAGGATTATGAGTGTGCTTGTGGAAAGTATAAGCGTATACGCTATAAGGGAATTGTATGTGACCGTTGTGGTGTAGAAGTTACTGAGAAAAAAGTACGTAGAGATCGTGTAGGTCACATTAACCTTGTTGTGCCGGTTGCACACATCTGGTACTTCAGAAGTTTGCCAAATAAAATAGGGTATCTTTTAGGTCTTCCGTCTAAGAAATTAGATATGATCATCTATTATGAGCGCTATGTAGTTATTCAGCCGGGTATTGCTAAAAATGAAGAAGGTGAGCCATTACAAAAAATGGATTTCCTTACTGAAGAGGAATACCTAAACGTTCTTGAGTCAATTCCTCAAGAAAATATGTACCTTGAAGATAGCGATCCAAATAAGTTTATCGCTAAAATGGGTGCGGAGTGTCTTGTAGACTTATTGAGACGTATCGATCTTAATGAGTTGTCTTATGACCTGCGTCATAAAGCAAACAATGAGACTTCAAAACAAAGAAAGAACGAGGCGTTAAAACGTCTTCAAGTGGTAGAGTCTTTACGTGATGCAAATAAGAATCGCGAGAACTTGCCAGAGTGGATGATTATGAAAGTAGTTCCGGTAATTCCACCAGAATTACGTCCGCTTGTACCACTTGATGGTGGTCGTTTTGCGACTTCAGATTTAAATGATCTGTACCGTCGTGTGATCATTCGTAACAACCGTTTGAAGCGTTTGATGGAAATCAAAGCTCCAGAGGTAATCTTACGTAATGAGAAGCGCATGCTTCAGGAAGCGGTAGATTCATTATTTGATAATACACGTAAATCTTCAGCGGTTAAAACCGATTCTAACCGTCCTTTAAAATCACTTTCAGATTCATTGAAAGGTAAACAAGGTCGTTTCCGTCAAAACTTACTTGGTAAGCGTGTTGATTATTCTGCACGTTCGGTAATTGTTGTAGGACCAGAATTAAAACTTTACGAGTGTGGTTTGCCTAAAGATATGGCGGCTGAACTTTATAAGCCTTTCGTGATCAGAAAATTGATCGAGCGAGGAATTGTAAAAACCGTAAAGTCTGCTAAAAAGATTATAGATAAAAAAGAGCCAGTAGTTTGGGATATCTTAGAAAATGTTCTTAAAGGACATCCGGTATTGCTAAACCGTGCTCCTACGCTTCACCGTCTTGGTATTCAGGCATTTCAGCCAAAACTTATTGAAGGTAAAGCTATTCAATTACACCCATTAGTATGTACGGCATTTAACGCCGACTTTGATGGTGACCAGATGGCGGTTCACTTACCATTAGGTCCTGAAGCTATCTTAGAAGCGCAAATGTTGATGCTTGCTTCAAACAATATCCTTAATCCTGCTAACGGTGCTCCTATTACGGTACCTTCTCAGGATATGGTATTGGGTCTTTACTATATGACCAAAGGACGTAAGAGTACTCCAGAACATCCAATTTTAGGAGAAGGGATTACTTTTTACAGTGCAGAAGAAGTTGTTATTGCGCACAACCAAAAGCGTGTAAATATTAACGCTAACATTAAAATACGTACCAAAGATTTCAATGAAGAAGGTGAACTCGTTTACCAGATTATTGATACTACTGTAGGTCGTGTTTTATTTAACGAAAGCGTTCCTGAAGAATGTGGTTACATCAACGAAGTATTGACTAAAAAGTCATTAAGAGATGTAATTGCACGTATTCTTAAATTGACAAGTGTTCCGCGTACCGCTGAGTTCCTTGACAGTATCAAGACGCTTGGATATACATTTGCATTTAGAGGTGGATTATCGTTCTCTTTAGGGGATATTATTATTCCTGCAGAGAAATATGAAATGATCGAAGAGGCAAATACACAGGTAGACGGAATTATGTCTAGCTATAATATGGGTCTTATCACCAACTCTGAGCGTTATAATCAGGTTATTGACGTGTGGACTTCTACAAACGCATCATTGACTGAATTGTCTATGAAGCGTATTCGTGAGGATCAACAAGGATTTAACTCGGTGTTTATGATGCTTGACTCGGGAGCTCGTGGATCTAAAGAACAGATTCGTCAGTTAACCGGTATGCGTGGTTTGATGGCCAAGCCTAAAAAATCAAATGATGGTGGAGGAGCAATTATTGAAAACCCGATTCTTTCTAACTTTAAAGAAGGTTTATCAATTCTTGAATACTTTATCTCAACGCACGGTGCTCGTAAAGGTCTTGCAGATACCGCACTTAAAACGGCAGACGCAGGTTACTTGACCCGTCGTCTTGTAGATGTATCTCAGGATGTTATCGTGAATAGCGATGATTGTGGTACACTTAGAGGTGTGGAAGTTTCAGCATTGAAGAAGAATGAGGAAATCGTTGAAACGCTTGAGGCACGTATCATTGGTCGTATTGCATTAAATGATGTGATCAACCCACTTAACAGTGAGGTAATTGTTGAGGCTGGTGCAGAAATCACTGAAGAGTTAGGTGCTGAGATTTCTAAAGCTCCAATCGAAAGTGTTGAAGTTCGTTCACCATTAACGTGTGAGGCTAGTAAAGGAATTTGTGCTAAATGTTATGGACGTGATTTAGCAAGAGGTACTCCAGTAAATCTTGGCGAACCAGTAGGTATTATAGCAGCTCAATCTATAGGAGAGCCAGG
>PAJL01000091.1 GCA_002706045.1 Flavobacteriaceae bacterium
GCGACAGCATGAAAACACTGTTCGCTATTTATACATTCTATAATTTGTTGAACACTTAACTTTTCCATTAGAAACCGTGAATAAAATGAAATACTACAAGAATTTCATACAGAAAAAACAATACACAAAGGGTTATAAAGACAAAATAGAAAACTTTATATTGTGAAGGTTCTTTCACCTGGTCTGCAACTGTCGTTTTTGATAAACTATCGTGCAAACCTAGTTTTCCTAAAAAGGAAAATCCTTCAAAAGGTATCTTCCTACTCAATGTTCTCCCTAAAATATTTAAGAAACTAACAGGTTTTTTGTCTAGACTTACCACGCTGGTTTGTGTTAAATATTTTGCAGGTGTTGCCTTAAACAAGGCTTCAAAAATTAAGTAGTACGTTGTGGTGAACACAAAAAAGATTATCCAACCAGCAATGTTTTCTCCAACTAAACTTTGAAAATCTTGTATTAAAGTACGAATATAGAAATCAAAAAGATTTTTAGAAAATATACATAAAATCAAAAAAACATCTATAATGTGATGCGCTAATCTTTTCCATTTACTTGCTGGTTTCAATTGGAAAGTTTTGAAATCAGACAACTGATTTTCTTCGGACTGTATATATTCTCGCTCTAACTTCCATGTTTTTAGATAGAAATAACACACATAAAAAGTTAATACCGCTTTTAATAAAAACAGTATTCCTAAAAAGCCTTTTAATTCAAAAAAGATAAATAATATATAAACTTGATACAAAAAGGATAAGATTGTAAATAGTGATATAATACTTAGGCAAAACTTAATCACTTTTGTTTCTCTATAGTTTGATAATTTATATACCACTACAGAAATGATAAATAGTAGATAAAATACAATGTCTAAGTAACTTTTAAAATAATAAGACCCATCTACTAAATTACGTTTAAAAGTAAAGACTTCTAAATCAAAAAATTTAAGATCTGTATAACTAAAATCGAAAAATAAATAGATCCACTTTATAAAACTATCTTGTTTAAAATTAAGTATATCTACAAATTGAAATAATAAACCTGAAATCGCTAAATAAAGTAAAATCCAAAAAATGTTTTTTAAAAGCCAAGTATTAAGTTTATTCATTATAGCGTACTAAATAAGCGTTCTAAACTTTTAAGCATATTACGTTCATTAATATTGAATTTACCATCTGAAAAGAAAAGCGTTTTTATATCTGCCAATAACACTTCAATATCGTCCTTATCGTAATTATGCTGTTTTAAACTCGTCATTATCTTTTTAATACCTTGATAATCGTTATCGTTATCAAATTCGTCATGAATTTCTTGAAAGGTATTCATGTCTACTTTTTTAATGATAATGTTGCGTTCACGATTGTCTTCTTTAAAGTCAGAATTGGCAGCAAACAAAAGAATATATGCTACGAGTTCATCCCTTGTCCAGTGAATTGTTTTCATTTTATGCTTAGGTTAAAGTTCCATATTCTGTCCATGATCCATCATAGACCACAAGATTTTTATAATCACATAAAGTAGCCGCTAATGCTAATATACAGGCTGTAATGCCAGAGCCACAGCTAAATACTAATGTAGTTTGTTTTTTAATTATATGATCTAAAATAATCTTTAATTCGTTAACCGGTTTCAATGTATATCCATCAAATAAGTCCGTATAAGGTAAATTTACTGAATTTGGAATAGTGCCTCGTCTCAAACCTTCACGAGGTTCATCTACTTTACATTGGAAGCGTTCACTGGAGCGTGCATCTATAATTAGAGCATCACTATTTTCAGAAAATTCACCAACACCATTAAAATCTATCATTAAGTGAGATTTAAAATCAGCTTTAAAATTTCCTTTTTCAAAAATTGCAGTTGAGTAGGATTCTATTTTATAACCTTGCACTTTCCATTCTGGCAGTCCTCCATCTAAAACGGCAACAGTTTTAAATCCAAACGTTTTGAATAGCCACCAAGCTCTTGCACTAGAATAAATCCCTTTATCATCATAAACTACGACAATTGAATTTTTGTTGATTCCTAGACTTTGAGCTTCTTGTTCAAATTGTTCTTTAGAAGGTAACGTGCTTGGAAAAGGAGCTGACACGTCGCTGAATTTTTGCTTTATGTCAAAAAATCTTGCATGTGGAATTCTTACTGAAGATGTATCGATGGATTTATTTATTGTAGCATCTAAAACAATTAATTCAGGTAAATCGATGTTTTCGTTCAACCATAGAACAGAAACAAGAGGTGTTTGAAATGGAATTGAATTCATCTATAATGAATTAAGCCTCATCAACTGTTTTTCGTAACCTTGCACGTCTATCAAAAGCCTGAAGTTGATCTAAAACCTTGCTTTCTAAAAAGTCGATAACTTTTTCCTCAACCTTAATTTTATTCTTGTACACTTTATTGATATACGTTATTCCACCAGGAGACATCACATTGACTTCTACCAATTTTCCGCCAATAACATCAATACCCACAAAATAAAGTCCATCTTTAACCAATTTAGGCCCTATTTGCTTGCATAATGCCTTTTCGGCTTTAGTAAGATTATGCTTTTGAACACTTCCACCAGCAGATACGTTAGAGCGATGATCGTCAGTTCCCGGAACACGTCTCATAGCTCCTACCGCTTCACCGTTTAGCATTAAAATTCTAACATCACCTTGATCTGCACCTTCAATATAATCTTGAAGAATAACATAGTTTGATGTACCATCGGAATTAGAAATATAAAAATCCAATAATGAGTTTATATTGCTCATGGCCGATTTTTCAATCAGAATAACACCAGAGCCACCAAAACCATTTAATGGTTTTATAATCATCTTGTCTGCCTTAGAATCTTTAATCTGTTTTACTAAATACCTTTTATTCTTCGATACATGTGTGTTTGGTATAATATTACTGTGTGCATCACCAAAAGCAGCAGTGTATAGCTTGTTATTTGCTTCACGCATACCTTGTAGTGAATTCACAATAAACACATCATCTTTTACCGAATCCAAAAAGTTGAGCATAATGGGATCTAAAGGTGGATTTGCTCTAAAGAAAATAGCATCAAAACCAGCTAAAGGCAACATTTCTTCNCGAAGNTTTGCTTTATTATAGAATGCTTTTAAAGTTGGCGGAACTTTTTCCATTCTCCCAATAACATTACAAAATGCATTAGTGACACTATTTCTAATGGTAAGATTTGCTGGTGTACACATTGCTACACCATGACCTCGTTTTACGCACTCTTTTATGAGTGTTAAACTAGTGTCGTTTTCGGGATCGATTTGCTCCCAAGGATACATTATAAAGCAAATATTCATTCGTTATGATTTTGGTTAGTTACTATTGCAATCTTAAAAAGTAATATTTGAAGATATAAAAATTATGAATCTAAATCAAAAGTTTGTGTAGGGTTGTCATGCTCACTGTAATCCAACATGTTTTCGCCATCCGCAATTATAGAGCATACCGTTGCGTCTCCAGTAACATTAACCACAGTTCTAAACATATCCAAAATACGATCTACAGGAAAAATTATGGCTATCCAAGCAGGATTCAGACCTACAGAACTCAATACGATAATCAACATTACTAAACCTGCACTAGGAACAGCTGCNGAACCTATAGATGCCAATGTNGCTGTTAACACAACCGTAACTTGNTGACCAATGGTTAAATCTATCATGTGCATTTGCGCCAAAAATATAACTGCGNCAGCTTGATATAAACTCGTTCCATCCATATTTACCGTAGCACCAATAGGCAAAACAAAACTGCTAATTTTCTTATTGACACCTAAGTTTTGTTCTACACACTCCATAGTTACGGGAAGTGTTGCTGCACTACTAGAAGTTGAGAATGCTAAAGTTTGTGCTGGACTCATGGATTTAAAAAATCCTGTGTAAGGTATTTTCTTTACAAAGAGCTTCAGAATTAAAGGATAAGCGACAAAAATCATTAAAAGCAAACCTGCTAAAACAGTTAAAGAATACCAACTTAAACCTTTAAAAATCTCAACCACTTTACCAATATCGTCGCCTGCCATTTTACTCACAACTCCGGCTAAAAGAGCAAATACAAAAAAAGGTGCTGCTTGCATAACAACATCAACCATTTTAAGAAAAACTTCATTGATGCCATCAACAAGATTTAAAACAGGTGCTGATTTTTCAGTAGGAATAAATAATAAACAGACACCAAAAAATATAGCAAAGAATATAATTTGAAGCATTAATCCNTTATTAGATAATGAATAGAAAAAGTTACTAGGAACAATATCTACTAAAGGTTGAAGCGGTGTGGTTTGCTTTTGCTTATCAACCGTTTCCATTTTATCCGCAACTGCAGCATCTTGAAGCTCACTTTTTGATAATTCTGATATTTCTTGAGCACGTTCAAAAAATTCAGGATCTTTCAAATAATTGATTCCATCTTTTATTTCATAACCTTCANCATCTGCCCANATTTCATAACTTATTCTATTATCAATTCTACTTTGTTCATCTATAAGTTTNCCTGGTTTTACAATATTAACAAGCAATAAGCCGAGAGAAATGGCCATAACTGTTGTAACCANATAGATTCCTAAAGTCTTTCCTCCCATTCTACCCAAACTTGAAGGATCACCAATATTTGCAACACCACTNATAATAGAAAACAACACTAAAGGAACAGCAATAAGCTTCAATAAGTTGATAAAAATAGTTCCGAAAGGATCAATCCAATTTATTGTAAATTGACTCCAGCCCATTGAACTTGATAATAAAGCCCAAATGATACCGAGAACCATTCCTATAATTATTTTCCAGTGTAATGCTAGTTTCTTCATATTGTTTTTGAGAAAAAGATATTCTTTAAAATTATATTCCTAAAATTGAGAATTACCAATCTTTAGATTCTGTTCTTCTGAGTAGAGTAAAATCTGCTAAAACCAACGCAGCCATAGCTTCCACAATAGGCACTGCTCTTGGTACCACACAAGGATCATGTCTACCTTTACCTTGCATTTCAACGGTTTCACCTTTGCTATTTATAGTTTCCTGTTTTTGCAATGTGGTAGCAACAGGCTTAAAAGCAACTCTAAAGTAAATGTCCATTCCNTTNCTTATACCTCCTTGAATTCCGCCAGATAAATTGGTTTGTGTACTTCCATCTTCATTAAACTTATCGTTATGCTCACTGCCCATCATTTTTGCACCACAAAAACCACTTCCATATTCAAAACCTTTAACGGCGTTTATGGATAACATCGCTTTTCCTAATTCAGCATGAAGTTTATCAAAAACAGGTTCTCCCAAACCAACAGGAACATTCTGCAAAACGCAGGTTATAGTTCCTCCAATAGTGTCACCTTGTTTTTTTACTTCTTGTACTTTAGCAATCATCTTTTCGGCAGAAACTTCGTCCGGACAACGGATAATATTAGATTCAATCTTATCGAAATCTAAATCNTGATAAGGCTTATCTATAAAAATATCNCCAACAGAAGACGTAAATGCATTAATTTTTATTNAAGNNANCATNTGTTTAGCAATAGCACCTGCCACTACTCTACTTGCAGTCTCACGAGCTGAGCTTCGACCNCCACCTCTATANTCTCTAACTCCGTATTTTTTATCGTAAGTATAATCGGCATGACTAGGACGATACACATCCTTGATATGCGAATAATCTTTTGATTTTTGATTGGTATTATGAATAACAAAACCTATAGGTGTTCCGGTTGTAATCCCTTCAAAAATCCCAGAATAAAACTCAACTGTATCAGGTTCCTTTCGTTGTGTAACAATTTTGGATTGTCCAGGTTTTCTTCTATCTAATTCGTGCTGTATGGCTTCAAGATTCAACTNAATTCCTGCAGGACAGCCATCAATAATTCCACCAATAGCTTTGCCGTGCGATTCACCAAAAGTGGTGAGTTTAAATAATTTCCCGAAGGTATTTCCTGCCATTCAAAGTGTATTTTACGCTAATGTAATTTTATTCTAACAGAAACAAAAACCGAATTAGAATTTTTGTCATATAGCTTCAATACTGAAAAGCACTTTTTTACANGATTTTTCNCATAACAATTTAATAACAGTTTACTCATNGTTAGTTAATTATAGCGTTACAGTTAGTTAATAGCAATACCTGTAATTTGCATNTATTGATTTATTGCCTTGAATTTAAAGAGAAAAGTAGAAATAGCAGTTATATCTGACGTTCATTTGGGGACTTTTGGTTGTCAAGCCAAACAGCTTCTTACCTATTTGAATAGTATTGAGCCTAAGAAATTGATTCTTAATGGTGATATAATTGACATTTGGCAGTTCAAAAAACGTTACTTTCCAAAGTCACATCTTAGCGTTATTAAAAAAATCATGGATTTTGCCGCNAATGGTACTGAAGTNATATACATTACTGGTAACCATGATGAAATGCTGAGGAANTTCACAGATGCTGAGATTGGCAATATTTCCATAGTAAATAAACTAGTTTTGGATCTTGATGGGAAGAAAGCATGGTTTTTTCATGGAGACGTTTTTGATATTTCAATTCAAAATGCAAAATGGTTAGCCAAACTTGGCGGTTNGGGTTACGATTTATTAATATTATTAAATAGCGTAGTGAACTGGGGATTAGAAAAGCTTGGAAAAGAGCGTTATTCCCTTTCAAAACGCATCAAGAACAGTGTTAAAAGTGCTGTTAAATATATCAACGACTTTGAAAGTGTTGCTACGGATTTAGCCATAGAAAATGGTTATGATTATGTGGTTTGTGGCCATATCCATCAGCCTAAAATGCTGATAAAAGAAAATAAACATGGTAAAACCACTTACTTAAATTCTGGTGATTGGGTAGAAAACTTTACGGCTTTAGAATATCAGTTTAAACGCTGGAAAGTCTACAACTACAACAGTGATAAACTTTCTCCATTCTTTGCAGATGAAGAACTAAAAGATATGGATGTTAAGGACTTGATTGCTGCAATTACCATAGTAGAACAACCTAAAAAGCAAAAATCAAAGTAGAGCTTCTCTTAAAATTGAAATGGGATGTTTTGCTATTCTTCCTGTACCATCTTTAATNTGGTGTCTACAACTTGTTCCNTTAGCAGCTATAACAATAGCTTCNGATGATTTTCTAACGGCAGGAAATAAGGTTTGTTCACCGATTTGCATACTGACCTCGTAATGCTCTTTTTCATAGCCAAAACTNCCAGCCATACCACAGCAACCACTTGGTATTATGGTGACTTTATAGTTNTCAGGAAGNTTTAGAATATCAAAGCTAGATTTCTGATTGGCTAAAGCCTTTTGATGGCAATGTCCATGAAATTTAATAACTTTAGTTTCTTGAGTAAATTGTTCTGAAGTTATATTACCTAATTCTATTTCCTTTTGAATAAATTCCTCAATTAGAAACGTCTTTTGAGCTATAGATTTAGCTGAACCTTTATCATCCGCTAATCTTAGATACTCATCTTTAAATGTTAAAATGGCTGAAGGTTCAATACCTATAAGAGGTGTCTTTTCTGAGATTAAATCTTTAAAAATTGAAACATTTTTATTGGCCCTTTTTTTTGCGTCAATCAAAAGCCCTTTTGATAGCATTGCTCTACCAGATTCAGCGTGGGAAATGATATTTACCTTATAATTTAAATGTTTCAAAAGTTGAATTGCATCAACACCGACTTCAGTATCAAGATGATTAGTAAACTCATCGTTAAACAAATAAACCTCTTTTATTATTTTTAATTCAATTTCTTGATTTTCAATTTCTTGAAATAATTTATATAAACTTTTTGTTGAAATTAAAGGCAAGCTTCGTTCTTTAGCAATTCCATTAAAAGATTTAATAATATTGCTAGTAAAACTATTAGAAAACATAAAGTTTGTCAACCTCGGAACTCGACTTGCATATTTATTGAACGTATTGTTATAAGCGAATAATTTCGTTCTTAAAGACACCCCATTTTCCTTTTGATAATGATACAAAAATTCAGCTTTTAGACTTGCCACATCTACACTACTTGGGCATTCACTAGCACAAGCTTTACAACTTAAACACAAATCGAAAACTTCCTTTAATTCGGTATGATTAAATTTATTGGAATTTTCGGAATTTGTTAAATANTCNCGTAATGCATTNGCNCGNGCTCTTGTGGTATCTTTTTCGTTTCGTGTTGCTCTGTAACTTGGACACATAACACCACCAAACTCTGGTAATTTTCTACAATCTCCAGAGCCATTACACTTTTCTGCTTCTCGAAGAATACCTTCTGAATTCGAAAAATCTAATACAGTTTCAATCTGCGGCTCAACTCTATCTGGCACGTACCTAAGGTTTTTATCCATTGGTAATGCCTCTACAATCTTCCCTGGNTTAAATATATTTTTAGGATCGAAGGCAGACTTTATTACTTTTAAAATCTCATAATTGTCATTACCAATCATCATCGGAATAAACTCTGCACGCACAATGCCATCACCATGCTCTCCCGACATAGAACCATTATATTTTTTTACCAATTTTGCGACTTCAGTTGTTATTTGCCTAAAGAGTTTTACATCACCAGACTGCTTCAAATCCAAAATTGGCCTTAAATGCAATTCACCAGCTCCTGCATGCGCATAATACACAGCATTCTGGTGAAACGAAGTCATTAATTCTGTGAATTCAGTAATATAATTATCTAAGTCCTCAAGAGCCACAGCAGTATCTTCAATACAAGCCACTGCTTTTTTATCACCAACCATGTTACCTAAAAGTCCTAAGCCAGCTTTCCGCAACTCTACAGCTTTATTCACATTATCTCCAAATAGTATTGGAGNTGCATAACTCATATTCAGAACTTCTACTGTTTCTTGAAATTTTGAAATTAGGTCTTTCAATTCTCCTTGAGAATTTGCACGAATTTCACACATTAAGATCGCTACCGGATTCCCAACTACAAAATCCCTGTTTTCTTGCTGGCTTTTATTATGCTTTGTTAAATTAAGGATACTATCATCCATCATTTCACAGGTATACAAATTATGCTGCATAACCACCTTTACCGCTTTAAGACATTTCGCTAGACTATCAAAATGAAGTGCTACCATAGCATTTTCCTCTGGTGGCAACTGATCTAATTGCAATGTTATTTCTGTAGTAAATGCTAGTGTACCTTCACTTCCTGCCAATAGTTTACACATATTAAACTTTGTTTCGGATGCAATGAATACCTCAGAATTTACTAATTCATCAATAGCATAGCCTGTATTTCTACGATGTATATTGGGTTTAGGAAAGTTTTCTTTGATTTGATTTTGTACCTCTTCGGTCTTTAATTCTTCATAAATAGTTTTGTAGATAGCACCTTCAAGCGTTTTGAGCTTTATCTTATCTTGAAATTCTTGCTTTGATATATTACAGAACTNAACTTCACTCCAATCACTTAAAATTGTCTTTATTGACAAAACCTTATCACTCGTTACTCCATATTGAATAGACGTTGTACCTGAAGAGTTATTGCCAACCATACCGCCAATCATACAACGATTAGATGTTGATGTATTTGGTCCAAAACACAATCCGTAAGGTTTTAGGAAATTATTCAATTCATCTCTAACCACACCAGGTTGCACTGTAACTGTTCTATCATTTTCATTAAAATCTAAAATTTTAGTAAAATGTTTAGATACATCTACAACAATACCTTCACCAACACATTGACCAGCTAATGATGTTCCTGCTGTTCTAGGAATTATTGACGTTTCATTCTCATTTGCAAACTCAATTAGCAACTTTATATCCTTATTTGTTTTAGGAATAGCAACAGCTAACGGCAATTTTCTATATACCGAAGCATCAGTCGCATACAGTTTTCTGGTTAAATCATCACAATGCAAATCACCTTCAAAATTGGTGCTTAGTTTTTGAAGTTTATCTGTTATTGGAGAGCGCATTTGTGTTAAAATTTGTCGGAAATGTGTTATAATATTATCTTAAAGTAAAATGTGCTAACTCAATTTTAACATAAATTTGCCGTTGTAGAATTAACAGTATTACTTGCTGTTTGAAATATAGAAATTAAAACTTTAAAACTTATGAGAAAATTATTTTTATTAAGTGCATTATTAATAGGTTTCACAACCGTAACCAGCGCACAAGAAATAGCTGATAACGCTATTGGGCTAAGAATTGGAGATAGTGACGGATTTGGAACTGAAATCTCCTACCAACGTGGACTTGGAGGAAACAATAGACTAGAACTAGATTTAGGACTTAGGAGTGGAAGTGATTATGACGGTTTTAAGTTAGCAGGATTATATCAATGGGTTTGGAACTTAGATGGTAACTTTAACTGGTACGCAGGTGCTGGTGGTGGTTTAGCGTCTTATAGCTTCGATAATGTACCTAGTGGTCGTGATGACAGCGAAACATTTGTATTTATAGCAGGTGATGTTGGTATTGAATACAACTTTGACATTCCACTAATCTTATCTTTAGATTTTAGACCTGAGTTAGGTTTCGGAGATGATTACTACGATAATGACGATCTAGATTTTGACATCGCATTAGGAATAAGATATCAATTTTAATTAGTTGAAATATATTATTTAAGACCACCTTATTCAAGGTGGTTTTTTTATTACTTTTAATACTACATGAAAGCACTAGCTATTATTGGATTTGGACCTCGTGGACTTTATGCTTTAGAACGTCTTGTTTATCATTTAGCTATAAGAAAACAGGAAGTCTATATTCTAGTTTTTGAAAGTAATAAAGAACTAGGAACAGGCGCTGCTTGGGAAACTGAACAACCAGATAACAATCTCATAAATATATCGGAACGTGCTTTGGCTGACTTACCATCAAGACCTAAAACGGTATATAGAAATATAGAAATCCCTCAGTTACCTTCTTATCATCAATGGTGTGAATTCTATCAAAATGAATTAGAACCAGATACTTTTCCACCCAGAAAAAAAGTAGGCAAATACTTGTCACAACGTGCTAACTCGATTATTGATGTTTTAAAATCACAATCAGGTTTTAAGCTCATTAAGACATCAATAAAATCAATTGATTTAGAAGATAGCAAACTAATTCTATCATCTGACAATAAAACTTGGAAAGTTGATGATGTGCTTTTATCCATTGGTCATCAATCCACAAATAACTCTGAACAGCTCTCAGAGTGGATTCAACATTCAAAAGTAAACGATGAGATCAAAGTTTACGAGAACACTTATCCTGTATCTCAATTTGAATTTATACAAAACCAGACTAATATTTCAATTGGTATAAGAGGTTTTGGACTCTCTATGATAGATGTAATGCGTTATCTTACTATAAACGATTTTGGTAATTTCAAAATTATAGATAATCAGACTTTTGAAACCTTGTATTACAAGGTGAAAGAGCAACATCTAGAGATTGTGCCTTTCTCTTTAGACGGCTTACCGCTAGTTCCAAAACCACTAAATGAACATATTGATAATTGGTATAAACCAACAGATGAAGAATTGAAATATTTTAAAACTTCAATTACTTCAGCAGCACAAACAAATGAAGACGTTAATACTATTGACTTTTTGTTAAAACCCATAGCTGAAATTAGCGCTAGAGTTTTTCTTGATTTATGCGACAATGCCGTAAATCATAATTATGAAAAAAAGGAGATTGAATCCGTTGTTTTAAATTGGTTACACAATCAAGATTACCAGCATTCAACACTACAAAATAACAGTACCAACACTTACAATCTAATTAAGAATTACATTGAAATGGCTTTAGGCGAGACTAAAATCACTTTAGACTATTGTGTTGGTCAGGTTTGGCGACATTGCCAACCGACACTCTATGATGCTTTTTCTTATGCAAATCTAAAACCTGAGATCATAGAAGATGTGATTGCTCAAGACGAACGAAGTAAACGCTACTCTTATGGACCACCAATAGAAAGTATGCAACAACTATTGGCTTTGGTAGATGCTGGGATTTTAAATTTAGATTTTGTTGATAATCCAGGGATTGAACTGGAAGACAATGGTTGGCGACTTACCAATGAAAGTCAAGACCGCAAGAATGTAAACATAATGATTAATAGTGTTCTCGATTCTCCAAAACTATTGGAAGTGAATTCACCTTTAGTCACAAACCTTTTACAACACGATTTAATTTCACCAATACATTCTAAACTCGGTATAGAAACAGATGAAAATGCTTACGTTGAAACCGAAAACAAAAAGAATAAAGTCAACATTGCCGTTTTAGGTCGTTTAGCAAAAGGTAGTGTTATTGGTGTCGATGCAATTTTGGAATGTTTTGGATCTCGAATTGATAATTGGGCAAAAGCTTATTCTGAAAAGGTGTCAGAAAGTTAATCAGGCTGTTTTTCGCTTAAATATTTCCAATAGCGTTTTGGCACATGTCGTGTATGCAACTTCATGTTTTTTCGTGATTCTATATTGGTACTTTTAAAATAATCTTGCCATAACTTTTGAAATTCAAACTCTTCCTCTGAAAAGTAATCACTATCCGTTTTTGAAAAATTGAAACCAGAAGGCAGTTCAATATTCATGATTTCAGCATTTTCTAAATCATAGTAAATACCATAAGCGCGCTTAATATCATAAATCAACCATTTTTGATCTGCGTATCGACTTTTAAAATGTTTAATGATAAGTGGCAACACATTAAAATCAGGTTCTATATTGGCAAAATAAATATGATCTTTAGTCAGTTTAAACCTTACAAATGCTTCCATTCTATGCTTTTCCCTTCCTACCATTTTTGCAATTTGAGCTACTTGTAAAATAGAAGGATGAGAATAATCTTTGTCGCTATTTATTCTTGAACTAAGAATATATCGAATAGCATCTAACATTATATTTTCAACACCTTCTCTTTCACTCAAAAAAGTATAGTACAATTGGTAACTACCTGTTCTGCTTGTTTTATTTTTAATGCCATTCCAAACACGATTGGCTTTTTCAGTTTCCGTTATAATATTTTCATTATCAGAAAATAATTGTGATTGCACAGAAAATTTATTCTTAATAGTTACATCCTTTAACTTATACTCATAGACATGAAAGACAGCACACAATAAGCCATCAAAAGTTCCGTCATATATTAAAGTTTTTGATTGCATCTATCCAAATAAACTCAATTGATTACTTAACGTTGTTCTATATTTACTATTTGAATTTTGTAAAATATAACCTTTAATTTTTTCAGAAGTCAAATCTCGTTTTTCAAACTGATTGCTGTCACAAACCATGAAGTATTTTGCTCTATTAAGTGCTACACCAATCTTTTTGAGGTGTTCCCAATTCAATCTTCTAAAGCGCCTTGCATTCAATATTTTATGAACCGATCGCATGCCCAGACCTGGAATTCTAGCCAACATACGTTTATCAGCAGTGTTGACATCTACAGGAAATTCATGTAAATTACGTAAAGCCCAACTCAATTTAGGATCTATGTCTAAGTCTAGGTGTTGGTGTTGTTCATTCAGAATTTCACTAACATCAAAACCATAAAATCGCATTAACCAATCAGTTTGATACAATCTATTTTCTCTAAGCATAGGCACTTCACTACCTATTTTAGGCAACCTATCATCATAACTTATTGGGACATAACCCGAATAGTAAACCCGTTTTAAATTAAAGTTTCTATAAAAATGATTTGAGGTTTGCATAATTTGAAAATCATTCTCTCCACTTGCTCCAATAATCATCTGTGTACTTTGTCCTG
>PAJL01000092.1 GCA_002706045.1 Flavobacteriaceae bacterium
CCAGAAAACAATAACGATTGTCGCATCACTTCAAGATCATTACTCAAAGGATTCAACATTTTTACATTATGATCTGCATTTAAACCTTCACTAAGCTCAACATATTTAGGAGACGTTAGTGAGTTGGCCATAATCTCATAAAACCCTTGAGAAACCAACTGGTTACCAATGATATTTTGAAGTTTGTAATCTTCAAATCGAGATGAATTGGATATTGAAGCATTTAACTTCTCAGTGGTTTTGATATTGTTGTAACCGTAAACTCTAAGAATTTCCTCAATAATATCAGCCTCGCGCTGTACATCGTTTCTGTAAGCTGGTACCGTAAGACCAAGACCTGCTTCAGTAACGTTATTTACTTTAATTTCTAGGGAGGTTAAAATGCTTTTTATGGTTTCCTTCGGAATTTCTTCACCAATCAATTTTTTAGCATTATCAAAGCTTAGTCTAACCTCAAAGTCCTTTATTTTTTTAGGATACGCATCAATGATGTCACTTGTAATTTCGCCACCTGCAATTTCCTTGATTAATAATGCGGCACGTTTTAGCGCATATTCCGTAATATTAGGATCGATACCTCTTTCAAAACGGAACGATGCGTCAGTATTTAAACCATGTCTTTTAGCAGTTTTACGAATACTTACAGGATCGAAATAAGCACTTTCTAAAAAGATATTGGTTGTGTGTTCTGTCACTCCAGAATCAATACCACCAAAAACACCTGCAATACACATTGGTTTGTCGGCATCACAGATCATTAAATCATCTTCGTGTAATTCTCTTACGACTTCATCAAGCGTGGTGAATTTCGTTCCTGCTTTACAGGTTTTAACTTCAATTTTATTGCCCGAAATTTTATGAGCATCAAAAGCATGAAGCGGTTGGCCTAATTCATGTAAAACATAGTTAGTCGCATCAACCACATTATTTATTGGCGATAAACCTATAGATTTTAAACGGTGTTGTAACCACTCTGGAGACGGAGCTACTTTAAGACCAGAAATCGTTAAACCACAATAGCGTGGAGCTTTGTCGTGATCTTGTACATCAACTTCAACGCGTAGCGATCTAGCATCAACATGAAAAGAACTCACGGACGGAGTAATAAGCTCTAACTGCACTTCTTTTTGAAGTAACCCAGCTTTTAAATCTCTTGCCACACCGTAATGACTCATAGCATCCGCACGGTTTGGAGTTAATCCGATTTCAAAAACCTGATCGTTTTCAACATCAAAGATATCGGCAGCAGGAGTGCCTACTTCTAAGTCGGCATCCAAAACCATAATACCATCATGAGATTCGCCAAGTCCGAGTTCGTCTTCGGCACAAATCATACCGTGACTTTCTTCACCACGAATCTTACCTTTTTTTATTTGCCAAGCTTCGCCTTCTGGTGTGTAAAGCGTTGTGCCAACTGTAGCTACAGGTACTTTTTGTCCTGCAGCAACATTAGGAGCTCCACAAACAATCTGTACAGGAGCTTCGGCACCAACATTTACGGTTGTTAATTTTAATCGGTCGGCATTTGGGTGCTGCACGCAAGTGAGTACTTCACCAACAACGATACCTTCTAAACCTCCTTTTACGGATTCGTAACGTTCAATACCTTCTATCTCTAAGCCAAGATCTGTTAGCAATTCGCCTGTTTTCTCAGCGTCCCATTCAATATTTAAAAACTGCTTTAACCAGTTGTAAGAAATCTTCATGTACTTATTTTAATAAGGCTACAAAGATAATAATACTTGTGGCTTAATGAAATACGAAGTTTGCTTTTTTATGTAAGGTATTTGTTGTTATTTCGAACTTCATAAAAAGATGTTTTAAGATGCGATATATAATAGGATTATTGGTGGTTTTGTTAATCACAGCTTGTAAAAATGAAGTGCAAATTTCAAAATTAAAAACAGGAACTTACCGTGCCGAAATGGAAGTTCAAGATGCTGAGCAATTGCCATTTATATTTGAAGTAAAGCCAGATTCTACACTGCATATTTACAATGCGGCCGAAGATATTCATGTTAAGGATATTATTTACAAAAACGATTCGGTGTATATCACAGCGCCTGTGTTTGAAGGTTATATCGTAGCAAAAATTGAAGGTGATGAGCTTAAAGGCAGTTTTATAAATGAAACTTTGGGTAGAGTAGTGCCTTTTGAAGCCGTTTACAACGATAAATTAAGATTTAAGCCAGGAACTGGTGCAGCCTACAATATTGAAGGAGTTTGGGAAACTGTGTTTAGCAAAGGTGTGGTTGGTGATGAATATGTGGCTAAAGGCATTTTTAAACAACAGAACAATGGTAAGGTTACCGGAACTTTTAGAACCACAACAGGCGATTACCGTTATTTGGAAGGTGTTTTGGATGGTACACGTTTAAAACTCTCAACTTTTGATGGTGCGCATGCGTTTTATTTTACAGCTAAAGTGACCGACTCTACAATGGAAGGTACTTTCTATTCTGGAAATCATTGGAAAGAACCTTTTGTGGCAAAAAAGAATCCTGAGTTTGAATTGCCAAGTGCTAATGAGTTAACGTACCTTAAAGACGGTTACGACAGTATTGCATTTGAATTCCCAAACACCAAGGACGAAATGGTTAGCCTCGGTGATGAGCGTTTTAAGAATAAAGTAGTGATTGTGCAAATTATGGGAAGCTGGTGCCCAAACTGTTTGGATGAAAGCCGATACTTTTCTGAGTTTTATAAAAACAACAAAAACAAGGATTTGGAATTTGTAGCCTTAGCCTTTGAATATGCTAAAACCAAGCCCGAAGCCTTTAAACGTATTGAGCGGTTGAAACAAGATGTTGGTATAGAATACCCAATTCTTTTAGCGCAATATGGTACGTCTGATAAAGCTAAAGCCCAAGAAAAACTACCAATGCTTAACCATGTATTGTCTTACCCAACCTCAATTTTTATTGATAAAACAGGAAAGGTTAGAAAAATCCATACAGGATTTAATGGCCCAGCAACAGGCGAAAAGTATATTGAGTTCCAAGAAGAATTTGAAGGTTTTATTGAGACGTTGTTGAGTGAATAAGAGGCTTTTTTAAAGCATTTTGTTGTAGGTTTTGGTTTTGCTTATAGGTCGAGGCTAGGTACTGTTACACTTCACTGTATGTATTTAGTGTCAGTCAATGAGTACAAAATCAAAATGTTTACTTGTTTCCGATTGATTGTCTGACCTGTTTAAATAACTTCTTAAATCTTCGAAAAATGCAATAATTTCGAATTTCAACTTGCCAATTAAAAGGTTACTTTCTTTTATTTCCAGAACTATTTCAGAATCGTTTATCCAGTACATATCTCTCATACATTCCGAGAGGGCACCCCAATTTTCACCAAAATAAGGAGGAAAAACAAATGCTTTATCCATAGCTCGCATGAAATCAAGTTTTGAGTTTATTTCTGAACAGTCAATTTGTGTTTTATACATTTTTAAATTTGAGTGCTGTTATTGAGTATTGTGTTACTTCTGCAGTTGCATATAACGTTAAGATATGATTCTATTTTTAATGAATCATATCGATTGATAAGCGAAGTTAGATTTTTGAAATTTGAAAATCAACAGGTTATGGTTTGAGATGTTAAAAGTTATAAACACTTCAATAGGTGTTTTAACTAAGATTTAAACGGTTAGTGTTAATTCAAAATTACTCAAGGAATAAAACCAAAAATCCCATGACGAGTCGTGGGATTTTTGGTTTTATCAGTTAAATAATCTGAAGTACATTTTTACTTCACAAATTGTGAGTTACTGCTGTGTCCATCTGAGAAATTGTATCTAATGTTAAGAGTGTCATTTTGTATAAAAATTTCTCTAGATTGATATTCTATATACTCATTACTATCAAACTGTTCATTAGTAATATTATCTTGATATATGTAGTTAATATCATAGCTATTGTTTAAAATTCCCCAATCTCCAGATATACTTTCGTTTAAAACTTCACAGTTTGATGAGTTTTCAGGAATACCATAAAACATGAATGAATAATTTCCGTTTGAGTTAAACACTTGACTAGTTTGTAGTTCACAATTGTCTGGAAATGATTCGTAAGTTGTGTTGTTGTTAATCTCTACTAACTTTACATAAAACCATTCACCTACTATTGGATCGTTTGATTCAGAGTCATTGCTGTCTGAGGAACATGATAAGATTGTTAAAGTGATTAAGGTTCCGAGTAGGGCTTTAAATTTTTTCATTTAATGTGTTGAGTTTTTTTATGTTATAAATATGTGTTAAACATAATAAAAAACGCTGGAACAGAAGGGTTAAATATTTATTTAAGACTATTTGCGCTAACATTCAATTGATTTTCATAGTAGAAAATTACAGGCTACAATTATTATTTATAATATCGTCAGATGTCGGGTTGTATAGATTATTTGTAATTGTAACTGAACCGAATTCACCACTTGTAAATAAATTTGTTAAATCACAAAAATCGGCTAATGATTCATTTGGGCTAGACGAACCATACTCTGTTTCACCACCAATAATGACGTTATTGGTTTCTAATAAATTTTGCAACCCATATAAAGAAGTAAGGTTTTCATTATTTTGAACAATTAAGTTTCCGTTTGAAGATGTTAAAGTTTCTATTCCAGTTAAATCAGTAAGCAAGTCACAGTTAATTATTCTTAAATCACCTCCTATAGTTGTTAGTTGAAGACCAGAAAGAGAAGTTAATTCATATCCTGAAAATATTTCTAAACTTCCATTATTGATACTAAGGTTTTCTAGGCCTATAAAGTTTTTGAAGTATGAACGAACAATCCTAAAGTCACCATTTATTTCACTCAAACTCTCAAGCCCGTTAAAATTTTCCATATCAATATTAATAGAGCGTATGTAAAAATCACCATTAATTGCGGATAAATTATGGAGTCCATTAAAATTAATTAAACCCTCAAGAGAAATGTATAGGCTACCGACAGTATTTAATGATGATAGGTACTCTAGGTTGGTTATATCTGTTCCAAAGTTGGCACCTCCAATATTTAGTTCACCTGTAATTTCAGTATAATTATTTGATCCAAATGATTCGACTTCAGCTTGAGTAATTAAATTAACATCACCATTAAAAATATTTTCGGTACTTTCTAAAGAACTATTATTAGTGCAAGAGAATAAAAAAATAAAAAAGAGTATTGTTAGTAATTTTTCCATATAATCGTTTTGTTTTTAGTGTTTTAAATGATGTTAAACTTAATGAAAAATTCTTAAAGAATTAAAGTGAATTTTTGTTTAAGACTATTTGCGCTAACATTCAATTGGTTTACGGCAAGTGTAGTGTTATCTATATCTTAATTTTGGTATAAACCAAAAAACATTATAACATGTCATTATTAACAATCATATTAAATATACTTATTCCGCCATTAGCTGTGTTTTTAAAACATGGTTTGGGTACGACTTTTTTACTTAACCTGTTGTTAACGCTATTGGCTTGGTTGCCTGGTGTTATTCATGCGTTTTATGTAAATAGTAAATAAAGAAGAATCATATAAAATAACTTAAGTATCACTACTTATGTTATTATCTAAAAAGGGAATGTTTCCATGAAGCATTTCCTTTTTTTTATTTTATCATAAGTGATGTTAATTAACACTTCACTTAATAGCTTTAACAAGTCGCTAACACTCTTATGTTAAGTTTAAAACTACTTTGCTGCATATTCATCAGCAAAACACGTTCACTTATGTTTTGAGGTCTAGCGATTTAGCTAGACCTTTTTTATTTTAATCAATAGGCACCGTTAATACTGGGATATCGGCTTGTTTTACGGTTTCTAAAGAAACACTACCATAAATGGCTTTGTAGATAAAGTTGTGTTCGGTATGGCCAATGATAATGAGGTCTATATTTAGTTTTTTAGATTCTTCTAAAATCATGTCTAAAGTGGCACCTTGTACCAATAAACCATCAGCTTCAATGCCTTTGTTGTATAACGCATCTGCATACACTTGTAGTTGCTGGTGTTCTTCGCGTAGTTCGGTAGCGCGTTCGTCCCTTATGTATTGCGGGCCAGCTTCAAAACCTACAAAATCAGGATTTGGTGCTGCTATATGAATCAGCCAAACTTTAGCATTAAAAGCTTTGCCAAACTCATAAGCTTTGTCTAAAAGTTTTTGTTCATTTCCGTCTAAATCTATAGCAACTAATATATTTTTCATGACATTATTTTTTAAAATGAAGGGTGTTGTAACGTTTTTACGACCTTCCTTAAAGTTACTTCTTTTTTAGATCAAAATCAAGCAAATAGAGCCGTAAAGACAATTGAAAATGCTAAACTTTTCTTAACTAATGTAGTTCCAAATGTTGCGGTATTTGCTCATTTGGCGATAGGTGTATAGAATCATTTTGTGTTCTGGTAAGGTAAGACTTGGGTCGAGTTTTAAAACCTGTTTAGCGTAATAGCGCGCACGATCTAGAATGTCTTTGTCCTTTACAATATCTGCAATTCTAAGGTTAAGAACACCACTTTGTTGTGTGCCCATAATATCACCAGGACCACGAAGTTTTAGATCAACTTCGGCAATTTCAAAACCATCACTACTGCGAACCATGGTTTCTAAACGTGTTTTGCTATCGTTGCTAAGTTTGTGGCCAGTCATAAGAATACAGTAACTCTGTTCGGCACCACGACCCACACGTCCACGTAACTGGTGTAATTGTGATAAGCCAAAGCGTTCGGCACTTTCAATAACCATAACCGAAGCGTTTGGTACATTAACGCCAACTTCAATAACCGTTGTGGCCACCATAATATTGGTTTCGCCTTTAGCAAAACGTTGCATTTCGTAATCTTTATCGGCAGCTTTCATTTGCCCATGAACAATAGAGATTTGATAGTTGGGCATCGGAAACTCTCTAGAGATGCTTTCGTAGCCATCCATTAAATCCTTGTAATCCATTTTTTCGCTTTCTTGAATTAAGGGATAAACGATATAAATCTGTCTGCCTTTAGCAATTTCGTCTTTCAAAAATTTGAAAACTTTCAGACGATTATTGTCATAACGATGAACTGTTTTTATAGGCTTCCTTCCGGCTGGTAATTCGTCAATAATTGAGATATCCAAATCACCATAAACAGACATGGCTAAAGTTCGTGGAATTGGAGTAGCGGTCATGACGAGAATATGTGGAGGGATATGCGAAGCCCCACCAACCTCCCCAGAAGGGAGGCTTTTTAAGCGTTGCTCTATAGTATTTAGAACAGAATCGATATCTCCAATAATTTGTTCATTGGAAAATCTGATGACTTTAAAACCGAGCTCATTTAAAATTAATGTTCGTATGTCGTCTACTTCTTGTTGTTCTTGGGTGTTGTGATAACCACCGTCAACTTCTATAACTAGATTTTTTTCTAGGTTAACAAAATCAACAATAAATTCATCGATGATATGTTGTCTTCTAAATTTAAAATCTAATTTTTTTGCTCTTAAACATTCCCATAAAATACGCTCTGCTTCAGTGCTATTTTTTTTATTTTCTTGTTGTAATTCCTTCATCAATTTGTAGGTTGAAGGACGAGCGGTTTGATATTTTTTTAGAACCGATTTTACGTTCCCCTTTTGGGGGAATTGAAGGGGGCCTTTTTTCCACAATTTTGATCGTTGTGCGACTCCAAATCGATGCTGTTCATCTATAATAGCAAGCCCTAAATTTTTGAATTTTACCTTGTCTTCGAGTAAGGCATGAGTGCCAATTAAAATCTGTAAATCGCCATTTTCGAGATTTTGATGAATTATTTTTCTTTCTAAAGTTTTGGTTGAACCAGTTAATAATGAAATACTGATATTCAATTTTTTACACCATTCAAGTAATCCGTTATAATGCTGAACTGACAAAATTTCAGTTGGAGCCATTAAACAGCATTGAAAACCGTTGTCAAGTCCCATGAGCATTGACATAAACGCAACAATGGTCTTTCCTGAACCCACATCTCCTTGTAAAAGACGATTCATTTGTGCATTACTACCTAAATCGGCTCTTATTTCTTTCAGAACACGTTTCTGTGCATTGGTTAAATCGAAGGGTAAATGCGTGTTAAAAAAACTATTAAAATAGTCTCCGACTTTATCAAAAGTAAAGCCTTTGATTTTGGATTTATGGATTAAATTTTTCAGAATTAATTGCAATTGAATGTAGAATAATTCTTCAAATTTTAATCGAAATTGAGACCTAGAAAGTAGCTCTGGAGACTTCGGAAAATGGATGTTAAAAAGGGCATCAGATTTGGATAATAATTTCAATTCTCCTTTAACTGTTTCCGATAAGGTTTCTACAAATCGTCCTTTGGTTTCCAAGAACAGTTGTTGCATTATTTTGCTCACCACTTTATTGGTAATACCCTTGTTTGATAATTTTTCGGTGGAAGGATAAATGGCTTGCATGGCTGAGCGTAAGTTTTTTTCGTGCTCAGATTGCAATTCCATTTCAGGATGTGGCATGCTATAAGTGCCATTATACCAATTGGTACGACCAAAAACCACGTAAGGTTTCCCTGTTTTAATGCTTTCGCGTATCCATTTATGACCTCTAAACCACACCAATTCCATCATGCCTGTGTCGTCCCTAAACTCGGCAACTAAGCGTTTGCCACGTTTTTGGGCAACTTCCCTGAAACTTGTAATAACACCAATAACTTGTACTTCGGCGTTGTTGCGTTGTAGTTCGTTGATTTTGTAATATTTGGTGCGATCGATATAGCGATTCGGGAATAAGTTGATAAGATCTTGGTAGGTGTGAATGCCCAATTCCGAACGCAATAAATCCGCTCGGTTTGGTCCAACGCCTTTGAGGTAGTCTATAGGAGTTTGTAAGTTCACACTCATGATTGCGAATTTACCAAATTCTTGCAAAGCGATAACTTCTAAAGTTTTGTTATTTATAAACCATAAAATTTAACAATTGCCTTAAAAGTTTTACTTTGGCTTTATCCTTGATTAGTTTGATAATATGAAGAGATTATTGGTTGTTTTAAGTTGCCTTGTTTTGAGTGTTTCTTTCGCTCAGCAAACGGATTATGTGGATTTTACTCATGGTATGGTGAAGCTGGAGGTTGTTCCTGATTCGAATTCAATATCTGGAATGGTAGCTTATAAATTTGATATCAAAAAGCCTGTAGATTCAATATTTGTTGATGCAGAAAACCTTGATATTGCTGATGTGTTTTTAAATAATGAACCGATTGCTTTTAATCAACTTAAGGATAAGGTGGTTATAAAAAATCAGTTTTCAACTTCAAAAGACAACGATGTATTGATTTTGTATTCAGCAAAACCAAAAAAGGCAATGTACTTTGTTAATCGTGGTGAGCATAAACAGGTTTGGACGCAAGGTCAGGGAAAATACACAAGTAATTGGTTGCCAAGTATAGATGATGTTAACGACAAAATTGAATTTGATTTACTTATAACCTGTGATAAAAAGTATGAGGTATTATCTAATGGACTGCTTGTAGATAAGCAAGTTAATGGCTCTTCATTTATTTGGCATTATAAAATGCAAAAACCAATGTCTAGCTATCTAGTGGCTTTGGCTATTGGAAACTATAACAAAAAGACAGAAACCTCAAAAAGTGGTATTCCTCTAGAATATTATTATTATCCAGAAGATTCCTTAAAAGTTGAGCCGACATACCGTTATAGCAAACAAATGTTCGATTATCTTGAGGAAGAAATAGGTGTGCCATTTCCTTGGCAAAATTATAAGCAAGTGCCTGTACACGACTTTTTATATGCTGGAATGGAAAATACTAGCTGTACTATTTTTTCTGATGCTTATGTTGTAGATTCTATTGGCTTTAACGATAGAAACTACGTTAACGTGAATGCTCATGAATTGGCGCATCAGTGGTTTGGGGATTTGGTAACGGCGAAATCTGGTGAACATCATTGGTTGCAGGAGGGTTTTGCGACCTATTATGCTTTGTTAGCAGAAAAAGAAATTTTTGGTGATGAATATTTCTACTTTGCGCTTTTTGATACAGCACAAGAACTCGGAAGGCAAGATGTTGCTGGTGAAGGCACTTCGTTGTTAAATCCGAAGTCGAGTAGTCTTACGTTTTATCAACGTGGTGCTTGGGTGCTTCATGCCTTACGATCTAAGGTTGGTGACAAAGTGTTTGCGCAAGCAGTAAAAAATTATTTGAATAAATATCAATTCTCGAGTGCTGAAACCAATGATTTTATAAGCGAAGTAGAGAAAGTTTATGGAGCTAAGCTAACAAGCTTCTTTAATCTTTGGGTTGAACAAAAGGAATTCCCATTTGATTCGGCTATTCATCTGTTGCAAAAGCAAGCTGTAAAAATAAATGAGTATGTTATGGTGGATTGTGAAGCAAATTCTTCAAAATGTGCCGAACAGTTAACGTCTTATATTTCCGATAAAGCTAAGATTAGAATTATTGCGCAAAATCCGCAATGGGTAACTAAAGATGCCTTTAAAAACAGTCTTAAGGTACGACAGGCTATTGCGAAATATATGACTATTATTCCAAAGGATTTAAAAGAGGAATTTGAATCCTTATTAGATGATAAATCCTATCTTACTATTGAAAGTGCGTTGTATAATTTGTGGGTGAATTTTCCTGAAGAACGTACAAAGTATTTGTTTAAAACACGAAATATTCATGGTTTCAATGATAAAAATGTAAGACTTTTATGGATTGTTTTGAATCTGAATACACCTTTTTATGATGCTGATAATAAAGCAGCATTGTACAGTGAATTGGTTGATTATACCAGTGAGCGCTATAATGCAGATTTGCGCATCAATTCGTTCAACTATTTGAAAATGATAAAATCATGCGATGATAACTGTAAAAAGAATCTTGAAAATGCAAAATCTCATCATAACTGGAGATTAGTTAAGTTTGCAAAAGAATTATCGGAACAACTACAAAACAAAAATTAATGCGAGCATTGGTAATTTCCGGAGGAGGTAGTAAGGGATCTTTTGCCGGAGGAGTAGCGCAATACCTTATGGAAATTGAAAAAAAGGAATATGATATGTTTCTTGGAACATCTACAGGTAGTTTGTTGGTGCCGCACTTAGCTTTAAATAAAATAGATAAGCTCTACGATATTTTTACCAATGTACAGCAACAGGATATTTTTAGTGTCAGCCCATTTGTGCAACGCAAAAAAGGAGATAGGGAATATGTATCTATCGATTTTGTGAATTCTTTGTGGCAATTTATGAAACGTAAAAGAACCTTTGGTGAGAGTAAAGCCTTGCGAAGGCATATCAAGAAGAATTTCACTTTTGAAGAGTATCAAAGAATAAAAGAGACCAAGCATGATGTTGTAGTGACGGTTTCAAATTTGTCTATGAACAGGGTGGAGTATAAGTCTATTCAGGAATGTTCTTATGAGGAATTCTGTAATTGGATTTGGATTTCGTGCAATTACATCCCTTTTATGTCACTAGCGAAGGTCGATGGTTATGAATATGCAGATGGTGGCTTAGGAAGCGTAATACCAATTAGAGAGGCTATTCTCAGAGGTGCTACAGAAGTAGATGCTATAGTTCTTGAAGCGGAAAGCTTAGGAAAACAAAAGGTTTTGGGTAAAAACCCATTCTCATTAATGATTAGCTTGTTTGGTCACTTATTAGATCAGGTAGAGCGAAATGATATCATTATCGGAAAGCTTGCGGCTAGAAACAAAAATGTAAAGCTAAATTTGTATTACACGCCAACGACTTTAACTGAAAACTCGTTAATCTTTAGTAAAAGGTTGATGACAAAATGGTGGCAACAAGGTTTTGACTATGCTGAAAAACGTCACCAGAAGTAATTAAGGTCATCCTAAATTTTATAAAAGTTGACTCACCTCTTGTCTAATGTATGATAAGCCTGTATTGCTTGGTGCTTGTTTATCCATAAGATCCGTTAAAATAACTTCTCTAAGCTTATCTGCAGAATCTGTTTTTTCTTGCATGTTAGCTTTTCTAATAAGCTGTATAGTAGCATTTTTTGAAGCTGTAATAACACTCCAACATTCATCAGTAACATAGATTTGTTGTGATAAATTATGGTCAAATTCTTGTTCTATATTTGCAATAAGTAAAGCTTCGTAATCCTCTTTATTTGAAGAAGTTGGGTTAACTCTGGTAAGCAATTTTGTTGGTGATATTCTTTCAAGAAATAAAGTCATTCTTTCATAGGCTTGAAGTCTAACAGGTAAGCTTTCTTTTTTTAAATCTTTTTGAATAAGAAAACGTCTTCTACGTTGTTCGTTATCTACAAATTGTTTAAAGAAAAATATTGCAATAGCAGCAACTAAAACTGCAGGTAAAAGATTAATTAATACGTCTGTGATTTGATCGATGTCCATTATTAATGTTTAGTTTTTTATTTTTTGTGACCGCCAAGATACTGACAATCCTTTAAATCTTGCATAGATGAAAAAGGAACTTTTGTTTTATGGTACATGTAAGTGCTGCTCAAATCTTTAGCTAAGTTATGGTCGTCTACATTCACTTCAATATCATCCATTGTAAATTGGCAAGGATGTTCGTATCCAGCTGCATGCGTGATTTCTATAAACTCTTTTCTGAAGGTTTTAAAGTATTGCGCCAAACGTTCAGATTTTAACGGAATATCAATTCCACGTTGCAACCATTTATTTTGAGTGGCAACACCAGCAGGACAACGGTTTGTATGGCAAACTTGCGCTTGAATACAGCCAATACTCATCATGGCTTCACGAGCTACATTAATACAATCAGCACCCATTGCAAACGCCATTGCTGCTTTTGCAGGGAAACCAAGTTTTCCACTTCCAATAAATACAATACGATCAGTTAGATTCTTATTCTTGAACAGTTTATACAAATCTCCAAAGCCATATACCCAAGGTAGTGATACGTGGTCAGCAAAACTTGGAGGTGCAGCTCCTGTTCCACCTTCGCCACCATCAACGGTAATAAAATCAGGACCCTTATTTGTTTTTAACATAATATCAGCAAGTTCTTCCCATTGGTCTAGCTTACCAATGGCTGCTTTAATGCCAACTGGTAATCCTGTTTTATCAGCAATCTCTTCAATAAAATCGACCATTTCTTGTACTGTGGAAAAAACAGAATGATTAGGTGGAGACAATACATCTTTACCAACTTCAACATGTCTTATTTTTGCTAACTCTTCTGTGATTTTTGCACCTGGTAGAACTCCACCTTTTCCAGGTTTAGCACCTTGAGAAAGTTTTACTTCAATTGCTTTTACAAAAGGATTATCTTCAACAAGCTTCACCAATTTTTCCATCGAGAAATTACCATTATTGTCTCGTACACCAAAGTAGCCTGTACCAAAATGGAATATAACATCTCCTCCGTGACAATGATAAGGGGACAGTCCTCCTTCACCAGTATTGTGGTAAGCGTGCGCTATTTTTACACCTTTATTTAAAGATTCAATAGCTCTGGCAGACAAAGACCCAAAACTCATCGCAGATACGTTAATTACAGAAGCTGGTCTGTAGGGTTTTCTTCGTTTGTTGTAAGCTCCCATGACCTTCGCGCAAGGTAAAAAGTACTTGTCTAGTGTATTTGGGTGATTTTCTCCGGTCTTAAAAGGGAACATAGCATTATTGATAAATATATGCTGATGAGCGTAGATATCTCTATCTGTTCCAAAACCTTCATAATTATTTTCATTTTTAGAAGACGCATATACCCAACCACGTTCAATTCTATTAAAAGGTAATTCTTCTCTGTTATTTGCCACAAGATACTGGCGCAATTCAGGGCCAATACTTTCTAACCAATACCTTATATGACCTACTAATGGGAAATTATGTACTATAGTATGCTTTCTCTGAGTAATGTCTCTAACAAAAATTATTGCTAAAACAATAAGAACCCAAGCCCACCAAGAAATATTGCCTAAGAACTCTAAAATGGAATCCATAATCTGAAATAAATTTGCACTAATATATTGAAAATAGATTATATAAAACTCTTGATATTTTGTTTATAATTATTAGATTTTAAGTATGGAAAAGCCTAAGACAATATGTATTTTCACAGTTTGAAAAAATGAAGTCTTGGAAAAGTATCTCAGTCAACTTAACGACGCACAATTAGCACCAANATTACAAAAAGATGGACCAATGATAGTTATCGCTGGTGCAGGTTCTGGTAAAACACGTGTACTTACATATCGCATAGCTTATTTAATGAGTCAAGGAGTAGATGCCTTTAATATTTTGGCGCTAACCTTTACAAATAAGGCAGCACGTGAAATGAAAGGTAGAATTGCTGATATTGTTGGTGATAGTGAAGCTAAAAACCTTTGGATGGGTACGTTTCACTCTGTGTTTGCTAAAATCCTTAGGTTTGAAGGACATCATTTAGGTTTTCCAAGTAACTTTACCATTTACGATACTCAGGATGCGCAAAAGCTTATCGGTTCTATTATAAAAGAAATGGGACTGGATAAGGATATCTACAAAACCAAGCAGGTTTATGGTCGTATTTCTTCGTATAAGAATAGCCTCATTACAGTTAAGGCCTATTTTAGAAATCCAGAGCTTATGGAGGCAGACGCAATGGCTCGCAGGCCTAAAATGGGAGAAATCTACAAAGAATACGTTGACCGTTGTTTTAAAGCAGGTGCAATGGATTTTGACGATTTGTTATTAAGAACTAACGAGTTGTTGACGCGTTTTCCTGCAGTTTTAGCACAATATCAAGATCGATTTAGATATATTTTAGTGGATGAGTATCAGGATACCAACCACTCGCAGTATCTTATTGTTAGAGCCTTATCTGATCGTTTTCAGAACATTTGTGTTGTGGGTGATGATGCGCAAAGTATCTATGCCTTCCGTGGTGCTAACATTAATAACATCCTTAATTTTCAAAAGGATTATGATGATGTAAAGGTTTATAGATTAGAGCAAAACTACCGTTCAACAAAGATGATTGTAGGAGCTGCTAATTCTGTAATAGAACATAATAAAACCAAGCTTGATAAAATTGTTTGGACAGCTAATGATGTCGGAGAACAAGTCATTGTGCATAGAACTATGACAGATGCAGACGAAGGTCGCTATGTGGCAAGTACCATTTGGGAAACCAAGATGAATAAACAGCTTCAGAATAGTGATTTTGCGGTGCTTTACAGAACAAATGCACAATCTCGTGCAATTGAAGATGCTTTAAGAAAGCGTGATATTCCATATAGAATTTATGGCGGATTATCTTTCTATCAACGTAAAGAAATTAAAGATGTAACGGCTTATTTGCGTTTAATTTTAAATACCTCAGACGAAGAGGCTTTAAAACGAGTTATTAATTATCCTGCACGAGGCATTGGTCAGACTACAGTAGATCGTTTGGTTGTTGCGGCTAATGCTACAGGAAAGACTATTTATGACATTATGAAAGATATTGATAGTGTATCTATCAATATTAATAATGGTACCAAAAACAAGCTAAAAGACTTTGTGACGTTGATAGAAAGTTACAAAGTTATGAACCAAAATGCTAATGCGTTTGAATTGGCAGAACACGTTGCTAAAACAAGTGGTCTTATACGTGAGTTAGGTAAGGATGGTACACCAGAAGGCGTTACCAAAATGGATAACGTTCAGGAATTATTGAATGGTATTAAAGATTTTGTTGAAGGGCAGATAGAAGTTGCAGATAGCACAGGTTCTTTAGCAGAATTTTTAGAAGATGTAGCTCTGGCAACAGATTTAGATGGTGATAAAGGCGATCCTAATCATGTGGCTTTAATGACTATTCACTTAGCAAAAGGCTTAGAGTTTCCTCATGTTTTTATTGTTGGGATGGAAGAGGATTTATTTCCAAGTGCCATGAGTATGAATACCAGAAGTGAGCTTGAAGAAGAGCGTCGTTTGTTCTATGTTGCATTAACTAGAGCTGAAGCACAGGCATACCTTACCTATACAGTATCGCGCTATCGATGGGGAAAACTAATTGATGCAGAACCAAGCCGATTTATTGAAGAAATTGATGATGAATTTGTAAACATCACAACTCCGTTAAAAGAGCAACGTTTCAACCCAATGTTAGATGCTTCAATTTTTGGTGACATTGAGCCCAATAAGGTCCGTTTTGCAAAACCAAAGTCTCCAAAGTTTAAGAAGAAAGAGACCAAGAAACCTGA
>PAJL01000093.1 GCA_002706045.1 Flavobacteriaceae bacterium
AATATCGTATGTCTTTATTGTTGAAAACACAGGAAATGTAACATTGACTAATATTCAAGTTCAAGATGTATTGCCAGGTTTAATGCTAACAGGTGGTCCTATAGCTCAATTATTACCGGGCGAGATAGACAGTACAACATTTACAGCAACATACATAATTACTCAAGAAGATTTAGATACTGGTAGTGTAACTAATTCAGCAAGTGTAAGTAGTGAAGCACCTCGAGGAGATTTAAATGATCCTTCTGATGATATAGTTGATACTAGTGATGATCCAAATGATTCTAGTAATGAAGATCCAAATGGAGATGGAGATCCAGATGATCCAACTGTAACATTGGTTAACTCAATTTATGATTTAGAAGTTAGTAAAGAGGTTGATGAACTTGAACCAGTTGTTGGTGATGAAGTAACGTTTACTATTGAAGTAGCAAATATTGGAAATGTAACAGCAACAGATATAGTAATTAGTGAACAAATACCAAGTGGATATGTTTATGTAAATCATATAGCAACTAATGGTAATATTTCATATTCTGATATCACTGGTGAATGGACTATAACTCAATTAGATCCAGATCAAGTGGAAATACTACAAGTTACTGTAGAAGTATTAGGGTTTGGTGACTATTTAAATATTGCTTATGTACAAAGTTCTGTAGGTGGTAACGATGTTAACATTGGAAACGATGAAGATAGTGCTGAAGTAGATCCTATCTGTTTAACTATCTACAACGAATTCTCACCAGACGGCGACGGTGTTAATGAAACATTTGTTATAGATTGTTTAGAGCGTTTCCCAGACAATAAACTAGAGGTTTATAACAGATGGGGTAATATGGTTTACAGTACTAGAGGTTATCTAAACGATTGGAGCGGAACTACAAATGGTAGAGCTGTTGTAAAGGATTCTGATAATTTACCTGCTGGTACATACTACTATGTATTAGATCTAGGTGATGGTTCAGATCCTAGAGTAGGATGGTTGTATATAAACAGAAAAAACTAATTAATACTGAAGATAAAATATATTAAAATGATACATAAGTCATCAATAATAAAAGGATTAGTTGTTTTAGTATTCATACTAATTAGCGTTGAAAGTTTTGCACAGCAAGATCCTCAGTATACGCATTATATGTATAACACATTAAGTGTTAATCCAGCCTATGCAGGGCAAAGAGAAACATTGAGTGTGGTGGGCCTTCATAGATCGCAATGGGTTGGTATTGATGGAGCACCACAGACACAATCTTTGGGTATCCATTCTCCTTTGCGCAATGAGCGTGTAGGTTTAGGATTAAATATTGTGAGTGATGCTTTAGGGCCAGCAACAGAAACTTTTGTAGACGCTAATTTTTCTTATACTATTCCATTAAATGCTAATGATCTCAAATTATCCTTTGGTGTTAAAGGAGGTGTTCATTTTTTGAATACAGATTGGAGTAAAGGTATATACAGAGATCCAGATGTGGCATTTAATCAAAATTTGAATTTAACCTCTCCGATGATAGGTGCTGGTTTGTACATGCACACACGTAAATGGTATTTTGGTTTAGCAGTTCCTAATTTTATTGAGACAGATCATTACGATGATTTTCAAGAATCAGTAGCCACAGAACGTATGCATTTTTACGCTATAGGTGGTTATGTATTTAATCTTAGTGAAACTACAGAACTTAAACCTGCTTTTCTTGTTAAGGGAGTTTCAGGTGCGCCATTAATTGCAGATGTTTCTGCTAACCTTTGGATTCAAAAGAAATTGACGCTCGGTTTAGCTTGGAGATGGGATGACTCTGTAAGTGCACTAGCTGGTTTTCAGGTAACACCTGGCATGTTTGTTGGTTATGGTTACGATATGACAACAACAGGATTAAATAATTACAATAGTGGTACTCACGAAATAACTTTAAGATTTGAAGTTAAAAGAATGGGTAGAATTTTATCACCTCGTTTCTTCTAAAAATATGACTATGAAAGCAAATTTAAGATATACATTATTTACTTTTTTCATCGCAATTTCTTCTACTGTTTTCGCTCAGAATGGAAAAATTCAAAGTGTAAAGGACGACTATAGAGATTTTGCATACGTTAAAACTAGCGAAGTCTTGTTAGAAGTAGCAAATAAAGGCTACAAGTCTGTAGACTTATTTCAGAAGTTAGGTAATTCTTATTANTTCAGAAATGAAATGAAAGATGCTGCAAAATGGTATGGAGAATTAATGGCTATGGGAGAAGTTATTGATCCAGAATATTATTTCAGATATGCTTTAGCTCTAAAAGGTATCCAAAAATATGAGGAGTCAGACGTTTGGATGAAAAAATTCAATGAGCTTAAACCAGAGGACTTAAGAGGAAGAGCCTTTATGTCTAAAGTAGATTATAAAGCCACAATAGAAGATTTAAGTAGAGATGATATTGAAGTTGTAAACCTAGATATCAATACAGAATTTTCAGATTTTGGTACTATAGAATACGAAAATGGAATTGTTTTCGCATCTGCAAGAGGAGGTGGACGTAAATACAGATGGAACGAAGAACCATATTTAGATTTGTATTCGGTTGAAAAAACTGAAGATGGTAGTTTTGGTGAAGTCAACGAAATAGAAGGTGACGTTAATACTAAATTTCATGAGTCTAGCGCTGTAATTTCACCGAATGGACAGTATATGTTTTTTACAAGAAATAATTTCTATAGATTAAGATATAAGGAAGACGATACAGGAATTAATAGACTTCAATTATATAGAGCAAAACTTCAAGACGATGGTACTTGGGGAGAAATACATAAAGTACACTTTAATAGCGAAGATTACAGTGTTGCTCATCCAACGTTAAACTTAACAGGAAGCAGATTATATTTTGCTTCAGATATGCCAGGAACTTACGGTCAGTCCGATATTTTTGTAGTCGATGTTAATGATGATGGTACATTAGGTGANCCAGAAAACTTAGGGTCTTCTATAAATACAGAAGGGCAAGAAACGTTCCCTTTTATAAATACAAATGGTGATTTATATTATTCATCTACAGGTTTCCCTGGTTTAGGTGGCTTGGATGTTTTCAAATCTGAAGGTTTAGATAAAACAGTAGAAACTAGTACTAGTAGAAATTTCCCAATAGAGAATGTAGGCAAGCCAGTAAATAGTGCAGGAGATGATTTTGGCTATTATGAAAATCTGGTAACTAAGCGTGTGTATTTTAGCTCTAATAGAGAAGGTGGTAAAGGAAGTGATGATATTTACACTTTTGAAATTACAGAATGTACACAACTTATTACAGGAACTGTTTTAGATAAAAAAACAATGGAACCAATAGCTGATGCTTTAGTTGTTCTATTTGATGCAGAAGGAACAGAAATAGAACGTAAAACTGTTGGTCCTGATGGTTCATTTGAATTTGAAGCGGGTTGTAGAATGGAATATTTAATCAGAGGAGAAAAGGAAACTTATACTGGAGATGAAAAACGTTTTACAACACCAACAAAGAAGCAAGATTTAGCTATTCAGTTATTGTTAGAAAAGGATGTTCAGGAAATTTCACCTTGTGATGATTTAGCTAAGATATTAGACATTCCAATTATATATTTCGACTTTGATAAGTCAAATATTAGATATGATGCTGAGATAGAACTTCAAAAGGTTTTAGCTGTATTGAACAAATACCCAACTATGAATATCGATATTCGTAGTCATACAGATTGTAGAGGACCAGCTTCTTACAATCAAAAACTTTCTGAAAGAAGAGCGCAGTCTACACGTCAATATTTAATTGATAAAGGTATCGATGCAGAGCGTCTTACAGCAAAAGGTTACGGAGAGTCTAGATTGGTAAACGATTGTGGATGCGAGCCTAGTAGTGAGTCTAGTTGTTCAGAAGAAGAACATCAGTTAAATAGACGTAGTGAATTTATAATTACAGGTATTAATGGAAAAACNTGCGACGATAAGCAATAATCCATAAATATAAATAAGAGATTAAATAGCCGTTTAAATTTTAAACGGCTATTTTTATGAAATCCTTTAGCATTTTTAAAGCTATAGATGTTAATTTTGCTGCATGACAGAAGAACAAGTTATTCTAGTAGATGAAAATGATAATCCGATAGGATTAATGCCCAAAATGGAAGCNCANGAAAANGCCCTTTTGCATCGTGCTTTTTCAGTATTTGTNTTCAATGATAATAANGAATTAATGATTCAGCAACGTGCTATGCACAAGTATCATTCACCAGGTTTATGGACTAACACTTGTTGTAGCCATCAACGTGAAGGAGAATCTAATATTGAAGCAGGTATGCGCAGATTGCANGAGGAAATGGGATTTGTAACGGATTTAGAAGAAACCACATCTTTTATTTACAAAGCACCTTTTGATAATGGATTAACAGAGCATGAATACGATCATATTTTGATTGGCTATTTTAATGACAAGCCAAATATTAATGAAGATGAAGTAGCAGCTTGGAAGTGGATGTCCTTAGACGATGTGAAAGAGGATATAAAAAATCAACCTGAATTATACACAGCTTGGTTCAAGATTATTTTCGAAAAGTTTTATGAATTTATAAACGTGAACAACTCATGAAAGTAACGGTACATAGAAAAGCACATTTTAATGCAGCTCACAGGCTTTATAGAAAAGATTGGAGCTTTGAGAAAAATGATGAAGTGTTTGGTCTGTGTAATAACCCTAACTTTCATGGACATAATTACGAACTTATTGCTAGCGTTACGGGAGACATTGATCCAGAAACCGGATATGTCATAGATGTAAAGATTTTAAAAGACATTATAAAATCTGAAATAGAAGATGCCTTCGATCACAAAAATTTAAATGTTGAAGTTCCTGAATTCAAGGATTTAAATCCAACCGCAGAAAATATAGCTGTTGTTATTTACAATAAAATAAAAGCAAAGTTGGATAAAAAGTTTCATTTAGAAATAACTTTGTATGAAACACCTCGTAATTTCGTAACGTATTCTGGAGAGTAGTTAATATGAAAGATCAATTATATCCATTAAAGTTTCAGCCCATTTTAAAAGATAAGATTTGGGGAGGAGAAAAGCTTCATCAGCATTTTAATAAAAATTCTAAATCGAAAAGTTTAGGAGAAAGTTGGGAGATAAGTGCTGTTCCTGGTGATGTTTCTGTAGTTGCAAATGGAAAGTTACAGGGCAAATCACTTCAAGGGCTTTTAGATACTAATGGTGCTCAAATATTAGGAAGTAAAAACCTTAAACGCTTTGGTAAAAACTTTCCACTCCTAATAAAATTTATTGATGCTAAGCAAGATTTAAGTATTCAATTGCATCCAGATGATGAGCTTGCAAAAGCACGTCATAATTCCTTCGGAAAAACTGAAATGTGGTACGTAATGCAGGCTGATAACGATGCTAATCTTATTGTTGGTTTTAACCAAAAAGTAGATAAAGATATCTACCTCAAACATCTTGAAGAAAAAACACTAACTCAAATATTAAATTTTGATAAAGTAAAAGAAGGAGATACTTATTTTATAGAAGCAGGTAGAGTACATGCNATNGGAGCAGGAGTTTTACTAGCAGAAATNCAACAAACAAGTGACGTTACATACCGCGTTTACGATTGGGATAGAGTAGATGCAGATGGTAATGAAAGAGAACTGCATAACGATATAGCCATTGATGCTTTTAATTTTGATATGAAAGATGACTTTAGAGTATCTTACAAAACCTCTAAAAATAAAGTGAATGAGATGGTAGATTGTCCATTCTTTACTACCAATTTTTTAGAGTTAGATTCTTCTATGGAAATTAAAAACAAGCAGGATTCTTTCATGATTTACATGTGTGTTGATGGAGAAGTAGAAATTGTGAATGATAATTTCAATGAAACAATATCAAAAGGAGAAACTATTCTTGTTCCTGCTGCTATAGAGGCTTACAAATTAAGGTCAGGCTATGCTAAATTGTTACAAGTTTATATTTAGAAAACTTCAAAATAAATTAGATTAAATAACTAAAAGGATTTAGTACTTTTGCACAAATAAATTTTATGAATTATGGCGAATAAAAGAGATTTAAAAAAGGATATAAACTACGTTTTAGGTGATATTATAGAAGCGGTTTATGTTTGGGAGTTAGCTAATGCGCAGAAACCTACAAAAGAAAGTGAAGCTATTATTGACGAAGCTATAGCTACTTTTGATGAGCTTATAGCACGTGTAAACGACAGAAGTGTTGAAGATAAACAAGCACACTTTAAGGCTATAAATAATGATCTTGAGTCTAAAGGAAAAGATCTTATTGAAAAAATCAACAAATTAAAATAAATTGATTTGCAAATTTAAATTTCTAGTTTAAATTTGCGCTCTCAATTCGCCGATGTAGCTCAGCTGGCTAGAGCAGCTGATTTGTAATCAGCAGGTCGTGGGTTCGAGTCCCTCCATCGGCTCTTAATTTGAAACTCTAATTACAGATAATGTAGTTAGAGTTTTTTTATTAGTGAAAATTAGACAGGACGAGAAGTTTATCCTGAAAGTAATTGAAAAAAGTTCTTCAATCCGAATTTTAGAAAATAAAAAATCCAATCTAAATAAGATTGGATTTTTGTTTTATAATTATTGTCATTCTGAATTTATTTCAGAATCTAGCTAGACATTGTTTATTCTACAGAATTTCGTTTCGAAATCATATCGCCTAACTGCTTCCCATAAAGAGAATTTTTAACAGGCTCAGTTAAACTATTGTAAATGGAATCTATAAACTTAGGATTGGCTGCAGGAATTTCATAAACCGCTAAATATGGTGCTACTTCGCTATCTCTATTATTTAAAGCATATTGAATTGTAAATGAGTATTTGCGTTTTACCAGTTGATCCGCTTTTCGGTTTAATGAATCTATAATCAAACTATCATTATCTCTTTGAGCTAAAAAACTAGCTTCTATCAGGTCTAAATTCTGATTTTTAAAACCATCTATAATATCAAGGTATTCTTCTAAAACCTCTTGTTGTTTTGAACCTGAAATCTCAGCATCAAAATTAAAATTCTTTAAAGATGTGTTGATTTCTGTTAGTCCTTTATCTGCAAAAAACGGAATGTAATGCTCTTCACCATCATTTTTAAAAAGCTTTAAATAAAGTAGACGAGGTTCTTCTAAATTAGCATGCAAAGTGAATTCTGATTCGCCAGAAATTTTCATAGAATCTAAATNTATTACNGAAGAATCTCCATCTTTTTGAAGGTAAACAACTCCCTTTTTTAAACCTTTCACAGTCCCTTTTAAAGTAAAGTTTTTGTCAGAGTCTTTAGAGCAAGCCATCATTAATAGGGCTAAAATTACAAGGCTTAAATGTTTAGTGTATTTATTCATTTTAAAATTTAAAAATTGGTGCGCAAATATCATATTTTGAAATTAAAAATACTAACTAGTAGCTGCTAATTGCATTAAAATTGTACATCCAATAGCAGCTATGGTACCTACTGCATAACCAAAAACAGCTAATAAAACTCCAACTGTGGCCAACGAAGGGTGAAATGCAGAAGCAACTATAGGCGCGGAAGCTGCTCCTCCAACATTTGCTTGACTTCCAACAGCTAAGAAAAAGTACGGAGCTTTAATTAGTTTAGCTACTAATATTAGTAACAAAGCATGTATGGTCATCCAAACAATTCCAATTATAATTAATTGCCAATTATTAAAAATTAGAGTAAGATCCATTTTCATTCCAATAGTTGCTACAAGTATATATATAAATACACTCCCAAATTTGCTTGCACCTGCACCTTCATAATTTTTGGCTTTAGTAAATGATAAAAGAATTGCTATAATGGTTGATATACTTATCATCCAAAAGAATGATGAATCTAAAAACGTAAATATGTTTCTAGTAGTTTCAGATTTTATATTACTCACAATACCTTCAAAAAAAGGTGCAAGATGTCCAGCACATAAATGTGCTATACTAACTGTGCCAAAAGCTATTGCTACTATAATCATTAAATCTGTTAGAGACGGATTGCGTTTAACTTTTTCAGAAAATTGAGTCACTTTTTCTTTTAAGCTTTCTATAGAAGATGTGTCAGCTTTTAACCACTTGTTAATACCATTTCGCTTACCAATACCAAATAAAATAATTGCCATCCAGATATTGGCTACTACGATATCTACGAAGACCATTCCTCCATAAAGCTTCTGATTATAACCATAAATTTCAAGCATAGCGGTTTGGTTAGCGCCACCACCAATCCAGCTACCTGCTAGAGTAGATAGTCCTCTCCAAACAGCATCTGCTCCAGCACCTCCGACTGCATCAGGGTAAATTAACGCTACTATTAAAATAGCTATAGGTCCACCGATAACTATACCAATAGTACCAGTAAAAAACATAGCTAAAGCCTTCCATCCTAGATTAAAAACAGCTTTTAAATCTATACTTAGCGTCATTAAAACTAATGCAGCAGGCAGCAAATATCTACTAGCCATAAAATAAAGGCTAGATGAGTGTTTAAGAATAGTTTTGTCTTCAGAAATACTTTCCCATTCAGGTGATATCAAGCCAGTGGTTGTGAGAACAGCTGGAAGCATATATGCCACAAATAACCCAGGAACAACTGCATAGAATTTTTTCCAAAACCCTTTTCCTATTGATTCGGTAATAAAAACTACCCCAAGAGCAAGCATTAAAAGTCCGAAAACTATAGTGTCTTTTGTTATTAACGGAGCTTTTATTATAGCAGTAGATTTATTGTTATAGATTTTAATTTTGAAGTTTTCTTGGTATCTTTTGAAAGTAGCATCATTGACGGTAATAAGTTCTTTTTCAACAAAACTTTCTTCAGGTTTAACTTTTAAACTAAATAGTATGCCTGAATCTAGGTTAATAACTTGGTCCGAACTAAACTTTATCAATGCATTATAGTCTTTAAACTCTACCGTGTAGTTGTCATAATTACCAGCAGGAACGATTTTCTTTATTTTTGCTATTGAATCTGAGATTGAAATATTTAATGTATAATCAGTAAAAGAAATTTTATCGGCTAATACAGGAATTTCTATTAGTTTAGAACTGCTATCATCTACACTACCAATAGTAATTTGGGCTTTGATTGTATTAGAAAAGACTAAGCATAATAAAGACAGAAGACTGATTTTTGAGAAAAAATTCATAGCAGTAATTTTATATTCCGCAAAATACCAAATTAATAGCGCATAAAAAAAGTGACCATTTCTGATCACTTTTCATCTTTTGGATTATCTTTCTTTTTTGGTTGTCTATTGTGTTCTTTAAGGTGTTGCATTAGCATCCATTCTATTTGGCCGTTAGTACTGCGAAATTCGTCTGCAGCCCATTTTTCAACAGCTTTTAGCATATCTTCATTGATTCGTAATGCAAATGCTTTTTTCTTAGACATCGTTAGTTTGTATTATATGTGTTTTATAATATGAAAGAACAGCTTCAGCTTCAGTTTGTTTTTGAGTGCCTATGAGTAATTTTTTGCCATCTTTTAATTCGAGCTGTATACCAATATCACCTGAAACATTAATGGCTTTGCCTTTCTCTTTTTTCCAGAAAAATCCACCTCTTAAACCCCAACCACCATATTCACCAATTGGATCGTAAGTTCTGATGTAGATTGTATGAATGTCTTTCCAGGGTATCGTTTTAAATTTAAGATAAAAAGGGAAAAACTTATAGTGAATCCCAAGGTCATCAATCCTAGTGGTAAGTTTGAAAATAAAGATAAAACAAGGAGCAGCTATCATTAAACTCATAAAAATCATTAACTCACCAACAGAATGTTTTGAAGGATCTTTAAAATACTCATTTAGATATATACCAATTGGGACTATAGTACTTGAAACGATAAGTACTATAATCCATAATTGGGTAAAGCGTTGCTCTTCTTTAAAAATTCTCATTATCTATTTTTATCACGTTCAAAAACAATGAAGGAAATCATATGCTGATTTGGCGTGATTTCTACCAATCTCCATCCTTCTTTGGCATATTTATTTAACAGTTCCTCCAACTTTTCGGTTTGGCTTCTCCAACCTAATTTTGGTTTTATAACTTTATATTCCTTCATTTTAATGGTTTAAAGTTCCTGTATTAACAACTGGAGAAGCGTCTTTATCACCACAAAGTACAACCATAAGGTTACTTACCATTGCGGCTTTGCGTTCTTCGTCTAAAACAACAACGTCTTTTTTATTGAGTTCTTCAATCGCCATCTCTACCATACTTACAGCACCTTCAACAATTTTATGTCTAGCAGCAACAATAGCGGTAGCTTGTTGGCGTTTTAGCATGGCATTTGCAATTTCGTTAGCATAAGCTAAATAACCTATTCTAGCTTCGAGAACTTCAATACCAGCAATGGTAAGCCGTTCATCAATTTCTCTTTCTAAAGCTTCGCTAACCTCATTTACACTAGAGCGTAATGTAATGTCTTCATCGACTCCTTCATCTGCAAAATTATCATAAGGATACATGCTTGCTAATTTACGAACCGCAGCATCTGTTTGTACACGTACAAAGTTTTCATAGTTATCAACGTCAAAAGCTGCTTTGTAGGTGTTTTGAACACGCCAAACCAAAATGGTGCTTATCATAACTGGGTTGCCAAGTTTGTCGTTTACTTTGAGACGTTCACTATCAAAATTACTGGCTCTAAGCGAAATTTTCTTTTTAGTGTAAAATGGGTTTACCCAATAAAACCCATTCTTTTTTACAGTACCAACGTATTTGCCAAATAGCAATAAAACGCGTGATCCGTTAGGTTGCACCATTAAAAAACCAAAGGCAAGTATTATTGCGCCAACAATACCAAATACAGACCAGCCAGTCATTGTAATTGGAATAAGCGCAATGCTTCCAAAGAATAATATTAAAAATAAAAATAGCATTAAGTAGCCATTAGCCGGAACAATAATTTTCTCTTCTTTCATGAGTTCTAAATTTAATTGGTTAATCATTTAATAATTTACATTGATATTAAAATGATATAATAAAGATATAATTTATAAAATTAGTATCCAAATCAAAAATTTTGTTACAGATTAAGAAAAAATAAAGTTTGGCATGGGTATTGTATATATAAAAGTGTAATGGTTACAGCGAGAGTTACGATAGTAACAACACTACAAATCGCGACATTACATTTTGGTTGGTTAGTTAATAAAAAAGCATCTCAATTTTGAGATGCTTTTTTTATTTAGTAATGTGTTCTGTAGATTATTCTTTAATAAAATCCGTGATGCTTTCAATAAGCTCTTCAGAAATTGGTCTAAAGGATTCGTTATAGGATTTAGAGTTTTCTAAATCATCACCCTCTATAATAAATAATACGTGATTCATATTTTCTACAATTTTTAACTCGGCATTTTCATTCGCTTCTTTTAATAGTTTAGCTTCTTCTTCAGAAACTTGTAGGTCTTTTGTACCATTAATAATAAGTACAGGCATTTTTAAGCTTTCAATAACTTCAGTAGGATTATATGTCATCCAATTAATCATGAATGGTTGTAAGTCTGGTCCAAATAAAGATCCAAGAGCAGGAGGGTAGTCGGTTGTTGTTTTCCCATTTTTTAATGTGTCAACTACGCGTTGTGCTTCCTCTCCAAGTTTAGGAGCCATTTTTGTGACTTGCTCAACTAAAACATCACCAATATTATTTCCGGCACCAGCTAAGGATATAAATCCATCAGCTTTTTCTTTTGCGGCTATCATACCTACTAAACTTCCTTGGCTATGGCCTATAACATAGATTTTTGCAAAATCATTTGATGTTTTAAAATAGTCTATAACATCTGAAGCGTCATTAACAAAATCATCAAACATTATATCTTTATCAACATTGCCTTGTCGAATTTGTTTTACGATTCGCTTATCAAATCTAAATGATGCAATGCCATTATTAGTAAGACTTTCAGCTAGCTTTTTTAACGAATTGTTTTTAACAAAGTTCTGATTGCCATCCCTGTTTGTAGGACCTGAGCCAGCAATAATAATGGCTAAACTAGGCTTTTCAACTTCTGATGGTACTAGCAAAGTTCCATCTATCCATTTAGATATTGATATATCCTTCTCAGAATAACTTTTTCCCTGTCCTATAATAATGGATGACCAAATAATATATAAGAATATTAAGTACTGTTTCATTTTTTATTTTTTAAATCCGAATTAAAATTAAAGGATAATGTTTAAACGTAAAACTTTATAGGAAATTTTAAAGAGAATTGAGGTGTACTTATTTAAATTTCAACTTGCATTTTATCGTTGAAATGCATGATTTCATCTACAAATGTTAAAATTAAATGTATTTCATCGATTAAATGTGTTTTTTAGCGTTGAATTTAAAACCTAATTTTATATTTGACTCGTACTAAAATTTAGTTTTTAGTTCAATGGATTAATTAATTAATATTTGCATTATGTTGTGTTGACTTAGAGACCCTAAATCTACTTACATAATAAAAAGCAAATTAAGAAAAACCGAGATTGAGGGATCTCGGTTTTTTGTTTTTAGACCTTAACCAAACTTCTAAATGTAAGGTTGATTCTAGGTTGTATCTGTCGTTTTGTTTTAGCGATTTGGTGCAGCCAATAATGTTGCATTTCGCCTTTCATAACCAATAAACTGCCGTGTTGTAATAGTAACTTGTGAC
>PAJL01000094.1 GCA_002706045.1 Flavobacteriaceae bacterium
AACAAAGCAGGTAACTTAAAGTCTCAGTTAACTAAACATGTAGCTGCTTTATAATAGCAATTCTTACTAAGATATTTAGAAAGTCTTTCCTTCTTGGAAAGACTTTTTTTGTTTAAGCTATTTTGCTCTTTTAAAAAGCAATATCAATAATAGAAATAAGACTATTCCTGTTATCCAATATACACTATAAGATTTTGTATTAATTTCAATTGGATATGTATTTCCAATTAAAACTAATCCAGCCCAATACTGATGAGATATTGCTTAAGGGATGAAAAAAATTAAAGCATTAATTCTAGTATTTAGGCGAGGCGTTTAAGATACAGTTGACCACTATAGTCTAGCATATATAATAGAATACCTAGAAAAATTACTTAATCTGCGTAGTATATACTAATAAAGTAAAACTAAAACAATTTCTAAGTTTCTCAGAATTTAAGTTCAACTGAAAAAATGATTATTTAATCTATTAATGTGTTTTTTTTGAGTTTTTGACTCTAAAATATTTTAATTTTGATATTACGTATTTTTGACGTTAAAGCCCTAAATATTAGAGTGTAGGAAATAGAATTAAAGATGTTTTTGTTAAGTTTTAAAGACAATAATATTTTTAAAATGGTTTCTTTGTGTTCTGGACTTCTTTTTATTTGAATCAAAGGGTTTTGTCGATTTTAGTTAGGTTAAGTAAAAGAAATTAATCTGTTTAAGCATTATTTAATAACATCAAAAGCTATAAAGTGATTTTTGAAAACCCCTTTTTATCACAAAGTTTCAAATCAATTTGGTTAAAGCATTTTAACAGTAATAATGATTCAATTAAGTCTTTTGATTGTATATCTAATGTCGAGTTTCTAAAACATAATAACTGGCCTATTCATGTAAATGTTGGTGAAACGCTTACTAAGGGTATGGACTATGAATTAGCTTTAAATAAGAAGTCTTGTCTAAATGGAGAAACTTTATTGATATATGACGTACCAACATATTTTAATGTTAATAGTTCAAATTTAGGCACTAATATAGGATTGCTAAAATCTAAACAATATCCAGGTTTTTTAATTGAAACAGGAAATTATAGTAGTCTCGATGACTATATGCAACATAATTTTAGTAAAAGCAGTAGGAATAAAAACAGAAAATATAAAATACGTTTAGAAACAGCTTTTAACATAAAATACAAAATGTGGTGTGGTGAAATCACAGAGTTAGAACATGATTCAATCTTCAAACATTTTAAAAGGCTTTTAATTAAACGTTTTGACGATAAACAAATAACAAATGATGTTCTAGGCTCAGAAAAATGGGCTTTTTATCATGATGTATCTTATTCATTGATTTTAGAGAAAAAAGCATCACTTTTCGTTATTTATGATAACGACCAACCAATAGGTGTTACGCTTTGCTTTTTTTCTGAAGATATTTTATTTGATGCTGTTACGGTTTTCGATATAGACTACTTTAAGTTTCACCTAGGTGCGGTTACTATTATGAAATTAATAGAATGGTGTATAGATAATGGTATAAATACTTTTGATTTTTCAAAAGGTTACTATGAATACAAAACAAGATGGTGTACAAAAACCTATGATTTTGAATACCATATTTTTTATGACACTTCTTCTTTAAAATCTAAACTCATAGCAAAGTGGGTTAAGCATTTTTATGACGTTAAGCAAAAGCTAAGAGACAAAAAACTCAATGACCGACTACACAAAGTTACTTACAGAATAAAACATAAAGAACAAAAGGAGGAATGTGAGAAAGCTAAGTATAGTTTTATTGATTGTGAAGATGTAAAAGAGTTAGGTAAATTTATAGCTATTGATTATGAGAAAAGTGAAAATCAAGCTCTAAGATTAATGCTTTTTGAGTATTTGTATTTGTATGAAGAAAATTATAATGATCTCAAGATTTTTAAATACCAAGATCAAAATAAAAAGTACTTAATTACAGGAAGTAAAACATCTGTGATAGCGTCAATAAACGACTAATTAAATTTTTTAAAAAGTGTTATTTAATTCCCTTCAGTTTTTAATATTCCTTCCTATAGTCTACATGCTATATTGGTTTGTATTTAAGAAGAATCTTAAGTTTCAAAACTTGTTAGTGATAGTGGCAAGCTATGTGTTTTATGGTTGGTGGGACTGGCGTTTTTTGTTTCTTATAGCATTTAGTACTTTTTTAGATTTTTATGTAGGACAAAAAATATATAAATATCTTGATGACAAAAAGAAAGCTAAATATTGGTTATGGTTAAGTGTTGCCTGCAATGTAGGTTTACTTGGTTTTTTTAAATATTATAACTTTTTTGTAGATTCATTTATAGATATGTTTAGTGCTTTTGGTTATGAGATAAAGAGTACTTGGACATTACGAATAATACTTCCAGTAGGTATTTCTTTTTATACGTTTCAGACCATGTCTTATTCGTTTGATATTTATTATAAAAAATTAAAGCCTACCGACAACTTCATATCTTTTGCAGCCTTTGTAGCTTTCTTTCCTCAATTGGTTGCAGGTCCTATAGAGCGAGCTTCCAATTTATTGAACCAGATTAATAATAAGCGTGTATTTAAGTATGAACAAGCAGTTTCTGGTTTAAAGCTTATTTTGTGGGGTTTTTTCAAAAAGCTAGTAATTGCAGATTCTCTAGCACCAATTGTTGATGATATTTTTGCTAATTATTCCAACTATCCTGCTTCAACATTAATTTTAGGTGTGTGTTTGTTTAGCTTTCAAGTTTATGGAGACTTTAGTGGTTATACAGATATTGCTATAGGTACAGCGAAGCTATTTGGGATAGAGTTAATGTCTAACTTTAAATTTCCAAACTTTTCTAGAAATATTGCAGAATATTGGCAACGATGGCACATATCGTTATCCACTTGGTTTAGACACTATCTCTACATTCCTATGGGAGGCTCTAGAGTGAGTAAGCTAAAATCCGTTCGAAATATAGTGGTAATATTTCTCGTTAGTGGTCTATGGCATGGAGCCAATTGGACGTTTGTCATTTGGGGAGCTATTCACGCTTTATTATATATACCTGTTTTTTTAATGGGAAGAAATAGACTCTATGCAGATAATGTTATTGCACAAAATACTTGGCTGCCCAATCCTAAAGAAATTATACAGGTTATTATAACATTTCTATTGGTAACCTTTTCTAGAATATTTTTTAGATCACCATCCATAAGTGATGCGTTTGATTACATTAATCAGATAATTAATAATTTTACTTATGAAAGCTATGTGCATCCTATGGGTTATAGAATGTTAGATTTCTATATTCTGATAGCAATGTTTACAGTTTACGAGTATCTCATTAGAAAAGATGAACGTAATCCTTTCAAGTTTAAGTATCCATTGGTAAGATTGCTTATTTACGCATTAGTAATTTTAAGTATGCTCTTGTTTTATGATGATGGAGTTAATAGATCATTCATTTATTTTCAATTTTAAATCGGATGAAAAAGTTTATAATAAAATCAGGAATTTATATTGTACTAATACTTCTAATTATAGAGATAATAGTACGAGTGTTTCATTTGTATACTGAAGATCCACCTCGTTTTATCGATGAGTATGGAGTAGAAAAACGTGTTCCAGGTAATACAGGCTATACCGTTTTTGGAAATAGAAACCAAAGTTATTCAAGGTTTAGTATCAATGAATCTGGCTTTAACTCTCACCGAGAATTTAATCCAACTAATGACAAATGTGAAATAGCTATAATAGGAGATTCTTTTATTGAAGGTTTTCATCAAGATTTTGATGATTCTACAGGTAAAAAACTTGAAGATAAATTAGGTAATTGTGAAGTCTATGAGTATGGTTACTCAGGTTATGATTTAGCAAATCAGATGCACTTGATACATGCTTATAAAGAGCAATTTGATTTAATTGATGAAGTGGTCATCTATCTTAACTATGATAGTGATTTGGATAGAGGTGTTTATGAACCAAATTATGATAGAATTAAAATGTTGAAATCTACTCCTTTTAAAATAAGGGATAACATTAAGATTTTAGCTTATGGTTCTAAAATAGGAATTTTGGAACCTCTAAAGCGTTTAGTTAGTGGTAAAGCTTTTGAAGAACCAGAAAATGGTTACCAGACTAATGAAATAGAGACTACGGATGATGAAAAAGAAAAAGCCTTAGATATTCAAAAGTTATCTAATTTTAAAAGCCTAGTTAAGCTTTATGGATTTAATAAGTCCAAAACATCGTTTTTGTTAGATTCTAGAAAAACCAGTAAACGGTTTTTAGAGTATTGTAGAAACAATGGTATCAATTATATTGATTTTGCAGATAATTTAAAAAAATCAAAAAAGGCTACAACTTTGATATATGATTGGCATTGGAATAATCACGGTAGAGATATTATAGCATCTACAATTGCGGACTACATGAAAGCTAAAAAGGAAAAGGTTTCAAAATGAAGACAAAAACTATAAATTTTGTTACTCAGCTTTTTGCTAAAAGAGATATTCCATATATCTATTCTAATATTTACAACAAAGTAAGTGGTGAATATATCTATGAAAATAATATTGAAATTGAACCACTCGAAGATGTTTTTATTGTAGAAGATTTACCTCGTTACCTAAAGATAGAGGAGGTTGAAAAACCTAAAAATTTTCATTCATATAAATTTAAACAATATCCTGGGTTTAGAATTGATTTCAAAGATGTAAAGAGTTTGTCGGGTTATTTAAATGAGCGTTTTGGGAAATCCAGTAGATATAAATTAAGAAGAGAACAACGTAAGTTAGAGCATTGTTTTGATATAAGTTATAAAATGTATTATGGTGAAATGCCAAAGGATGAATATGACTTTGTTTTTGATGAATTCTATAAATTACTTGAAGTAAGGTCAATAGAAAAAGGNATTACAGGCAATGCAAACCTTAAATATAAGGATGATTATTATANGNGTGTTCATNACATGATTCTTAATAANGATGCTTCCTTTTTTGTGATTTATAATGGTAAAAANCCAATAGATATTTGCCTTAATTTTCATGTGAAAAACACTATTTTTCAGTACATCAGAACTTATGATATTGCCTATTCAAAGTTTAATACAGGTTATACAGATTTAATGAAGCAAATCGAATGGTGTATNGCNAACAATGTAGATAGTATNAGTTTTTCNAAAGGGNCTTACTATTGGAAACAGCGATGGTGTAATACTGTTTATGATTATGACTANGAAGTGTTTTACAATACAAAATCTATCAAGGCTATATTTTACGCTACAAAGTTTAAGATGATAAAAAATCTTAAGCAAATTACTCGTGAGTTAGGTGTTATTGAAAAATATCATACTTGGAAAGAGGAAAAACGAAAAGCAAGCTTGCCAGAGCCAACTTATAAAACAGAAATTTTAGAGTCTCAAGAACTTGATTTCTCAACAATAGAATTTATAGATTTTACAAAAGAAGAGTTTAGTGATTTAAGAAGGCTCATCTATGAGTTTTTGTATGCTTCAGATGAAAGGGAAAAGGATATAAAAGTATATAAAGACAAAGTAAATAAGGACACTTTTTTTGTTTTAGGAAGTAGTAACCAAGCAAAGATTACTTTATAAATTATTGCACTACCTTTGTAAATAAATTTAAACTAAATGCACAAAGCAGGTTTTGTAAATATTATAGGTAATCCTAATGTTGGTAAATCTACCTTGATGAATGCCTTTATAGGTGAAAAACTATCAATCATCACTTCAAAAGCACAAACTACAAGGCATAGGATTTTAGGTATTGTTAATGGAGATGATTTTCAGGTTATTTTAAGTGATACACCAGGAATAATAAAACCAGCTTATGAATTGCAAGAATCCATGATGGATTTTGTAAAGTCTGCTTTTGAAGATGCAGATGTACTAGTTTATATGGTAGAAATTGGTGAAAAAGAACTAAAAGACGAAGCCTTCTTTAAGAAAATCACCAATTCTAAAATTCCAGTTCTTTTACTATTAAATAAGATAGATAATTCTAATCAAGAGCAATTAGAAGAACAAGCAGAATTATGGCAACAAAAAGTGCCTAATGCTGAGTTTTATCCTATTTCTGCATTAAATGGCTTTAATGTTCAAAATGTGTTTGATAGAATTATAGAGCTTTTACCAGAGTCACCACCGTTTTATCCTAAAGATCAACTCACTGATAAACCTGAACGTTTTTTTGTTAATGAGGCTATTAGAGAAAAAATTCTATTGCATTACAAGAAAGAAATTCCCTATGCTGTAGAAGTAGATACGGAAGAGTTTTTTGAAGAAGAGAGTATCATTAGAATGCGTTCAGTAATTATGGTCGAAAGAGATACTCAAAAAGGAATTATAATCGGTCACAAAGGTTCTGCATTAAAGCGAGTAGGAGTAGAAGCTCGTAAAGACTTAGAGAAATTCTTTGGGAAACAAGTACATTTAGAACTTTACGTAAAAGTGAATAAAAATTGGAGAAGTAACCAAAACCAATTGAAGCGTTTTGGCTATAATCAACGATAGGCTCTAAGCGTTTCTTTCATAAAGCCATGTAATTCGTACATTTCTGGCTTTCCTTTAGATCGTCCGATTCTTCCAGCAAAATAAAGTACAAACCAAAATGCTATCATTAGTAGCATTAAAAAAAGCTGAATGGAAAAACTTTCTTTAAGTGAGATGTTAGTATATAGCCATATTCCAAACGCTATAAAAAGTCCGGCAACAACAAAATGTAAAAACATAAACATAGTCCATACTGTCGGGTTAGGTCCAAAAAGCCCATGAACTATTGAGGAGTGTTCGCCGTTTTCATTAATTTCTAAATGTAGTTGAGGCGACCAAAAATGTTGTTTGTGTTTAGGAAACTTTAAAAACACATGGTCGTCAACGCGAGTAACAATAAAGTCAGTTTGATTGTTTTTCTCAACTTCAAATCCAGCTAGGAGTTGTTCGTTAGGAGCATTGACTTCAAACTTAAAACGCGGTCTTAAAACTACTTCATTAGATAAAGCCATAGTGTAGCATGTTAGAAGTTTTTATTTCAAGATAAGAAACTCACAACGTCTGTTTATAGAGAATTCAATCTCAGTACAGTTATCACCACAAGGTACAAGTGGTTGGCTTTCACCATAACCTTTAGAGGTTAGTCGAGCTCTATCAATACCATTTTCTACAAGATACTCTAATGTTGCTCTAGCTCTCTTTTCAGATAAGTCCATGTTGAACTCATATCCTGCTCTAGAATCAGTATGGGCACCAAGCTGAATTTCCATACGTGGATATTTTTTCAACAAAGCTACAAGTACATCTAGTGTTTTGGCAGCTTGAGGTTTTATATCCCATTTAGCAAAATCGAAATATATATTTTCAAGTTGAATGAAGGTGTTTCCTTTGTCATCATCCGTAACAATTTCTTCGGCATCTTTATAAGATTCAATTTCAAGCTCTATATTGAACTCTATATTACCACTGTCGTTAGTATTGAAAAATTGAATTTCAGGAATATATTTAGGCTGAAAGCCTTCAATAGAATAACTTCTGTTAGGCCTTGTTTCTAGTTTGTATTTAGCATCGTCACCAACGACCATTTCAGCAACCACATTACCATCTTCATCAAATAGTGTCACTGTAGTATTTGGTAGTAAGTTGCCGGTAACTTTATCTGTTACAAGACCTTCAATATAATAAGTTCTATTTGTTGGTATGCGGTTAAAAGAGTAGATGTTGTCATTACCATCTCTATTAGAGGACATAAATCCTTTATTTATGGAGTCTGTAACAACAAAAGCAAAATCGTCATACGAGCTATTAATGGTTTCACCCAAATTGAGTGCATCTAAAAATTCACCATCTTTTTTTGAACTAGCATATAAGTCTAAACCTCCAAAACCAAACCTCCCATTTGAAGCAAAATATAGTGTGCTGTCTTTAACTATAAAAGGAAATTGCTCTCTACGGTCAGTATTAACAGACTCTCCAAGGTTAACAGGCTCACCAAAAGAACCGTCTTCGGTAATATCTACGTAGTAAATATCAAAAGAACCAATAGAACTAGGCATATCACTGGAAAAGTAAAGTTTACTCTCGTCACTGTTTAATGCTGGATGCATGGTGGAGTAAAATTCACTGGCAAAAGATACTGGTTTTGCCTCGGCCCATTCATTGTCGATTAATTCTGATTTGAATATGCTTACTACAGCTACTTTATTAGAATCAATTTCTACACGTTTATCTAGGTTTCTAGAGAAGTAAACTGTTTTACCATCCTTGGTAAAAACCGCATTACTTTCGTGCTGTTTTTTTGTGTTTATTGATGATGGTAAAGCTTTGATACTATCAAGTTTGGTTGAATCTTTTTCAGAGAATTGAGATTCGTAAATATCTAGATATGGCTTTTTATTCCATTTGTAATCTGGGTTATCTGCATTGTGTGTAGAAGCAAAAATAATTTTATCACCATATATGGTTGCGCCAAAATTAGAACCACTTATATCGCTGGTAATATTGTAAAGTTGGTAGTCAAAAGGAACAACTTTTCTTAATTTTTCTAATTGTGCTTTAGTATCTAATGAATCTTTTAAATACTTTGTAGAGATTTCATCTGCTAGATCATACTTTTTTGTACCTCTTAAAACATCAAAGAATTTAAAATAGAATGTTTTTGAAATTTTTTTATCAAGACTGTAGTCATTGTAGACTTTTTGATAGGCTTTGTAAGCTTTATCAAATTGAGAGTTGTAATAATAACAATCTCCTAATTTTTCATAGATTTCCGCTGATTTTGGGAGTTGTGAGTAAATTTCAGCAGCCTTAACATAAGCTCTATTATTATATAGATTATCTGCTTTACGGAGTGATTGGGAGAAGCCCAAAAACCCGCTTGCTAAAACTATTAATAAGATATGTAGTCTAAAATTTCTCATATAATTTTACTAGAAAAATCTTGGGGATTTATCATATCCTTTTCCTAATCTATTGATATTAAATAATAACATTATTTCGTGTGAACCATTATTGAATCTTCCTAAATTNGAAATAGTATGATCATATGCATAACCAATTTTAATTGAAGGAGAAACTGTAAGATTCACTAGCCCACTGAAAGAATCGGTAAAACGATAAGCGGCACCAAATTCAACTTTATTTTTTATAAGAACATTTGTTGTTAAATCGAAAGATATGGGAGCTCCACTAACTTGCTTAGCCATAAAGGCAGGTTTTAGTTTATAATTTTCACCCAAATTAAAAACATAGCCACCNGTAAAAAAGAGATGGATTTTTTCAGCACCTTGAGTAACGACTCCGCTATTCTGATCCATATGTTTAGACTCTAATAAATTTGGAGCTGAAAAACCCACATAGTAGTTGTCTGTAAAATAAAATAAACCAGCACCTACATTAGGAAAAGTTCTGCTAATATTTTCTGCAAAAGCAGGATCATATGAAGGATCTGAATATACAAAACCATCAAAATTTGTATTAAAGAAAGTTGCGCCAGCTTTAATTCCAAACGAAAGTTTTGAAGTTTCACTTACAGGCAATACATAGGCAATGTCAACAAAAGCATTTGTTTGTTTTACCACCCCATCACCAACTTCATCATGAATTATGGATATACCACCTTCTAAGCGGTCGGTAATAGTTGAGTGTGCAAATAAGCTTGCTGTATTTGGTCCTCCTACAGCACCAACCCATTGAGAACGGTAGAGGAGTCCCAAATTAATATTATCTTCATCATCAATAGCGTATGCAGGATTTATGACACTCATATTATACATATATTGTGTGTAATGTGGGTCTTGCTGAGCATAGGATATTGTTCCTATTGCTAGAAGTAATCCAAAAACACAGTATTTCGCTACTCTTTTAATCATTTAAATTTGTGTCATTATCTATTAAGATAAACTCTTCCTTGTACAGCTTCCTTTTCACCATCATTAAATTCTAAAATATAAAAATAAACTCCTGCAGGTAATGGTTTGCTNTTATTTTTTGAGGTTCCGTCCCATTTAGGTGTATTTATATTGCCTTCATAAATTAAATTACCATATCTATTAAAAATGGTCAGCTTAAAGTTAGGGTATAGATCCTCTAAATATAAGATGTCAAACACATCATTAACATTATCATTATTAGGTGAAAAACCATCAGGAATAAGTAGGTCTCCAATACAAGAAATCAAACTCACAGTAACCGCTAATCTTGTTTGGCTTTCACAACCTTCAATTGTTAGTATAGACGCATAATATGTTTCACCATCAACTAACAATGTTGAAGAGTCATAAATATCTCCATTTACAGGTGCATTATACCATACTATAATTTCATCATCTATAATATTAGTAGATAAGTTTGCTATAGTAGGATTTTCATCTAGACAAAATTCAGATCCTCCACTTATGATTTGAGGTGTTGGTGGATCAATAATTAGAAATTTAAGACTTTCTATATTCTGAGTGTCAGCACTACAATTTTGCCCAGCAATGAACAATTGAAGTATTGCAAGATCATTAGGACCTGCATTAGGTATTAAATTTGAAGGGACAATAAATGAACCTTCTCCATTTGTAATAGTTATGGTTACCGAGTTTATAGCTGAGTTACTATCTGTGATTTCATAAACTATAGTATAATCTCCATCAGCTAATTGGGTAGCTCCAACAATATTAACTTCTAGAGATTCACCTAAACAGATTCTATCCAGTGAACTCATCCTAAGTCCTGAAGCGTCTGGTATATCATTAATGTTTACTGTTACTGTAGCACTTGCTGTTAAATTACATTGAGAAGATGTTACAGTATACGTATAATTACCAGGTGTGTCAATGGTAGGATCGAAAACACCTGTACCACTTGCTAGAGCAGGAGACCAAGTTCCTCCAGTTTCGGCCAAAGGACCTAAACTATCAAATAAATCAACAGGGTTTGTGTCATCTATACATATATCAACAACGGCATCTACACCAGCATTTGGAGCAGGTAATACCGTTACGGCTATTTGTGCTGAGGCAGGAGGGCAGGTTGAGCTTGGATTAAAAACTGTATAAGTATAAACACCTGAAGTATCAACACTAGGATCAAAAATACCTATACCACTTGTGAGGGTTGGTGACCAAGTGCCTCCTGTTTGTGGTGTGCCACCTAAACTGTTAAATAAATCTACAGGCATGTCGTTGTTACATAATTCTAAAGTACTGTTATTACCAGCATCATTAGGATTAGAAAATCCTACAGTAACAGTTGCAGAACTGTCTCCACAAGATGAAGTTACAGTATATGTGTAAATACCAGCTAAATCTGTAGTAGGATCAAAAACTCCTGTGCCACTTGTTAAAGTAGGTGACCATGTACCTCCTGTGTCAGGCGTTCCTAAAAGTATATCAAATAAGTCTATGGTAGAAACATCACCTGTACAGAAAAATATAGCACTATCATTACCTGCATCAACTGTTTGTCCAATAGTAACTGTTACATTTGCAGAATCATCAGGACAAAGCGATGATGAACCACCAGAAACTGTATAAGTATAAGTTCCAGCAGTGTCTATAGAAGGGTCAAATATACCAGTGCCACTACTCAAAGTTGGCGACCAAGTTCCACCAACTTGAGGTGTGCCTCCAAGAACGGTGAATAAATCTATAGTAGTATCATCTTCACATAAGTTTATAGAAGCATCATCTCCAGCATCATTCAAATTAGAAAGCGAAACAGTTACTGTAGCTGAGCTAGTACCACAACTATTGCTTACAGTATAAGTGTATGTACCTACAGGATCAATATTTGGATCGAAAATACCAGTACCACTTGTTAAAGCAGGTGACCAAGTTCCTCCAGATTGAGGTGAGCCAGTTAAACTATTAAATAAGTCAACGGTGTTTGTAGCGTTACATAAGTTGAGTGTAGCATCACCTCCCGCATCAGGTAAAAATGTAACATTTACGGTTACAGTAGCAGAATCATCTGGACATAATGAAGTGCTGCTTGAAATTGTATATGTATATATACCTGCAGTATCAAGGTTAGGGTCGAAAACTCCAGTTCCACTAGCTAAAGTGGGAGACCAGGTTCCTCCGACTTGAGGTGTTCCTCCTAAACTATCGAATAGGTTAACAGGTAAATCATTAGTACATAATTCAACAGTACCATTCTCACCAGCATCATTTACGTTTGTATTAGATACTGTTACACTTGCTGAACTTGATCCACAAGAATTTGTAACTGTGTAGGTATATATTCCTTCTGAATCATTATTAGGATCAAAAACTCCTGTTCCGCTAATTAAAGCTGGTGACCAAGTACCACCAGTTTCAGGAGTTCCTGTGAGACTATTAAAAAGATCTACCAGATCTGTGGCTCCACAAAGGTTCAGTGTTCCATCACCTCCTGCATTAGGCTCAGTTAAGATAGTTACAGCTACAGTTGCAGAATCATCAGGACAAAGCGTTGCAATATTTGATACTGTATAGGTGTAAACACCATCACTATCTATACTAGGATCAAAAAGGCCTGTGCCACTGTTTAGCGACGGCGACCAAGAACCACCAACTTGAGGCGTACCTCCTAAAACGGTAAATAAGTCTATTGTAGGATCATTTTCGCAAATATCTAATGTTGCATTTTCACCTGCGTCATTTTCATCAGTTAAAGAAACTGTAACATTTGCCGAACTTGTACCACAAGAATTGGTGACTGTATAAGTATAGATGCCTTCAGGATCAACATTAGGATCAAAAACACCAGTTCCACTTGCTAATACAGGAGACCAAGTTCCTCCAGAATCAGGAGTGCCAGCTAAGCTATTGAATAAATCTACAATATTAGAGCTGTTACAAAGATTTAAAGTACTATCATTTCCGGCATTTGGTTCTAATAATACAGAAACAATCACTGTTGCAGAATCATCAGGACAAAGAGAAGCGCTGTTAGAAACTGTGTAAGTGTATGTGCCAGCACTATCTATACTAGGATCAAAAACTCCAGTTCCACTAGCTAAAGCTGGAGACCAAGTTCCTCCAGTATCAGGAGTATCGTTCAAGCTGTTAAATAAATCTATTGGAGGATCGTTTTCACATAGTTCGGCTACTCCATTACTTCCTGCATTATTAGCATCATTTACAGTTACTGTAACTGTGGCGGAAACATCACCGCATACAGCAGAGGTTAAGGTATAGGTATAAGTACCTTCTGGATCAATATTAGGATCAAAAACACCTGTTCCACTAGCTAAAGTAGGAGACCATGCTCCGCCTACATCAGGAGTGCCACCAAGATTGTTGAATAAGTCTATTGTATTATCAAGGCTACACAAATTCACGGTGCTATTATTTCCAGCATTTGGAGGAGTTTCAATTGTGACGATAACAATTGCAGAATCATCATCACAGGTTCCACCAGGTGAAGTTGTGTATGTGTAAGTTCCAGCAGAATCAACATTAGGGTTAAAAATACCTGTTCCACTTGCTAGAGCAGGAGACCAAGTTCCTCCAGAGTCAGGAGTACCACCAAGACTATTGAATAAATCTACAGGTGCATCTGTTGTACATAAAGTAATAGCACCATTTTCACCAGCCTCCATAAAAGGCGTTACGGTTATGGTAACTGTTGCTGTTGCATCAGGACAAGGTGAAGTTCCTGTAACTGTATAAGTGTAAACAACATCAGGATCGATATTAGGATCAAAAACACCAGTTCCACTTGCTAGAGCAGGCGACCAAGTTCCTCCAGAGTCAGGAGTACCACCAAGACTATTGAACAAATCTACAAGGCCATTATCATCACAGATGTTCAATGTACCATCTAGACCAGCATTTGGTTCTTGAATAATTAAAACTTCAACTGTTGATGANGCATCAGGACAAGGACTTNTTCCAGCTATTGAATAGGTGTAAATTCCAGGAGAATCAATTGTTGGATCAAAAACACCAGTTCCACTTGCTAATGCAGGCGACCAAGTTCCACCTGTATCTGGTGNNCCTCCTAAAGAAGAAAACAAATCGACAGAAGAATTGTCATTGCTACACAATTCTAAGATGTTATCAATACCAGTATCAGGTAAATTATTTACTGTAACTGTAACTGTTGCTGATGAATCTGGACATGAACCACTTCCTGTAAAAGAATAGGTGTAAGTTCCAGCTGAGTCAACTAATGGGTCAAAAATTCCTGTGCCACTTGCTAAAGTAGGAGACCAAGTTCCGCCAGTATCAGGTGTGCCGTTGAGACTGTTAAATAAGTCAATTGTTCCATCGCTGTCACAGATTATGATACTTCCATCTTCACCTGCATCATTAAAAGGAGTTACTGTAACATTTACTGTAGCTGTAGCATCTGTACATGGTGGAGTAGCGCTTACAGTGTATGTGTATAATCCAGGCGCGTCAACACTAGGATCAAAAATACCAGTTCCACTTGCTAGAGTAGGAGACCAAGTTCCACCTACTTCAGGGTTACCACCTAAATTTTCAAATAAATCAATTGAGGTATCGGTACTACACAATTCTACAGAACTGTCAGTTCCAGCNGTAGGTTGTTCGTAAGTAGTTATGGTAATTGTTGAAGATTCGTTAGGACAAGTATTATTAGATAATACGGTATATGTATAAACTCCATCAGGATCTACGTTGGGATCAAAAACACCAGTTCCACTTGCAAGGGCAGGAGACCAGGTTCCTCCAGAATCAGGTGAACCACCAAGTAAAGTGAATAAATCTACAGGAGTGTTAGTGTCAGCATCACATAAGTCTAGTATCCCGTCAATTCCAGGATCTGGTCCAGTTTCTAAAAGTACTAAAACTCCTAATCTACCGATACTTTCACAAGGAGGATCTAAAGTAGTGGCATAATAAGTCTGGCCGTTTACTAAAGCAGTAGTAGTAGGTAACGGTAAAGCAGAAAACAGTGAAATATACCAATTGTTAGTTCCGCTTGCGACTAAGTCTCCAACGGTTGGTGTATTGCCTGAAGATGAACAGAAATATTGAATAGGGTCACCAGTTGGTATAGGTGTAAAACCTACGTTTACTAAAACCGTAAGTCTAGATGTTCTACAACCAGTATCAGGATTTAGTTGATCTGCNTAATATAAAGTNTTGTCAGTAAGTACAGTTGTGTCTGGTAGAGGTAATCCGCCAGAAGGAGTTAAGTACCATTGTACATCATTACCTACAGCAACTAAGTCGGCAACAGTTGCAAGAGTCGGATCGTCTAGACAAACTCCTTGGAAGTTTTGCCCTGTTGGAGGACCATATATAACTACATCAACCCGTTGTCTAGTACCACAAGTACCAGTGTTATCATCGGCATAATAATCTTCACCACTAACTAAGCTTTGAGAGTTTAATAAAGGAGTTGTAGATGTTGCAGTCTCGTACCAAACAATTCCACCACCATTATCAATAGCTTCTAAGTCTCCAACCAAAATAGATTCTACATCACAGAATGATTGCAAACTATTAACCACTGTTGGGCATTGTGCCGTTGAGGTTGATAGTCCGTAGGTTAGATATAAGGTTAGTATAAATACTAGCTTAAAATAACTTTTAAAACTTTGCGGTTTGGCTTTCATTAAAAATTTAAAATCAAATACTTTCTCTTGAAATCGATGCCATGGATTAAGAACAGCAAGTTCAATGTTATTCTATCTTGCTAAAAGCTTGATTAGAGGGCAAACAAATATATACATTTAGCGTTTACATAGCAAAATATTTATTGTTCTGTTTTGTAAGGTTTTTCTCTTGAATTTTTACTTGTCTTTTTCAAGTTCAATCATACCATTATTAGAGTCGTATTGCATTAAAAATAGACTGCTGTTAGAGTATAAGGTATTACTAGTTTTCTTGTAGTCAAATTTCACATGTGAATGCTCTGATTTGATCTCGTTTATTGTGTTTTCGAAATCTTGATTCTGAGAAAGTCTGAGTAGAACATCTAAGGTAATATTGTAACCTAGGATAGCGTATCTAGAAGGTTTAATCTCGAATAGGCTTTCATATTTAGTTTCAAAGTCAGACGTTAATTTTGTGTTTTTTTGATCTATTGCTGTAGGAAAAACTAGTTTTAAAACTCTATATCTCATGTCAGAAACTTCGTTTTCTTCAGGAATTAAAGAAGAATCGATAAGGGCAAGTTGGATGTTGTATTCTGATAGTTTACTCATTAAAGAAGTTGTAGAGTTTAAGAATAGAATGGTTTTTTTACTGTCTAGAATTACAAAATTCAATTTATTCTTGTCTAGNGCTTCTTGTAAATCTTGCTCTTTGAAAAAGCCAGCATTATCTACTTTTAGAAATTTTGCTTCTGGAATTTTATTTAATATCAGTGTTTTATTTGTAGGTTCATCTAATTCGCTAACCACTATAACATTCGCATTTTTATTAGCAATGTAGTTTAGTGTTTCTGTTTTTTGAAAATTCTCTGAAGGTATGGATTTATATATCTTATTGTCGGTAGANGGAAGGTTAGATTCAATATCAATTATAGCTATNCTTTNATTTGAAGTAATTTTAGGGAGCGTGGCTCCTTGTTTTAAAAAAGGAACGAGTAATGCGTTTTTTGTATATGAGCTTTCAATTTCAAGTTGAGAATTTATATTACTTTCTTTTATTACTGTAATATCAAAATTTATGCTAAGTGACAATGCGGAATCAATTGCTATTTGAGCACCTTGGAAAAAATCTAAATATTTGTAGTTGTCAACATTTTTATTGAGCATTTTTTCTCTAAGCTCAGGAGAACTTAATTCTTTGCCAGAAAATGGAGTGTAAAAATATAATCCGCTTGTACCTGAAGTATCTAAATTAGTATAAAGCGCTTCATTTCTGTTTTTAAGCTCAGTTTCAGTAGTTGTGTTTGTATCTGTCTCTGTGTTAGTATTATTGTCTGTCGTTTCAACAATTTCAGGGTTACTATCTACGGTTTCTTCAGTTGGGTTTATCGGCATTTTTATAATGTCTCCAGCAATAACTCCATCTAATAATTTAGGGTTTAGTTCTGTGAATTCCTCAATGGTCATTCCTGCTTTTTTAGATAGACCATAAAGCGTTTCTTGTGGTTCTATAACATAATTTTTATAGGCTTTAGTTTCTGTTGTAGATGTGGTGTCTGTTTCTGTTACTGTCTCTTCAACTGGAGTTGTTTCTTCATTTTCAATAGGTGTAGTTTCTTCAAGAGTATTATTTCCCTCTGCAACTTCTACTTCCTCCTCCTCTTCCTGTTCTGGGTCAACCGTAACTAATGAATCATCAGACTTACTAATATCTAAGACATGACCAGCCATTAACATTTTTACAATGTGTGGGTTTTTTTCTTCTAGCTCAGCTATGCTCATATTAAAGCGTTTAGCTAATGAGAACTTAGTATCTCCTCGCTTTACAAG
>PAJL01000095.1 GCA_002706045.1 Flavobacteriaceae bacterium
CATTATGACAAGCGGCATACTTTTACCTTAGCTGGCGAACATAAAGTTTATACAGCAGGAAATGAAAAAGTAATTTTCAATTACAAAGGTTGGAAAATTTGTCCTTTAGTTTGTTATGATTTGCGTTTTCCTGTTTGGGCTAGAAATGTAGAAGATTATGATGTGCTCATCTATGTAGCCAATTGGCCAATGATTCGTGTTGCTGCTTGGGATGCTTTGTTAAAAGCCAGAGCCATCGAAAATATGGCGTTTTGTATTGGTGTAAACAGAGTTGGTTTAGATGGAAATGATTATGAATATTCTGGGCATTCATCAGCTTTTGATGTTCTTGGTAATAGACTAGATACAATAACAGAGCGTAAAGAAACTGTTGAGGTCCTTACTTTAGAAAAAAGTCATATCAGTAAGTATAGAGAAAAGCTTGGTTTTTTAAAGGATAAAGATAGCTTTGACTTACTCGTTTAATAACTCAAACTCTATAATAAAATCAAAATTAGAGCGTACTTCTTCTATAGGAGGTGAATAACTTACACGTTCTGGCTGTATACCCAATAAATAATTTCCGGTGTCGTATTTACCATTCCCATTGGTGTCATGTATAACACGTAACTTATAAAGTTTTGGAGGTAAGTTGGTGAAATCTACAACAGGAGACTCTGCAGTATATTTTTCGTAGAATACTTCGCCTTTATCATTAGTTAGCTGAACGATTAATGGGAAAGTAGCATTTCTAAGATTAACTCTAATATTGCCATATTCTGATTTCATTTTAGTCTTAAAACTAAAATTTAAAGTGTCTTTGTTTACTCCGCCGTAGAAGTCTTTAAAAGTCTCAGGTAGCATGGTAACTTTATATTGTTGCCCTTCTTGTTTTTCTACAGGAAACTTATATCTGTTAGATATGGAATCATACAGTACTTTATAAGGTACATTTAATGAATCTTTGTCTATAATACTAATCTTTGTTGTGTCAATACTAGAAAGTGGAGTAGTAGCTGATAGTGTAAAATCTTGATCATAGTTTACATTCCCAGAAGTAATTGATTTAATTTCTAAAGAATCTGCTTCAAGAGCTCTAAAACGATGATTAAAAGTATCTACTTGTGTTTTATTAGTGACTATGAATAGTGTGGAATCTAATTCAAATTTTGGTTTGTACCAATAGTATAAAGTGTCGGTTTTATCATCTTTTACAATACGAGTGGCATAACCTTCAGGTTTTTCGCCTAAAACTTTAATCCGTATAGATTCGTAATCACCTTCGTAAGGAAAGATAATCTTAGTTTCTCCTGCTTGCTTTGGTTTTACAGCTTTATAGTTTACTTCTTCTTTAAAAAGAGTCAGTTTATATAATGAATCATTTGGTACATCGATATAGTCTTCTTTAAAACCAATCTTGTCATCCTTTTGGTCAAATTTATAATTGCTGTTTTTGTCTTTTAAAGCTACAAGTTTGTATTTCCCAGCTTTGATATTCTCAATGCTAAACGTAGTTAAACTATCTAGTGTATTAGTAATATATCTTGGTTTTTCTTTATAAACTATAGAATCTTTGTAGGTAGAATCTACTTCGTATAACATTACAGAAACATAAGGATCTGCTTGTTCTTGCAAAGCATCAACTACATAACCTTGCACTGATAACGAATCTATAGTGTTGCCTGTAGAAAATACATAACGATAGTAAGGATATGGATTTTCCTCATTGTTATCAACTATACTTTCACCAAAATTAAAGGCATATGTTGTGTTGTCTATAAGTGTATCTTCTATTTTTATGGTAATGTACTTGCTAGCCGTACTCATTGGAGTAATTATGGGAGCCGTATCCATAGGAGGCGAGATAATAAGTTGCTTTTGAGCATCCTTTATCTTTACATATTCGTCAAAATAAATTCGTATTTCGTTGCCTTTAAAATTAGTTGAGAAATTTTCTGGTACAGCTCTGACAATAACAGGTGGATCAGTATCTTTTTCTCCGCCAGTAGGAGTACCACGATTAGCACAACTAGCAATAGTTATTGCTATAGTTACTAGGCTAAGTAATCGTACTAAAGATAAACGCATTGACTTTATATTATTTTGCACAAAGAAACGATATTAAAATTTAGAAACGAAAAAATCAATCTGCAATTGCCATGGTTGCGAGACTTAACGAAATATTATCAATTTTTAACAAAACGGAAGCGCAAGCTTCTACGGTTGCACCAGTAGTAATTATATCGTCAACCAGAAGAATATGTTTTCCTTTGAGCGATTCTTTTTCTGAAATATCAAATATGGCATCGTCATTATTCCATCTCGATAGTCTCCCTTTAAAAACTTGTGTTTTGGTAGATTTTGTTTTTATCAAAACTGTATCATTGTATGTGGCATCAAGAGCTTCTGCTAGTGCTTTACCAAATTTAGCAACTTGATTATAACCACGTTTTCGCAATCTGCTTTTATACAGCGGGACAGGTACAACAACATCAATATTTTTATAAGCATCAAGAGTTTTTAGTTCAGCTCCTAACCATTCACCAAGAAATGGACTAATTTGCTCATGGCCTCTGTACTTTAGGTTATGGAGTAGTTGCTGAACAATACCTTTTTTAGAGAAGTGTAGCAATGCCGTTGCGTGTTGTAGTTTAACACGTCCATAAAGGATTTTCTTTACGTCGTCAGAATTATCAAAATGAAAATTTGTTGTAGGCAGCTGATGTCTGCAGCCAGTGCAGATTACAGCTTCATTATCATTCAATATCTCACTACAAGCTTCGCATACTGTAGGAAAAAACAATTTTAACAAATTTATTATCATTTAATCGATTAAAATTAAGGAATACTGTCAATACATCTAATTTCGCATCAAATTAAGAAATTAATTATGATAGTTAGTCCCCACATATTTAACTATAGGATAATTATCGGTTCCTTATTAGTCGTCTTAACAGGTCTTGGGCTTTATAGTTTTTCGAATTATAAATCTATAAAATCTTATGAGGATTTTTTAAAGCAAGAAAAAGTTCTGATAGAAACAGAATTATCAGAAATGCTTGAAAGTTACGATGAATTAAGTGCGGATCACGGATTAATGACTACGCAATTAAATGATGCCAGATTAGAGGCTAAAAATGCACTTGATTCACTTAAACTTCTAAAAAGTGATTTATCAATAATTTCAAAATTCAAAGATCATTTCTTGGTGTTAAAAGATAAAAGTAAAGTTCTTTTAGGTACCATAGATTCTTTAAATACAGCAAATCTTAAGCTAGAGCAAGAAAAGTCATTAGCGCTAAATACCATTAAGAAAAACTCTAAAACTATTAGTAAACTCGAAGAGACTAATGCATCGTTAAACAAAACCATTGATGCTGCTTCTATTTTAAAAGCTAATAGTGTTGCTGTTAAGGCATACAGACTCAAGTCGGGCAAAAAAAGAACCACTGAAAAAGCACGTCGTACTAATGCAATGAATGTGTGTATAAATTTATCGGAAAACCCATTGACTCCAAAAGGTAAGAAAGATTTATATGTTCAAATTGTAGGTCCTGAAGGAAATGTAGTGTCAGATCAAGGTGAGATGTTTTTTGGAGATTCTTCTTTATTGTATAGCAAAAAAGAAATTGTGAATTACGAAAATAAAGATTTACAGGTTTGTACCGATGTAGTTGCAGATGACGATGATGAACCGTTCAAAAAAGGACACTATTTTATAAGCATCTTTCATGATGATTTAAGATTAGGAGCTACCAGTATAGAATTAAAATAAAACAAAGCATATTTTTTTAAATAAAACCGCTCTATTAATTTGAGCGGTTTTTTATTTTTGTGGCATGGCAAACAACGACGATCAATTTAAAAAAGTAATCTCTCACGCAAAAGAGTATGGTTACGTATTCCAAAGTAGCGAAATTTACGATGGACTAAGCGCAGTTTACGACTACGCACAAAACGGTGTAGAATTAAAGAAAAACATACGCGACTATTGGTGGCGCGCAATGGTGCAAATGCACGATAATATTGTAGGATTAGATGCTGCAATTTTTATGCATCCAACCACTTGGAAAGCGTCTGGACACGTAGATGCCTTTAACGATCCATTAATTGATAACAAAGACTCAAAAAAGCGCTATCGTGCAGATGTTTTAGTTGAAGATTATTGCGCAAAAATCGAAGCTAAAATTGATAAAGAAGTTAAAAAAGCCGAAAAACGTTTTGGCGAAGCTTTTAATAAAGAAGAATTTTTAAGCACAAACGGTCGTGTTTTAGGCTATCAAGAAAAAATTGATACCATCCTAAAACGTCTAGGTAAATCTTTAGAAAATGAAGATCTATCAGACGTAAAAGCCTTAATCGAAGAATTAGAAATTGCTTGTCCATTAAGCGGAAGTAAAAACTGGACAGACGTTAAGCAGTTTAACTTAATGTTTGGTACCAAATTAGGTGCAAGTGCAGAAAGCGCAATGGATTTATACTTACGTCCAGAAACAGCACAAGGTATTTTTGTAAACTTCCTTAATGTACAAAAAACAGGACGTCTAAAAATTCCTTTCGGAATTGCTCAAACAGGAAAAGCTTTTAGAAACGAAATTGTTGCAAGACAATTTATCTTTAGAATGCGCGAGTTTGAACAAATGGAAATGCAATACTTTATCAAACCAGGAACACAAAAAGAATGGTTTGACTACTGGAAAGAAACACGTCTTAAATGGCATAAATCGCTAGGTTTAGGCGAAGATAATTACCGTTTCCACGATCACGAAAAATTAGCGCATTACGCAGATGCAGCTACAGATATCGAGTTTAAATTCCCATTCGGATTTAAAGAATTAGAAGGAATTCACTCTCGTACAGATTTCGATTTAAAACAACACGAAGAGTATTCTGGTAAAAAACTTCAGTATTTCGATCACGAAGAAAATACGAGCTATACACCTTATGTTTTAGAAACCTCAATTGGTTTAGATCGTATGTTTTTAGCAGTATTCTCTAATAGTTTACAAGATGAAACTTTAGAAGACGGAAGCGAAAGAACTGTTTTAAAATTACCAGCAGTTTTAGCGCCAACAAAAGCAGCAATTTTACCATTAGTTAGAAAAGATGAAGGTCTAACTAAAATGGCAAAAGATATTGTAGATGACTTAAAATGGGATTTTAACGTTACTTATGATGAAAAAGATGCAGTTGGTAGACGTTACCGTCGTCAAGATGCTGCAGGTACACCATTTTGTATCACAGTAGATGGTGAAAGTCTAGAAGATAACACTGTAACGATACGTCATAGAGATACTATGGAACAAAAGCGTGTTAAAATTGAAGAATTACGCGACATCATTAAAAAAGAAGTTGACGTAAAAGAATGGTTAATGAAGATGTAAATTTTTTCTATATGTACAATTAAAAAAATCCCAAGTAAAGTTTACTTGGGATTTTTTTTGCTTCACTCATTGAAAGAATAATTTCACTCAATTACATTCATTCGATTTAGTGATTTTCATATTTTTATTTCATATATTATATTGATTATGAGGTTTTTGTTTAGTGCTTTTTCTTGTCTGTTTTCGTTGGTTGTTTATTCTCAAACAAATTTGGATACTATATATGGTAATCCAAAGTCTGTTAGAGAGAAAGTAGAGTTTTTAAGTGAAAAGAAACAGAACTATGTTTTTATGAGTGGTGATGGTGATTATGGGCATGCAACAATTTTTACACCTAAAGGAATAAAGAGTAGGTTTCATCTGTATTGGTATAATTATCATTGGGTTTTTTATGTAAACTATTACAAAGAATTTTTAGAAAATGGAAAGGCTAAAAATGAGACGTGGTATAACAAAGATGGGAGTTTTGAAAGGGAGTATAAATATACTTATGATGAAAAAAATAATCTTACAGAGAAAAAGGAAATTTATTATGATGGAGAATATAATTTAACAAAGTATAGTTATGATTATAGGGATAGAATTATGAGTTGTATTTCTTCTTATAGTAATATGACAGATTTATATTCTTATGCTTTATTCAAATATGATAGTTTAGGAAGACTAGTTAAAACTTCTAGATATCGTGACGAAGGTTATTCTGGTTCAATTTTCAGAAAGTATAATAAATTTGATAGTATAGTTAGAGAGTTTCGTCATTCACCAAAAAAATGGGTAGAAAATGAAGACGGGAGTAGAACTTATAAAAGTGATTCTGTTGGTTCGTGGCAGGATATTTATAGGTGTAAATATAATGAGAATAAAAATTTAGTATTGAAAGCTAGTTATAGAGATGGGTCTGACAAGATTTCAAGTAGGACTATTTACAAATACGATGAAAGAAACAATGTCATTTACGAAGGTTATGCAAGAGATACTGTTTATGCATATAGAAAATACAAATATGATTTAAAAAACAGGAAGATATATTATGAATATTCTGTTATTAATAATGATTTTACAAAAAAGTTAGTTGAGTACAGGTATAATGAAAGAGGATACATTGTAAATGTACTTTGTTTTTTTCAAAAAAAGGAATACAATATTGATTACAAATATAAATTCGATGAAAAAGGGAACTGGATAAAAATAATTAAGGTAGTCAATAATGAACCTTTATATGTTTGGTCTCGTAAAATCAAATATTATTAGCAAAACGCCCAAAACGAATAGTTTTGGGCGTTTTTATGTTTAATGATCGTGTCCACCTTCGCCACCTTCTTCCAGTAGCATCCCGATACCTTTAACTAATATTTGTTTGTTTTGTAAAACTTCAGGATTTAAAATTTCTGTAGCATTTTCGTCTTCTTGTCCTGTATTAACTTTTAGCTTTTTAAATTGATAGCCATCAGTTGTTGTTTCATCTAAAACAAGCACATAATTGTTTTTGTCTTCACTTACAATAGCTTCTTTTGGCAAGCCAATACCTTTTTTACTGTCTATAATAATGTTAGCTTCTACAAACATACCAACAATAAAATTAGCTAAGTCTTTATCTACGTGTCCGTGAACTTTAACACGTCTTGTGGTTTCATCAATNGTNGTACCTACTAAATGNACGTCTGCTTCAAAAGTTTTTTCTGAAGCTTCAGGAATTTTAAACANTATCTTTTGTCCTTTTTTGATGTGCATAATATCTTTTTCAAATACCGATAATTCTAAATGAATATGGTCAATATCTACAATTTCTAATATCACATCGTTTGGCGCAACATAAGCGCCATTACTTACATTTACTTTAGTGACNTTTCCGTTAATTGGNGCNTANANANTAATNGTTGANGTAATNTTNCCTTGTTCTACAGCAGNNGGACTAATATTCATCATTTGTANTTTTTTCTTTAGNCCGTTGTAAGTAGCCAAACTACTTTTNTAAGTGCTTTGNGCTTTTAGNTAGTTTTTTTCTGAAGTTATTTNTTCNTCAAANAACGTTTTTTGTCTGTTAAATTCAGCTTTNAANTAATTAAGTTGCTCTGCGATTTCTANATAGTTTTGCTGAATTTCAACATANTCAGGATTTTTTAANCTNACNAAAAGTTGTCCTTTTTTAACTTCGTCACCAACTAAAAGTGGTGTGTTTGTAATATATCCACCAATAAAAGTTGTGATACTCGATTTGTTTTTTGGTGGTACATCTATCATTCCGGTAACAGCAATTCCTGTTGAAAAATCAAGTGTTTTCAAAGTATCTAAAACCATGTTTTCACTTTCAAATTGAGCTTTAGTTACTGATATTACATTGCTTTTGGTTGTTGAGTTTTCAACCGTTTCTGAGTTGTTTTCTTTATTTCCGCAGGCTAAAAATATAAGCGAAAAAAGAAGTATATATGTGTGTTTCATAGGTTTAAAATTTTCAAGAACCATTGGTTCGGTTATTTACTTTTCTAAAGTTATTGGTCTTTATTTGCCAAATGCCCATTATGGGCTTTCATTTTAGTTGATATTTAATGTCAAGTGGTTAATTTGTATTACGGTTTGATTATAAGCGTTTAAATTTTCTAGGTACGATAATTCAATTTCGCTAGCGGTTTCAAGACTTTGTATGTATTGAAAAAAGTCAATTTCACCTTCTTTAAACGTACGAGTTGCTGTTTTTATAATTTGATTTTTAAGGTCTTCACCTTCATTATTATAGTAATTTACAGCTTCTTCGTATTGCGCTAAAGTCGCCAAAAGCGCATTGTATTTAGTGTTTAATTTGGTTTTGTAATCTTGTTGTTGCTCTGTAATAATGTCTTTAGCAATTTTTGAAGCTTTTATTTTTGAAGCATTGCCAGAAAACAACAACGGAATTTTCAAACCTAATTGATACCCTTTTATATTGGTATTTAATTGGTCGTTTGTACCTTGAAAATACTCTACACTAATGTCTGGTAATAGGTTTTGTTTTTCTTGTTGATAGATGGCGTTTTGATAGTTTTTAGCTTGTTCAAAGTAGTGTAAACCAACATTATTTTGTGTTGAAATAGTTTCAATTTGTAATTGTTCAAGCGGTTGGTCAACAATCTCTAAACTATCAACTTGTACAACACTTTTTAATTGCTCTTTAGAAAATGTAACTTCTTTAAGTGCTTGTTTGTACAAGGTTTCTAACTGTTTTTGTTTGGATTTGGCGGTAATCATTTCTAAATAATTGGTTTCGCCAAGTTCAAAACGACGTTCAGATTTATTGGCAAAATCTTGATATAGACTATCTAAATATTTGTAAGTTTTCGCTTTGTTTTTAGAGTAACTTAATTGATAATAGTTGGCATAAACAGCTTGCTGTAATTGCTCAAACCTGAGATTATAATGTGTTTCTTCTAAACTAGCTTTTGCTTTATTGGTTTTCTTTTCCGCAAAATATACCGTTGGAAACTTAAAATCTTGAGCAATACCAAACACCTTTAATGGTTGATTGTTTATGGCTAAATTATTTTCGTCATAACTGTAATAAATTGACGTTTTATCAAAACTAAAAGCACTTCCTATTAGAGCATTACTTTCGTCTACCTTAAGATTCGACGCTTTTAAACTAGCGTTATTTTCTATTGCCAATGCTAAGGTTTCTTCAATAGTTAATGGATTTTGAGCGTTAGCATTCATCATAAAAAAGAAACCGATAATGCTAACGATTGCTGTTTTATTCATTTTAATTTCTTTTTTAGTTTCAAACCACGCGTATAAAACGGGTAATACGATTAGGGTTAATACGGTTGCAGTGACTAAACCACCAACAACAACGGTTGCTAACGGACGTTGAACTTCGGCACCAGCATTGGTGGAAACCGCCATAGGTAAAAACCCTAAAGCTGCAGCTGCTGCGGTTAGTAAAACAGGTCGCAAACGCTCTGCAGTACCACGTTTTATGCGCTCTTCAATATCATCCATACCGTGCTCTTTTAGTTCCTTAAAATGCTCGATAAGTACAATACCGTTAAGTACCGCAATTCCAAAAAGCGCAATAAAACCAACACCTGCTGAAATGCTAAACGGTAAATCTCGCAGCCATAAAAGCAATACGCCACCAACAGCAGATAATGGTATAGCCGAGTACACTAATAAGGCTTCTTTTGCTGAGCCAAATGCAAAATACAGCAGTAAGAAAATTAAGGCTAAAGCAATTGGTACCGCAATCATTAAACGTGCTTTGGCACTTTGTAAGTTTTCAAATTGTCCGCCATAAGTTATGTTGTAACCAACAGGTAATTTTAGTTGTTGGTCTAGAATAGCTCTGACATCATCTACTACCGATTGCAAATCGCGATTACGTACGTTAATACCAACTACAATACGACGTTTGGTGTCGTCTCTTGAAATTTTTGCAGGTCCAGTGGTGTATGTGATTTCTGCTAATTCGCTAAGCGGAATTTTTGTTCCACTTGGTGTATCGACATATAAATTTTGAAGACTGGCTAGGTTTTTTCTATTGTTTTGGTCTAAACGCATCACTAAATCAAAGCGCTTTTCGCCTTCAAAAACTTGGCCAACAGTTCCGCCAGCAAATCCCATTGAAATCACTTGATTAACATCAGAAATATTCAGTCCGTAGCGTGCAATTTTACTTCGGTTGAAGGAAACACTCATCTGTGGTAAACCTTCAACTTTTTCAATGATGATATCTGAAGCGCCTTCAACGTCTTTAATGAGTTCTTTGACTTCGTCTGCTTTATTGGCTAAAATGGATAAATCTTCACCGAAAATTTTAATAGCAACATCGGCTCTAACGCCAGTAATTAGCTCGTTAAAACGCATTTCAATAGGTTGGGTAAATTCCACTTCCATACCAGGAATGATACTAAGCGCTTCTTTAAATTTATCCGCTAACTCGTCTTTACTTTCTGCACTTACCCATTCGTCTTTTGGTTTTAGTTTTATGATGACATCACTTTCTTCCATAGACATGGGATCTGTTGGGACTTCGGCAGCACCAATACGACTAACAACTTGGTCAACTTCTGGGAAATTTTTTAAAAGAATATTCTCAATTTTGGTGGTGATTTCGATGGTTTTTCCAAGTGATGTTCCTGTTTTTAAAACAGGTTGAATCACGAAGTCGCCTTCATCTAAAGTTGGTACAAATTCACCACCCATTTTACTAAATAAAAAGATGCTGATAGCTAGTAAAAGTCCTGCTAAACTCACTACTGTTTTNTTNTGNTGNAANGCCCAATGTATTGATGGTTTNTACCANGAGTTAAGTNCTTTCATTAACCTAACGGAAANATTTTTTTCGCTTGGTGCTTTAGGTTTTAAAAANAAAGATGATACTACNGGNACGTATGTTAAACANAGNANCATNGCACCAATTAAAGCAAANCTAAACGTNAANGCCATNGGCTTAAACATTTTNCCTTCTACACCGCTTAATGATAAAATNGGNATNAANACNATTAAGATGATTAATTGCCCNAAAATGGCAGAATTCATCATTTTTGANGCACTTTTTAANGTNATTTGATCAATTTCTGACTGTTTTGCTTCTTTNGTGAGNNATTTTAGTTTTTNACTTTCGGTAATAATTCTAAAAGCNATAAACTCNACAATAATNACNGCNCCATCAATAATAATNCCGAAATCTATNGCNCCAAGNCTCATTAAATTNGCATCTACACCAAAAATGTTCATCATTGAAATGGCGAATAATAAACTCAACGGAATAACAGACGCAACGACCAAACCNGAACGCAAATTACCAAGTAATAAAACCACAACAAATATGACGATTAATGATCCTAAAATTAGGTTTTCGGATACTGTAAANGTTGTTTTACCAATCAGTTCGCTACGTTCTAAAAATCCGTTGATGTAAACACCTTCAGGTAGNCTTTTNTGNATNTCTTTTACNCGTTCTTTTACGGCGTCGATAATAGCTTTAGAGTTACCGTNTTTAAGCATCATAATTTGCCCAAGNACTTTTTCGCCTTCACCNTTACCAGTAATGGCACCAAANCGTGTNGCNCTTCCAAAACCTACTTTAGCAACNTCTTTNATNTAAATTGGNGNNCCTTCATTTTTGACTACGATTTGCTCTATGTCTTCAAGNTTTTTAACCAAACCTTCNCCACGAATAAAATAGGCTTCGTTAGTTTTTTCAATATANCCNCCACCAGCAACACTATTGTTTTTTTCTAATGCATNGTANATTTCGGANACNGAAATATTCATAGCATTTAGCTTNTTTGGGTTAATGGCAACTTCGTATTGCTTTAAATATCCGCCCCAAGTATTGACTTCAACAACACCAGGAATACCAGATAGTTGACGTCTTACTATCCAATCTTGAATGGTACGAAGTTCTGTTGTGGTGTATTGGTCTTCGTAACCAGGTTTAACATCAAGAATGTACTGGTAAATTTCACCCAAACCAGTAGTGATTGGTCCCATTTCTGGTGAGCCAAAACCATCAGGAATTACTTCTGAAGCTGACTTAATTTTTTCGGCAATTAATTGTCTTGGTAGGTATGTGCCCATTTTGTCTTCAAAAACAATCGTTACCACAGAAAGACCAAATTTTGAAACTGATCTTATCTCTTCTACGCCTGGTAAATTTGCCATTTCTAGCTCGACA
>PAJL01000096.1 GCA_002706045.1 Flavobacteriaceae bacterium
GTAGCGAGATCGAGATTTGAACTCGAGACCTCCGGGTTATGAATCCGACGCTCTAACCAACTGAGCTACCTCGCCATTTTTGCGGTTGCAAATATATAAACAAAATCTAGTACCACAAACAATACATTCTAAAAAAATTATTTTTCATATAAAGTTTTGAATTGAACCATAATTGCATATATTGAGCACATAATACAACGCATATATGGACGATAAAGAAAAATTTGAAATGGAGTTTGTGGTACATGCATCACCATCTCTTCTGTACCAGTATATATCAACACCTTCTGGTTTATCAGAGTGGTTTGCTGATAACGTAAATTCTCGTGGTGAAATGTTTACTTTTATTTGGGATGGTTCCGAGGAACAGGCCAAATTATTAAGTAAAAAAAGTGGTGAAAGAATAAAATTTAGATGGCTAAGTGATGATGAAGATGGTGCTTCTTACTATTTTGAAATGCGTATCCAAGTCGATGAGATAACAAAAGATGTTTCCTTGATGATTACGGATTATGCAGAAGATGATGAAGTAGAAGAAGCTAAAATGCTTTGGGAAAACCAAATTTCTGGTCTAAAACAAGTTTTAGGCTCAGCATAAGGTGTAACTAACTATTCTATTATATCTTTGTCTCGATTTCGTATTTTATATAAATCGAGACTTTTTTTATGGTAAATTTTAACGGAACACTACTTCCAAAAACAGATTCAAAATTATCTACAAACAATAGAGGTTACAAGTATGGTGATGCTTTATTTGAAACTCTAAAAGTTGTAAATGGCAAAATATTTTTTTGGGAAGATCATTACTTTAGGTTAATGGCTTCTATGCGTATTCTTAGAATGGATATTCCTATGAATTTTACAATGGAATTTCTGGAAGACGAAATATTAAAAACGGTTGAAGCCAATGATTTGTACAATACAGCTGCAAGAGTCCGTTTTAATGTTGATAGAGGTGAAGGAGGTTTATATTTACCATCCACTGAAGCTGAAGTAAATTATAATATTACTGCGGAAGTACATACAGAGCCTTTCTATTCTATAGACGAAGACTCTAATTATATTGTAGATCTGTATAAAGATTATTTCATGGCTCCAGGATTACTTTCTGGTCTAAAATCTAACAATAAAGCTATTCAGGTTTTGGGAAGTATTTATGCTAATGAAAATGATTTTGATAATTGTTTAGTATTAAACACTAATAAAAGTGTTATTGAAGCCCTAAACGGAAATCTATTTTTGGTAAAAGGCGATAAGATAAAAACACCACCTCTTGAAGATGGTTGTCTAAAAGGAGTAATGAGGAAACAGATTCTCGAAATCCTTTCAAAAGATGTTAATCTATATGTTGAAGAAGCTTCTATAAGTCCTTTTGAACTTCAAAAAGCAGATGAATTATTTGTAACCAATGTTATTAAAGGTATAGTACCAATAACTCAATATCGTAAAAAGAAATTTTCGACACAGTTTTCTAAAGGTTTGGTAGGTAAATTGAATGCTAAACTGCGTTTGGCTCAGTTATAACTTGGATTTTCTGGTGCATTAGACCAAATACTATAATCACCACCTAACTCTAACATTTTTTCGCGCCAAAATGTAGAACAGCTTTTGGCAATGATTTCGTTGTTGTGAATGTTTTCTGAAACAAGCCAAGCATTAGATTGAAGTTCGTTGTCTAGTTGTTGCTCATCCCAACCCGAATATCCTAAAAAGAATTTAATGTCTTCTTTAGATATCATATTTTTATTGATAAGGTCTAGGACAACATTAAAGTCGCCTCCCCAAAATATACCATTAGAAATTTCTATACTATTTGGTATAAGCTCTGGTGATTTATGAATAAAATAAAGATTGTCTTGCTCTACAGGACCACCATTATAGATAGTGAATTCCGAATCGGTACCTTCAATAAGATCTTTAAGGTTATAGTTTAAAGGTTTGTTCAGGATAAAACCTACTGATCCTAAAGCATTATGATCTGCCAAAAGAATAACGGCACGGTTGAATGATAAGTCACCGATTATGGATGGTTCAGCAATTAATAGGTTGCCTTTTTCGGGTTTATTCATCATTTTTTTGCTTTTAGGACAACTAAATCTAAATTTTTTTTATCAAAAATGCAAAATAATGGCTTTAAAAATTGGTATAAAAAAAGTCCGCTCAACGAGCGGACTTGATATTTTAAACAAAAAATGTCTTAGTTAACAGCATTGCTTAAGTCAGAACCTGCCTTAAACTTTACTACATTTTTAGCTTTAATCTTGATAGTTTTACCAGTTTGAGGGTTTCTTCCTTCTCTTGCAGCTCTTTTAGAAACTGACCAAGAACCAAAACCTACTAAAGAAACTCTGTTTCCTTTTTGTAATGATCCTTCGATATCAATTAATAAAGAATCTAATGCTTTTTTTGCAGCTGCTTTTGTAATTCCAGCATTCTCTGCCATACCATTGATTAAATCTGTTTTGTTCATAAATATTAAATTTAAATTGTTAAAAAATCGGTTTTTAAATATTAGTTCTTAAAATCCGTCAGACAAAATTATTAGGAAAATTAAGCTACGCAAGTAATAGCAAGGGAAATACGGGATATTGTTGATAACTTGGGGCATTTGTTAATAAAGACCATGCATTTCGTCGGATTTTTTATAAAACCAATGATAACAGGGGTTTACAGCAGTTTTGCTGATTCGGAAAAATTATATCCATTTAAAAGTGATTTTACATCCATTTTTCGTTTTCCAGGAAGCTGCATTTCTTTAATGTTTATATAACCTCCTGAACATGCTATCTTTAATTCATTTTTATCTGAGATGATAAAACCATTGTCAAGATTATGCTCGTCTTTAACTTTTTCTACACCATAAATTTTAACCGTTAAAGACGCTTCTTCACCATTATTAAGATAACACCAAGCCGTTGGAAAAGGATTTAAGCCTCTTATTTTATTATATATAGTATCTAAAGGTAAAGACCAATCTATTTTACAGTTGTCTCGATTGAGCTTGTAAGCTGTTTTTAAATCGTCTTCTTGAGTCTGTATTGTAGTTGTAACTGAGTTTTCTTCAATTTTCTTTACGGTTTCTATAACGAGTTGGCTACCAACTTCCATAAGTTCATCATGAAGTTCACCAACAGTAGTGTCATCTTTAATTTCTGTTTCTTTACTAGCTATAATAGCACCAGTATCAATTTTTTCATCTATAAAGAATGTGGTAACTCCCGTTTTAGTTTCACCATTTATGATAGCCCAATGTATCGGAGCAGCTCCTCTGTATTGCGGTAATAATGAAGCGTGAAGATTGAAAGTACCGTATTCTGGCATTTGCCAGACAACTTCTGGTAGCATTCTAAAAGCAACTACAATCTGTAGGTTAGCATTTAACGCTTTTAGTTCGTTAACAAAATCTTCTGCTTTTAAGTTTTTAGGCTGTAAAACATTTAAATCATGCTTTAGCGCAAACTCTTTTACGGCAGATGCTTTTAACTTTTGACCACGACCAGCTGGTCGGTCTGGTGCGGTGATGACACCAACAACATTATAATTGTTATCAATTAAGGTTTTTAAGGTTGCTACTGCAAAATCTGGTGTACCCATAAAAACAATTNGTAAGTTGCGTTTGTCTGTCATATAATAGAATAGGTGTTAGCGTTTGTGATTTTAATTTTTCTAATTTCAATGAGTTCAGAAAGGCTTTCTAGTAATTCTTTTTCTGAACATTCAAGTTTATAAAGTAATTGCCGCGAAGATAAAGCTTCATTCTGTAAAGCTTTTAGAATTTGATCTGAAACCTTAGTTTTTGAGGGCTTATCTCCTTTAGTATTTTTTCTGCAAACGGAACAAATACCACATTCTTCATTAGAACTTTCACCAAAATAGGCCAAGAGCTGTTGATTTCTACATTTGGTGTCATTATTAACATAGCTTAAAACCGAAGCAATTTGCTGATGCTTTAACGTATGCTGTTGTTTAATGGTTTTGGCAATTGGGTTAATAGTGATGTCGTCTTCACGAGGTTTTAAAAAAGTGATTTCAGAATCGGTATTGGCAATCTGAAGTTCTATAATCTCATCCTTTTCTAATTGTTTTAGCTGTGCAATAACGTCTTTTTCTGAAAGCTCCGTTTTCTGAACAATAAGATTCAGGTTCACTTTGGTTTCGTAATCAAAAATACCTCCGTAGGTTCTTAGCAATACTTTTACAATAGTATTGAGCTGTAAATGCCTTTCTAAATATTGAAATAGAGCCGCATTTGTTATTACAAATTGAATTTTAGTTCTAAAGTTAAAATGCTGATTGAGTGAAATAACAGCATTTCGATCTAATAACAATAAGGCATTGTAAGTAATACCTGGATGTAATTTGTAAGTAGAACAAAAGGTTTTAAAATCGAACTGATGTAGACTATTTTCGCCTTCACCATAAGGGATTTGAAAGTAGTTGCAAAGTTTATTAAAAACGGTCTTAACAAACTCAACGGAAGCCAATGTACTCAGAAACTGATTTCGCAAATGATCTTCATCTATCGCTTGTTTTAAAATAATGGCTTTTGCTGGTTTTCCGTCTCTTCCAGCTCTTCCGGCTTCTTGGTAATAATTTTCTAAACTTTCAGGTAAATTAAAATGAATAACATTGCGTACGTTGGCTTTATCTATACCCATTCCAAAAGCCGTAGTTGCTACCATGATTTGCTTTTGCTCATTGGTCCATTGGTAAAGTCGCTCTTGCTTTTCTTTATTGGTAATACCACCATGATAAAATGTGGAAGCAAAACCTTTAGCATTTAAATAATTACTGATTTCAATGGTACTTCGTCTATTTCTTACATAGACAATTGAAGCCCCTTGATTGGTTTTTAAAATATGTTGAAGCTGAAAAAGCTTGTCGTCAGTATTAATAACACCATAAGCAATGTTCGGTCTAGAAAATGATGCCTTATAAATCTTCGGATTAATAAAGTCTAAATTATCAATGATATCCTCAATAACGTCTCGTTTTGCAGTAGCGGTTAGTGCAATACAATTCACATGCGGATGTATTTGCCTAAACATACTAATATTTTTGTAAGCCGGTCTAAAATCATTTCCCCATTGGCTAATACAATGTGCTTCATCTACAGCGATTAAATTCACACGCATTTGCTGAATACGTTCTTGTACAATAGGTTGTTGTAGACGTTCTGGTGAGAGATATAGAAATTTATAGTTACCGTAAATACAATTGTCTAACTTGGTATCTAATTCAGTATAAGATAATCCTGAAGTTAATGCAATAGCTTTTATACCTTTTTGCTTCAAAGTATTTACTTGGTCTTTCATTAAAGCAATTAAAGGTGAGATTACAATACATATCCCATCTTGAATTAAAGCTGGAATTTGAAAACAAATTGATTTTCCACCACCAGTTGGTAGCAAGGCAAAAGTGTCTTCGTGCTCTAAAACCGAAGTTATAATCTCTTCTTGATATGGTCTAAAGGAACTATGATTCCAATAGCGTTCTAAAACTTCTATAGGATGCATTACTGCAAATTTAATGAGTCTAGAATAAATTTACTTCTATTCTCAACACTATCAAAAGGAACATCGATTAAATGATACCCAAATCGCTTGTAGGCTTCAAGCAAATGATGGTGTATTTCTATGGCTTCTTCAAAGTTTTCATAGCGTTCACTATCACTTGTAAATATGTCTTGCCAAGGTGCCAAAATATAAATAGCATCGTACTTATAGGTTTCACAAGCATTTACAAAATGATCAGGATAGGTGTCACCTATATAATCCATATAAGCCAAAACGTCAGGCAAACCTCTGTCTATAAAAACAACTTCTGAAGATTCTTTTTCGGCATCATTAAACTGCTTAATTCTGCCCTCTAGTAATTTTTCACTAAAGAGTAGCGGCTCGGTTAAAAAAAGCTGCTCTATGCCTTCAGCCCTAGCTTGTAGCGTTACTTGTCTAGAAATTTCTTCATAGCATAAATAACCATCAGCTATTAAATGATTGATTATGGACGTTTTTCCTGTGCCTGGACCACCAGCTATAACAATTTTTTTAGGATTCAATATTGGCAATGTTTTTGAAGTATAATTCGTGACAAAAATAAAAAGATAAAAGTGTAAAGTTAAATGTATCTTTGCAACTGAAAAATTTTGATATGGATAGTTCTAAAAAAACAGAAGAATTTTACGATAAACTTAAATCACAACTCTACGATACAGCACTCTGGCCTTCAGAGTATTTGTATAAATTTATTGTGGTTTCTAAGGGGAGTGGAATTAAAGATATAGAAGACCTTTTTGATAATTTGGGTGCGGTAATTAATACCAACGAATCTAAAAATGGTAAATATACCAGTGTATCCATCAATGTTAGAATGAAAAACCCTGAGGCTGTAATTGCCAAATACAAGGAAGTTGCAGAAAATGTGGAAGGAGTAATTTCTCTTTAAATTTCTTTTAAGCATCATAATTTTTTGTACTTTGCAACAAAACCTAGAGACTTCAGGTTTTAATAATTATTTACTACACATTTTATAATTTTGATCGACAATTTAGAATACAATACAGAGCGCGAACATCTTATTATTCCCGAGTATGGTCGTCATCTGCAAAAGATGATTAATTATGCGAGATCGCGTGAGACTAAAGAAGAACGTAACAAAGTAGCAAAAGCTATAATTTCGGTGATGGGAAATCTACAGCCACATTTAAGAGATGTGCCAGATTTTCAACATAAATTATGGGATCAGCTTTTTATAATGGCAGATTTTGATATTGATGTAGACTCACCATACGGCAAACCTTCAAAAGAAGATATTCAAGCAAGGCCAGAACCTTTAAAATATCCTCAAAACCATCCGAAATACCGTTTTTATGGTAATAATATCAAAACGATGATTGATGTTGCTGTAAGTTGGGAGGATGGTGATTTAAAGGAAGCTTTGACCTTTACGATTGCCAATCATATGAAAAAGTGTTTCCTTAATTGGAACAAAGATACAGTGGAAGATGATGTGATTTTCGATCATCTTTATGAGCTTTCTGGAGGAAAAATAAACCTAAAGAATGTTGATGAAGATTTAAGTGATGCTAATAGTTTAATGCGTTCAAAATCAAAGTATAGTAAGAATAATTCCAATAAAAAAGGAAAGAAAAAATATTCTAACAACCGTAAACGTTACTAATAACGAATGAGTACATTTAAAATAGAAGGCGGACACCAGCTTAAAGGATCTATTAAACCTCAAGGAGCTAAAAATGAAGCGTTACAAATACTTTGTGCAGTTTTATTAACTCCAGAAACGGTTACGATAAATAATATTCCAGATATTATTGATGTCAATAAACTCATTGCTTTATTAGGAAAGCTTGGAGTTAAAATCGAAAAGTTAGGCAAAGGATCTTACACTTTTAAAGCAGACGAAGTCAACCTAAAATATTTAGAATCGGCAGAATTTAAGGAAGATGGAAAGGGTTTACGCGGCTCTATAATGATTGTTGGGCCTTTATTAGGACGTTTTGGTAAAGGGTATATCCCAAAACCAGGTGGTGATAAAATTGGTCGTCGTCGTTTAGATACGCACTTTGAAGGCTTTATAAATCTTGGAGCGAAGTTCAGATACAATAGAGAAGACTATTTTTACGGAGTAGAAGCAGACGAGCTTAAAGGTACATACATGCTTTTAGACGAAGCTTCTGTGACAGGTACAGCAAACATTGTTATGGCTGCCGTTTTAGCTAAAGGTAGAACAACAATTTACAATGCGGCTTGTGAACCTTATTTACAGCAGTTGTGTAAAATGCTAAATAGAATGGGTGCCAAAATCTCAGGTATTGGTTCTAATATGCTCATTATTGACGGTGTTGAAAGTTTAGGTGGTACCGAACACAAAATGCTACCAGATATGATTGAAATAGGTAGTTGGATTGGTTTAGCTGCTATGACCAAAAGTGAATTGACTATTGAAGATGTAAGCTGGGACGATTTAGGGCAAATTCCATCAGTCTTTAGAAAATTAGGAATTACGGTAGAGCAACAAGGAGATGATATTCATATTCCTGCACATACAGATGGGTACCAAATTCAGAATTATATTGATGGCTCTATTCTAACAATAGCAGATGCGCCTTGGCCAGGATTTACGCCAGATTTGCTAAGTATTGTTTTAGTAATAGCAACGCAGGCTAGAGGTGAAGTACTGATTCACCAAAAGATGTTTGAAAGTCGCTTATTCTTTGTAGATAAGTTGATAGATATGGGAGCAAAAATTATACTTTGCGATCCACACAGAGCAACTGTAATCGGACATGACTTTAAATCCACGTTAAAAGCTACAACAATGACCTCACCAGATATTAGAGCTGGTATATCATTATTAATAGCAGCATTATCTGCAAAAGGAACATCTACAATTCATAACATTGAACAGATTGATAGAGGTTACGAAAATATCGATGAACGTCTAAGAGCTATCGGAGCTAAAATTGAGCGTGTAGAAGGAAATTAGAATTGAAAAATATTTTATAAACGAAAAGCTTCAAGAATCAACTTGAAGCTTTTTTTAATTTAAGGCTGTTTTGTAAGTTTCTAAACAACGTTCTCTAGCCTTTTTATGGTCTACCATAGGTTTAGGATATGTGAGTTCTTGATATTCTGGAACCCATTTTTTTATGTACAGATGGTCTTTGTCAAACTTCTGAATTTGAGTCGTTGGATTAAAAATTCTAAAATAAGGCGCAGCATCTACACCAGAACCCGCAACCCATTGCCAATTCCCAACATTACTAGCCATTTCATAATCGTGTAGTTTTTCTGCAAAATAGGCTTCTCCCCAACGCCAATCTATAAGTAAGTGTTTGCACAAAAAGCTACCAACCAACATTCGTACTCTATTATGCATAAAACCTGTTTCGTTTAATTCTCGCATTCCTGCATCAACTAAAGGATAACCAGTTTTTCCTTCACACCACGTTTTGAATTCCTCTTCATTATTTCTCCATTCAATTCTGTCATATTTAGCTTTAAAAGCCTTATCTACCGTATGTGGAAAATGCCATAGGATTTGCATGAAGAACTCACGCCAAATCAGTTCTTGCCAAAAGACTTCATTTTTTTCGGCTATAGCTTTTTTTACCATTTTACGAACACTTACTGTTCCAAAACGAAGGTGAGGTCCTAAACGAGATGTACCGTCTTTAGCTGGGAAATTTCGAGTGTCTTCGTAGTCTTGAATCAGCGTTGGTGTAACATCATAATCCGCTATCTCTTGTTTTGACTTTGTAAAATCGATATCAGATAAACTTAGATTAGGTAAGCGTGTATGCTCTATTAAATTGTTTAGATATTCATTGGTATAAAAAATTTCTAAATCAATGGTTTTGAATGTCTCTTTCCAAGTTTTCATATAAGGAGTGTAAACGACATAAGGATCACCATCATTCTTCACTACTTCGTCCTTTTCAAAAATTACTTGATCTTTGAATGTTTTGAATTCAATGTTTTGTGTTTCTAAAAATGATAGAATTTCTTCGTCGCGTTCCTTGGCATAAGGTTCATAATCATGATTGGTGTAAACAGTATTAATCTTAAAGTCTTTAGTGAGTTGTTTGTAGATTTCAATCGGTTTACCGTGATATATGGCAATGCTGCTGCTATGTTCATCCTGCAAGGTTTGTCGCATGTTTTGCAAGGTTTCGTGTATAAAAGTAACACGAGCATCATCTTCAGGTAATTTGTCTAATATTTCAGAATCGAAAATAAAAATTGGTAAAACAGGATGTTCACCTTTTAAGGCTTCATAAAATCCTACGTTATCATCTAGTCTAAGGTCTCTACGAAACCAAAATATGTTTACTGTTTTGCTCATATTAATATTTTCCGAAAAGCGCTTCAAGCTTTGTTGTTCTGTAATTAAAAATTTCTTCAAGTTTTGGCTTTACCAAAATCGGATGCACCATTTGACCCAAAATACCCATAGGAACTTTATAATCTATAATATCTTCCATCTCTATACCACCTTCAATAGGTTTTATAAAATGTTTATGATGCCAAAGGGAATAAGGTCCAAAACGTTGTTCATCTACAAAATATTCTTTGTCTTTAACGTGTGTGATTTCGGTAACCCATTTTGTTTTAATTCCTAATACAGGTGTAACAATATATTGAATAATCTGTCCGGGAAACATTGGTCTATCGGCACCAGAGAGTATATGAAAGCCCATATAATCTGGAGTAATGGTTTTTAAATTTCTTGGATCGGATAAAAAATCCCATGCTTCGTCTACAGAAATTGGTAAATTCTGCTTTTTATGTAGGGTGTAAATTTTCATGCTTAGTTATTTAAAACGATATAAGCATTTAGAGATGTCGCAATACACAACCAAATGATATAAGGCAGAAGTAGGTATTTGGCATATTTCAATCGATCACTTCTAAATGTAATGAATAAATAAAGAATGACTAAGGTTAGTAGGATAATCACTCCAAGCCCGACAGTGGTTAAATGTTGATTAAAAAACACATAATTCCAGCCAACATTCAAAACGACCTGAAACACATATATCATCCATAAATATTTTGAAGCTCTCAGTATAAACAGCTCTGCTAAATACCAAGAGAAACATACCATAATTGTACTCCACGCCACACCAAATAACCAACCAGGCGGAGTCCAAGGAGCTTTGTTTAGACTTAAATACCAATCAGACGTTGGTCCATTATCCATCAGCCAGCTTCCTAAGGCTAAACCACCTAAGTTAATGACTAAAAACAGTATAAGATATTGGATTTTTTTCATCAAACACTAAACACTAAAGTTTAAAACTTACGATGTTACAATTTATTTCAAAAAATTTGTTCTTAATATTATGCAGCAGTTAAGGGCTTACCTTTTAAACGTTTTTCTATTTTTTGTTTTATAACTGTCAGGCGCTTCATAAGATCCATAAGTTTTTGATCTTTCTTTTTCTTATATATTTCATTTATACCAAGTATAATTTCTTTAGCTTCTCTGGCAGCTAAAATTCTGTCGCTAGTTGTCTTGAATGAAAACTTTCTGTTTTCGAATTCTTTGGCTTGATCTATTATATCCATGACTTAATTATTTATGTAATTCTGAATTTCATTTATTTTTTCTGGTGTATTAAAAATGCCACCATAGTAGGTCGTAACTGTAGTAGAGGTATCATCTTGAACTCCTCTTGAAGATACACAAAGGTGTTTGGCATCAATAATCACTGCAATATCCTCAGTATCTAAAATCGTTTTTAGCTCGTTGGCTATTTGCTGAGTTAAACGTTCTTGTACTTGAGGTCTTTTAGCGTAATATTGAACGATTCTGTTAAGTTTTGAAAGCCCAATAACTTTACCTGAAGATTTGTACGCAATATGTGCTTTTCCTATAATTGGAACAAAGTGATGTTCGCAATTAGAATAAAACGTGATATTCTTTTCCACCAACATTTGGTTGTATTGATATTTATTATCAAATAATGCAACCTTAGGTTTATTTTGAGGGTCTAAACCCGAAAATATTTCTTCAACATACATTTTGGCAACACGGTCTGGTGTACCACTAAGTGAATCGTCTGTAAGATCTAAGCCTAAAACGTCCATAATTTCAGAAAATAAAATGGAAATTCTATTTTTCTTTTCTTCATTAGACATGTCGAAAGCGTTTGCTTTCATTGGTGTTTCTAGGCTTGTAAATAGATGGTCGTCACCAATAGCTTCTGTACTAAAACCGTTGAGGTTGTGACCATTTTTTTTGGAAATTGCTTTTGTATTCATAGCATCTTTTTAATGTGCTGTCTTTAAGTACTCCAAGCTTAAATCAAAGCACGTGTTAACGTTTTGAAATAGAGTTGTGTGATATTGTTTTTTGACGTGAGCATTTAAATCTGCCTTTGTCGAACGTTCTTTTTTTTATGTGTTTAGTAGCTCTTCCTTGTACGCGTTTTCGCCATAATCTAAAGCTACTAGGTTTTAATTCCTTGCGCATTAAAGTGATAACCTCTTGTTCTTTTAAATCGAATTGAAATTTAATAGCTTCAAAAGGTGTTCGATCTTCCCAAGCCATTTCAATAACTCGATCTATATGTCTTTGGGTTAAATCCATAAAGACTGAGGTATCTTGTAAAGCATATCATGCTTTGTTTTTTGGTCGACTAACTTGTCGAAAAATTTCTTATTTTCTTTAAAAGTTTTGTTAGCTCTAAAGTGCACAAATTTTCCTTGTGCATGTATGCTAGAACCATTGATTTTATAAATAACCAAATGGTAATAAGGTATAATCCAAGTAAAGTTTTTTAAGCCTTTTGTAATATGAACCAAAATGCCTTTTGGTCGCAATTCAATATTACCGTAATTTATGTCCGATACTGTATTTAAAACTTGTTGTAAATTAGGGCTAACTTCGTCAATAATCATGCGCTTAGAGCCTACACCTCTTAGTTTCAATTTCTGTACCAAACTATATGGTTTACCAACTAAATCAGAAATGATTTGTTTGTGTTCAGAATTATGATGTGTAGTATCTATTAGCATATTCAAATATACTAAATGTTTAACTTTTATTTTAAAAAGTTAAACAAAATTAACAGAGAATTATGATGGTAATATTTCTATAGTAAAGCAAAACAGCTTAGTTGTTTCTCAAAAGACTATTTCTGTCTTGTAAAGTGTGTCGTTTTAAAATGCGAAAACTTTCTTTTACAACCTCTGGATTTTTTTTCATATTCCAAAGTATATCGCTAGCACGCTTTCTGTTTTCTTTAATGTCTACGATGGGTTCAGGATAGTCTTGGCCAAGTTTAAATTCGTACAAGCCTTGCTCTAATTCGGTCATTAAATAAGGTTCGTGAATAAAAGGAATATCTAGGTGAGCAAGTTCTGGTACCCATTTTTTTATAAATTCAGCATCAGGATCGTGTTTAAGTCCATTTAAGGTTGGATTGTAAATTCTTAAGTTATTTATTCCGGTTTCACCAGCTTGCATTTGAAGCTGTGGAAAATGAATACCAGGTTCAAAATCTAAAAATTGTTGCGATAAATGTTCAGAAGCATTTTGCCATGGTTGCCATAAAATGTGAGTAAAGAATGAAACTAGCATTGCCCGCATTCTAAAGTTTACATAACCTGTTTCTATTAAACAACGCATACTTGCATCTACAAGCGGAAAACCTGTTTGACCTTCTTGCCAAGCTTGTTGGTATTTTAGAGAGATGCTCTTTTTTAATTTGTGATACCCTTTGTTAACGCTTTCGTTTTCCATGGTATGTTCCATTTCAAACTTTTGAATAAAATGTGCTTGCCAACGTAAGCGCGATAAAAAGCCACCAATATGTCTTTTATCTTTACTTTGTTCCTTGACTTTTTGTGCTTTTTTAAAAATCTGCCTTATAGATATATTGCCCCAAGCAATATAAGGTGAAAGTCTACTACAACTTGTGCGTGATGCTTCAGGTTTTGATATGTTGAACATATAGTCTTTATGACGATTTTCAAAAAATGAATAAGCATATTTCCAAGCAGTAGTACTTCCTCCTTTTTGAAATAATGAATCTTTAGGTGTGTCTAAATCTGCAACAGTTAGAACATTTTCTAATTTTGATATGGTGTTTATATCTATTAGTTGATTTTGTGTAGGTTGAAATACGTCGAGAGGTTGACTCATATAGTCCTCCCACTTTTCTAACCAATTGTCTCTGTTTATGAGTCCACGTTCTACGCCATTGTTTTTACTTTCATTCCATTGAATAAAATTGTTTCTACAGTAACGTGTAAATTCTTTATCTCTGTTGTATGTCACCAAAATGCCAGTTTCTACATGAGAGAAAATGGCGTCAATTTTATAGAATTCTTGAATTATATTAAATACAGTTTGAACATCACTTTTTACCGCAAGAACTTTAGAGTCAAAAGGTTTTAATTGCTCATTGAGATCTCTAATGGATTCTTTAATAAAATTAAAATGACGTTCGCTGTAATGGTTATCGTTGAGTAAAATATGTTCAAACACATAGAGCAGTAGGGTAGGTTTATCAGTATTAAGTGCATTACTAATAGCTTCATTATCCTGAAGCCTTAAGTCTCGTTTTAACCAGACGACGTTGATATGTGGTTTAGGTGTCACTTTAGAGTCTTGAGAAATTTTTCAGCGTTATTAAAATGGTTTTCTAGTGTATCCTTTTTCATACGGTCGAGATTACCTAAGAGCATACCTAATCTAGGATTGCTTTCAAAAAAGTTTCTATGTTTATCCATAAAAGTCCAGAATAATCCATCCCAAACCTCTTGCCAATNNCCTTTNGAATAATTACTCATTTTCATGATGTAGTTGCTACTACTTATGTAAGGTTTGGTAGACATTAAACCACCATCGGCAAACAGACTCATGCCATATACGTTGGGTACCATAACCCAATCATAGGCATCAATGAATAATTCCATAAACCATTGATAAACATCATCTGGATCAAATTCGCAAAGCACCATAAAATTTCCCAGAATCATCAGACGTTCTATATGATGAGNGTAAGCGGTTTTGTTAANTTTCTTAATAACATCATCCACAGGTTTTATNCCAGTGGAACCATCATAAAATGANGAAGGGNTTTTTCGTTTGAAGTTCCAGAAGTTTTTAGTTCGCTCTTCGGTACCTTTTACTTCNTAAACACCTCTNATAAATTCTCGCCAACCNAANATTTGTCNTACGAATCCTTCTGTAGAATTTATTGGNACATCATTAGATTTGGCATAATCAATAGCGTTTTCAATCACCTCGGAAGNNTTCAGCAAACCAATATTAATTAATGGNGATAACAAACTATGATTTAAAAAATGTTCTTCTTTTACAATGGCATCTTCATAAACTCCAAATTTATGAAAGCGATAGTCGAAAAATTGTTGTAACCATTGCTCTGCAGATTCAAAATCGATTGGGTAAGTTAAGAAGTCATTCAGTTCTCCGTAATGATTACTAAAGTATTCCTCTACATAATTTTCAGCTTCTTTGTGATATTTTGATTTATCAGGAAATTGAATATTTGGAGGTGTTTTATCTTTTGGGTATTTCTTTCGGTTTTCGGAATCGTAAGTCCATTTGCCGCCTTCTGGTTCTTTTGAAACCATTAAAATATCTCGTTTTTTCCGTTGTTCTTTATAAAATGAGGTTTGAAAGAATTTCTTTTTTGAAGGTTTAAAAAACGAGCTGAGATCCTTTTTTGAATTAATAAACAGCGGACTTTCGTACCATTCAATTGTAATGTCTTTTGAAGTTGATTTAATACGTTTTTCTAGCCAATTGTCTGTAGGATCTATAATGTGAATTGTTTCCGTACCTTCTTCAATTAATTTTAAAATCAACTTACGAATATCACATAAATCTGAAGTTGCTTCAATATAACTTACGGTCTTGCCTTTCGATTTTAAATAATCTTCATAAGCCTTCATAGAAGCTCGGTGAAACGCTATTTTTTGTTTATGGAATTTATACTGTTTGAAAAATAGATACTCTTCAATGAGATAGATTTCTGCATTAATATTTAGAATTGGAGAATTCTGAAATAATTGATGAGGGAAGAGTAATATGTGTTCTTTATTTTTCATTTTAAAACAAACTCGGTTGTAACCATAAATTTCTATAACCTCCTTTACTGTCGTAGCGTTCAGCTTGAAGCTGTACATTAAATTTTCTATCTCTTGGATCGTTACCAACTCCTGCTACATACATCCAATTGCCATAGTTGCTGTGAACATCGTAGTCGAGTAGGAGTGATTCAAAATAGGCGGCACCAATACGCCAATCTAGTTGTAACTCTTTTGCAAAATAGGATGCAACGTTNTGGCGACCTCTATTNCTCATCNAGCCTGTTTCTTTGAGTTCNATCATNTTNGCATTTACAAAGTCGCTTTTAGTGTTTCCATTAATCCAATNGTCAATTAATTTTTGGTCTGTTTTCCACTNATAATTTTTATTTAGAATGCCATCTAACTTAAAAATTGAATTACCNTGNTTNAGGGAAATGTATTTNAAATAGTCGCGCCANATCAATTCAAAAATNNGCCAATAGGTAGANTCATTGTTATAGAATTCTTTTTCAAATTGCTTAACGTTCCAATAAATTGTTCTAGCAGAAATACTTCCGTTAGCCAACCAAGGTGAAAATTTTGAGCTGTAGTCCTTACCAATTAAACCATTTCTGGTTTTCTTATAAAAACCAAGTTTCTTAGTGTTGAAGAAATAGTCTTCCAGTCGTTGTAAAGCTTTGGTTTCACCTCCTTTAAATGGAAACGCAGAATGCGTATGTGTTTCAAAATCTTCAAAACCTAAATCTGTTAATGATGGAATCTTAGTTTCGTTTTCAATTCTATTATTTTGAGATTGTTTTTTGATTGTCGACTCGTGTCGAATAGCGATATACTTTTCAAGTTTTTTTCGGAATACTGTAAATACTTGAGGTGTTTGGTGAATCTCAAAATTGATATCTTCAGGATGATATAGGAACTGATTATAAATGTGATGCCAAGACACATTGTTTACCTTTTCTTTAACAGCATTTTCAACATCAACTTCTTCCTGCGTCCATTCTTTTTGAAGATAAATATTACTAACATCGTAAGTCTCACAAATTGAAGGAATGATTTCTTCAGGATGCTCATGGTAAACTAATAAATCTATATTATGGTTACTGAGTTGCGCTTTTAGATTTTCTACAGTTTCAATTAAAAATTTAGCTCTGTATTTTTCTGTTTTTTTAAAACCAAAAGCATCGATTTCAAACTGTTTTGGATCAAAACAATACACACCAAAAACTTTACTACCTTTATTTGTAGCTTCACTTAATACGGTATTATCTATGGTTCTAAGATCATTTCTGAACCAAACTAAGTTTTCTATTTTGTCCTTCTGCATTTTTCGCTACAATATTTAACTTTGTCCCAATCTTTTGCCCATTTTTTGCGCCATGTAAATGGTCGTTCACAAACAGGACATATTTTTGTGGACAAATGTTGTTTTTTTACACCTTTCATTTTTTGTTAATTAA
>PAJL01000097.1 GCA_002706045.1 Flavobacteriaceae bacterium
TTTTTGAGTTCCAAAAAATGTAGCAAATACAGCAAGAAGTAAAGCCACATAAAACGTAGAATCGTCTATAGCCGAAGTTGAAACATAACTGGTTTCATCAGACATTATTTCAAAAGTTTCAGATACCGCCTTTAACTGTAAAGAGATATAAGGAAGCGTTCCTAAAAGACATATAAAAGTAACCAAAGCACCAAGAAAACGATTGTTACCATAGCGTAATGAAATAAAATCCGCAATAGAGGAAATCTTGTGCTGCTTTGATATTCTTATGATTTTTCGAAGTACTACAATCCACAGAGGAGCTGCTATTACAGGCCCTAGATAAATCGGTAAAAAATTAACACCCGAATTTGCTGCTATACCTACACTTCCATAATACGTCCAAGCGGAACAATAAACCGCCAAGGACAAGGTGTATACATAAGGATTATTAACCCACTTGCTCTGTTTCTTTCTTTCAGCAAGAAAGGCAATGTAGAACAACACTGCCAAATACACTACAATTATGACTACCAATGCATAATTACTCATAGTGACGTTTTAAAACAATGTAAGAAATAATCAATGATATTAACCACACTAAAAAAATAAATAAGTAAAATACAGGTACACCAAGAAACTGGCCATAAATACTGAAAATCAATACAAAAGGCACATTAAAAATTAAAAACAAAGCTATAGAGAGAACTATCAGCTTTTGTTCATGGCGTTTTTTCATAAGTATATTCTTGATACTAATATAAGGAAAATCAGCACTACAAAGTAATGCTGATTATACCTTCTGAATAAAACTTTATTCAGTACTAATTAAAAACTAAATATTAATGTGCTGATGCTTCTCCTGCACCAGAAGGAATCCTAATATTTTCAACCATTTCCTGAACATCTTGAGGAGGTGCTGCTGTTAATCTCGATACAACTACAGAGATAACAATATTCACACACATAGCAATGGTACCAAAACCTTCAGGAGATGTTCCAAACCACCAATCTTCACTAGTTCCTCCACCAAACATATTCAATTTGAATTTCATCATGTAAAACAACATCAAAACAATTCCGACAACCATACCAGATATAGCACCTTGACTATTCATACGCTTATCAAAAATACCCAAAATAATCGCTGGGAAGAATGATGCTGCCGCCAATCCGAAGGCCAGCGCAACCACTGCCGCCACAAAACCTGGTGGATTAATTCCAAAATAACCAGCAATTAAGATTGCTATAAAAATTGAAATACGAGCCCACATTAATTCACCTTTATCAGAAATGTCTGGTTTTAATTGCTTTTTAATTAAATCGTGAGAAATAGACGTAGAGATCACAAGTAATAAACCTGCTGCGGTGGATAGAGCTGCAGCTAACCCACCAGCTGCAACTAATGCAATAACCCAATTTGGTAATTTAGCAATTTCAGGATTTGCTAATACCATAATATCTCTATCCACATAAAGTTCGTTTGCAGAAGTGTTAGCGTTAGAGATCATACGCTGACCATATTCTCCTCTTGCATCAGTATAAACTGGCTTTTTGCCATCTATAGAGCTTCCGCTAACGTATTGTATTTTTCCATCACCATTCTTATCTGCCCATGCAATAAGACCTGTATTTTCCCAGTTTTTGAACCACTCAGGAATTTCAGAATACTCTTTATCACTTACAGTTTCAATTAAGTTTGTTCTTGAGAATACTGCAATTGCAGGCGCTGTTGTATAAAGTATAGCTATAAACAATAATGCTAATCCTGCAGATTTACGTGCATCTTTTACCTTAGGAACTGTAAAGAAGCGTACAATTACGTGTGGAAGACCAGCAGTACCAGTCATTAAAGCTAGTGTAATAGCAAATACATCCCAAGTTGACTTTGTTCCACTCGTATATTCGTTAAAACCTAGTTGGGTGTGAAGTTTATCTAATTTATCCAACAAGAATTCACCACCTTCTACAGTTCCTCCCATACCTATTTGAGGAATGATATTTCCTGTCATTTGCATAGAAATAAAGAAAGCTGGCACCATAAACGCAAATATTAAAACACAGTATTGAGCTACTTGTGTATAGGTAATACCTTTCATACCTCCTAACAATGCAAAAGTCAATACTACTGCCATACCAATGATAACACCAAGGTTAATATCTACTTGTAAGAACTGAGAAAATACAATTCCCACACCTCTCATTTGACCAGCAACGTAGGTAAATGACACAATTAAAGCACAAATTACCGCAACTGTTCTTGCAGTGTTAGAATAATATCTGTCACCTATAAAATCTGGCACTGTGAATTTACCGAACTTCCTTAAATAAGGTGCTAAAAGTAAAGCTAGAAGCACATATCCACCAGTCCATCCCATCAGATAAACCGAACCGTCATAACCTGCAAAAGAAATTATACCAGCCATACTAATAAAAGAGGCAGCACTCATCCAATCTGCAGCAGTTGCCATACCGTTTGCTAAAGGAGAAACTCCTCCACCAGCAACGTAAAATTCTTTTGTTGAGCCTGCTCTAGCCCAAATTGCTATTCCAAAATATAGAGCGAAAGTAAGCCCTACTAATATCCATGTCCAAGTTTGTACACTCATAATCTTTTTTGATTTTTTTTAGTTAAGGGTTACTCGTCGAAACCGTATTTTTTATCTAATTTGTTCATTAATCTTACGTAAACGAAAATAAGAACCACGAATACATAAATTGAACCTTGCTGTGCAAACCAGAAGCCTAGTTTGAAACCACCAAGTTTAAATTCGTTTAAGGCATCTTTAAACAAAATACCACATCCATAAGACACCACGAACCATATTGTTAACAATACAATTAAGTATCTGAGGTTTTCTCGCCAGTACGCTGTTGCGTGTTGTTGTTTTTCACTCATAATTAATATTTAGTTAGTTATTATTAAATAAATTCTTGAGCCCGATTTTACAAGAAAATCATAGCTTGCACTGTAAATATTCCTGTTGCATCTGCATCACCAACTTTACTGTTAGCATATTCAAAACTCAATTTTGAATGATGACCTGTGAAGTACACATTTGCTCCAAGTTTAAATTCATTAGCATTGTCATCAATAACATCTATTGCTCTTGTAGAGTAAGCCAAATAAGGTTGAAATCTTGTTTTTGTTTTGTCACCAGGCAGTACATAACCAACGTGACTATAAATCATATTACCAGTTGCATAAGGTCCTAAAATGAAATCTTCACCATAATCATTATTTTGATAAGTAGCGTAGGCTGTAATTGCCGATCCATTCTCACCAATTGGTGCATCATAGAAAACATCAGCCGCAAACAAAAGCACATCATCACCTTCTCCATTAGGAAGCACTACACCGTTAGGATGACTGAAGAAACCAGCACCCACATTCAATACTTTTTTAGCCCCCAAGTACGTTCCTACTTTGTATGGTAAAGCGTTAGATTCTTGGTCCAATAAATTAACATCTATATAACCCTGAATAACTTTTCCAGCCTCATCAGCCCCAAGTACCTCTCTCCCTCTATAAACAGTAGCCGTACCAACATCTCTCGAAGAAGCATCATTATCTAAAGTATTTGTGTTTGCTTCGTTCAATGCAAAACGATACTGAACTTTTCCCAGTTTACCTTTAACATAAACACCTATGTGGCGTGCAAACTGATCTGACAGACCTATAGTAGACCATGACGATCTATTATTATCCAAGGTCAACATATTTAATGTACTCTGATTATTTAAACGAGAAATACCGTTCCAATAGTGAAGACCTGCACCTACATAAAAATCTTTAGCGACTTTATATTCACCCCAAAAATCATGGAAGAATAGTTGAGCGCTAGCATCTTTACCAACCGGACCAGTATTATCACCATTTAAACTATTAAGTCCAAAATGAGTAACTAGAGAAAATCTATCACTGAATTTTATCCAGCTTAGAATTCTAGCTCTTCTTACACTAAGTGATAATTGTTCGGTCCCATCTGGAGCATCACCATTATATTGTGCCCAAAATTGTCCCCAAGAAATAAATCTCATGTACTTAGTACCGTCGTCGTTAAAATTAATTCTGTAACCTTTCCCATAACCTGTTTCAGGTTCTGATTGGGAAAACCCAGAAAAGAAGCATAGTGCAAATAACACTATAAAACAATTAAGTCTTTTCATAAAGCTTAGAAATTAGTTAGTTATTAAATATTAGTTTCGTGTGCACCACTAATCTCTAAAAAACAAATGCTTAACAAAAAGTTAATATACTTAATTGTTAAAATACTATACTAATCCTTGAACCTTTCCCATTTTATAAGCATAAATTTATCCCCTAACTCAGTTACAATAACTCCTGCTCCTTTTATATTTTCAGGTTGCTGAAAGAATTTACCGAGCTCATTAGCATTCAGTATTTTATAAGTAGGGTGATAATTAGAATTATAAGGACGTTTGATATTATATTTTTTCACCCAATTCATCACACTAACATGAGAGACACCCAAAATACGCTCAATCTCTCTATAGGTTAAACCCTCTAAATAAAGCTGCAATGATTTGTTTACATAATAGTCGTCAATTTTCTTACCCATCTTATTTACGGTAAAAAAATAACCACACTTTTTACATTTATAGCGTTGTCTTTCTTTTACAACACCACTCTTAATGTATTGGTCAGAACCACAATTTGGACACAGATCAATTGTCATATATACTATTTTAGCATAAATATACTATTTTAGCAACAAACAAAGTAAAATAATCTTAATTAATTAAAAATACCATAAATACTCGTGTTTAAAATTGAAATATTGTAATATTTAAGCATGTAAATTTATTAAAATGATAAAACCTCTAAAATCATAAATTTTAGAGGTTTCCATTGTAAGAAAATATTTATGTGTTCTTAAGTTAACTTAGGATTAAAATATTCGTCTTCTTCTTCAGTTAATATTCTTGAATGAATAATAAACCTTAGACCTAACGGAATCTCTAAAGAAAAACTTGCCCCTCTTCCTTCAGTAATATCGATTGTTAAGTGCGTATGCTTCCAATATTCAAACTGATCTTGGTTCATATAAAAAGGAATTCCTTCAACCTCACCAAGAAAAATATCACTCTCATCTAAATACATATCATCCTTTTCAAAAATCATAGGTGCGGATCCGTCACAACAACCACCACTTTGATGAAAAATCAAATCTCCGTGTTTAGATTTTAATTGCTTTACAATTTCAACTGCCTTATCTGTAATTTCTACTCTTTTCATATCATAATGTAATAAAAAAGGCCGAACTATACATTATAATTCAGCCTTTAAAGCTACTAATCAACCATTAAAAGAAGCCTAATTTATTCTTATCGTAAGATATAAGCATGTTCTTTGTTTGTCTGTAATGACTCATCATCATTTGGTGATTTTCTCTACCGAATCCAGATTTTTTGTAGCCACCAAATGGTGCGTGTGCAGGATAAGCATGATAACAATTTACCCAAACACGACCTGCTTTAATAGCTCTTGGTATTTGGTATAACTGATGAGCATCGCGTGTCCAAACACCGGCGCCAAGACCATAAAGTGTATCATTTGCAATCTCCAAAGCTTCAGCTTCATCCTTAAATTTTGTCACACAAACTACAGGTCCAAAAATTTCTTCTTGGAAAACTCTCATTTTATTATGACCTTCTAGAATTGTTGGTTTTATATAGTATCCATTTGCTAGATCACCTTCTCTATTCGCTTCACCTCCACATAAAACTTTAGCACCTTCATCTTTTCCTATTTTGATATAGGACTGAATTTTTTCGTACTGGTCGTTTGAAGCCTGAGCACCAACCATACAGTCCGTACTATAAGGGCTTGTTTGCACAATCGCTTCAGTTCTTGCAATAACACGCTCCATGAATTTATCATAAATATCTTCTTGAACCAAAATACGAGAAGGACATGTACAAACCTCACCTTGATTAAACGCAAACAATACCGCACCTTCAATAGCTTTGTCTAAATACTCATCATCTGCATCCATAACCGAGTTAAAGAAAATGTTTGGAGATTTCCCACCCAATTCCATTGTTACAGGATTTAGGTTTTTAGAGGCATATTGCATTATTAATTGACCTGTTGTGGTTTCACCTGTAAAGGCTACTTTATCAATCTTAGAACTTGAGGCTAACGGTTTACCGGCTTCTGGTCCAAAACCATGAATGATATTTATAACACCTGGAGGAAAAACATCTGCAATCTTCTCCATTAATAAAGTTGCTGAAGACGGTGTTTGCTCTGCTGGTTTTAACACCACACAGTTACCTGTTGCTAAAGCAGGAGGTAATTTCCACGATAACATTAATAAAGGAAAGTTCCATGGAATAATTTGACCAACCACACCCAGTGGCTCTTTAATATTCATGGAAAGTGTATTCGCATCCAACTCTGTCGCACTTCCCTCTTCTGCTCTAATACAAGCCGCAAAATAGCGCCAATGATCTACACATAAAGGAATATCTGCATTCAAAGTTTCTCTAATTGGCTTACCGTTGTCACAAGTTTCAACCAATGCAAACTCTTCTAAATTTTCTTCTATAATATCTGCTACTTTATTTAAAAGTGCTGCACGCTCAGTTACCGAAGTATTTCCCCAAGCTTCTTTTGCCGCATTAGCAGCCGCAACTGCATTTTCTACATCTTCCTTTTGAGAACGAGGATATTTTGCAATTAAACTCCCATCAATAGGAGACGTGTTTTCAAAATAATCTCCACCTACAGGTGGTACAAATTTTCCGTCTATAAAATTGGAATATTTGTCTTTAAATTGTGGTTTAGAATAACTCATACCTTTAAATTGTTTATTTATTAATTTATTATCATTTAGTTAAAAAAATTAACTATTACTTAGTTTTGATAAAGTTATTTTATCAAATTCTAAAAAAATTGAACATAATTATTATATTTTTGAACATATCTATTATTAACGATAATTAAGACTTTTTAGAAATTAAATTTCGTATTATTGAATATGGCAACATTACTAAGTCATCATAGAAACAACCGAAAACTCACTACATTAGTAGAAAATAGAACTACTTACAATGTAGAATATGCCGAGTTGAATATCTACGAAACTCACGCTTATGCTGAAAAAGTGTCTTTAACTTTTGATTTTCCTATTATAGCAAGTATGCTAACAGGAAAGAAAATTATGCATATTGACGGTTTTGAAGCTTTTGATTTTTTCCCAGGAGAATCGGTAGTAATGCCNACTAATAAGGAAATGGTTATTGACTTTCCTTTAGCNACNGAAGACAAACCTACNCANTGNTTNGCNTTAGGNATTGATGCCAACAAAATTGAAGAAGTCGTAGAAAAGTTCAATCACAATGTTGCTATAGAAAATGAAAACAATAATTGGGATATTGATAATTCTGCTTCACACCTTATTAATAATGTAGATGTCAATCATCTTATTGAACGATTGACTTATACCTTTACTAACAATAACAAATCTAAAGATGTATTATTAGATTTAATGATTCAGGAACTTATTGTAAGGTTACTTCAGACCAAAGCAAAATCCTTAATCATTAATGACTCTAATAATATTTTTAATGACACCAGAATCGGAACGGTTATTAAGTTCATNAAAGACAATCTTACCAATAAAGATATTTCTGTTGATTTGTTAGCCGAAAAAGCTCATATGAGTACCTCTCATTTTCACAAGCAGTTTAAAAACACACTAGGTATTTCTCCAATAGATTATATTAATTCCGAAAAGATTAAATTTTCAAAAAAACTGATCAAAGAGGCTAAAGATTTAAGAATGTCTGAAGTAGCATTTAAATCTGGGTTTAATAACACGAGTTACTTTAACCGNCAATTCAAAAAAATGGAATTGATGACTCCTGCNCANTTTAAGTCTTCGATTAGTAAGCCTTAATTTTTAATACTTTTAAAATACCTTTTAGCTTCAACTATAACCTTTGGCGCCAAAATAATAGTTGCTAACATTGTTGGTATTGCCATAAGCGCAAACACACCATCAATAAGATTAATCATCATACTTAAACTTGTAGTTGCTCCGAGGATAATGCTTAGAATATAAAAATAATTATAGTAATGTTTGTTTTTTACTCCAAATAGAAAAGACATACATTTTGAACCATAATAGGAATAAGAAAATAAGGAACTCATACTAAAAACAGCTATACAAACTAAAAGTAAATACTTGCCATAAACAGGCATAACATTTGCAAAAGCAGAAGCGGTAAGACTTACTCCATTATTATCTGTAGTTTGCCAAACTCCTGTTACCAGTATAGCCAATGCCGTTAATGTACAAACTACTAAAGTATCTATTGCAGGTCCTAGCATAGCAACCAAACCTTCTCTAACAGGCTCATCCGTTTTTGCAGCTCCATGTGCCATTGGCGCAGTACCAATACCAGCTTCATTAGAAAAAGCACCTCGCTTTATACNATGAAGAATCAAAGCGCCTAAAACACCTCCTAGAAATGGTTCTCCTTTAAAATTATTCGCAGCAAAAGCATCTGTAAAAATTAAGATTAAATAATCAAGAAGCACGTCGCTATGCGAAATCAAAATAACAACCACTAAAACAAAATACAACACGACCATACTCGGGACTAACTTAGAAGCTACAGAACCTATTCGTTTTATACCACCAAGAATAATCAATGAAGTGATAAACACTAAAACCAACCCTATTCCAATATTGGTATACAAATTAACCTCAACACCATTTGGAACTAATAAAATATCGTTTATAGCCTGCTTTAATTGATTAACATTAAACACAGGAAGCGCACCAACCAATCCACAAATACTAAAAAACACTGCCAAAGGTTTCCATGATTTACCTAAACCTTCAATAATAAAATACATTGGCCCACCTTGCACCTCACCTGCACTATCTTTTCCGCGATATAAAATAGCTAAAGTTGATGTAAAAAACTTAGTGCTCATACCAATAACCGCACTCACCCACATCCAAAATACGGCACCAGGACCACCAACAGAAATAGCCACAGCAACACCTGCTATATTCCCCATGCCAACTGTAGCAGACAACGCTGTAGTCAACGCTTGAAAATGCGATATCTGACCAGGATCGTTAGGGTCGTCATACTTGCCTCTAAGTACATTAATCGCATGCCCTAAATACCGAAAGGGCAAAAAATGTGAACGCACAATTAAATAAAGTCCACCACCAATCAGTAAAATAAGTAAAGGTAAACCCCAGGCTAAGGATGAGAATTCTGCAAGTATATTTTCTAATGCTTTCATAAATTTTATGTCTCAAAAATATTGTTGGTAATTTCTTACTTTATTTACTTGTAAATCTTTAGTTTTCATTTTTTAAAACCTATATTGACAATATTTTTTTATCAAAAACTAACCATACAATAACAAAGTTACAGCTATTAGTCATGAAATACACCTTAACTTTTTTTCTTATCATTTTTATTAATCTATTTTCTTTTTCCCAAATCAAATTTGAAAAAGGTTACTTTATAACAAACTCGGATGAAAAGGTAGAGTGCCTCATAAGAAATGTAGGTTTAAAATTTAATCCAGACGGGTTTACTTATAAATTAACAGAAACCTCTGAAAATAAAAAAGAAACAATTAATTCTGTAAAAGAGTTTGGTGTATATGATAGATTTAAATACAGCAGACATACCGTTGATATAGATTATTCTAGCTCTAGAAACGAAGACTTAAACAGAAATTACCTACCTGATTATAAAGAAGAGACTGTGTTTTTACAAGTTCTTATAGAAGGCAAAGCCAATTTATATTCTTATATCAATGCAGAAGTTAGTCGCTATTTTTTTAGTACCGAAGACAAAAATGTTGAGCAACTTGTTTACAAAGAATTTCTAAATGAATCTGATAAAATCACAGAAAACAACCAATACAAACAACAATTGATAAACAACCTTCAATGCTCATCAATTGGTATGGGCACTATTAAGAATTTACATTACAGAAAAAGCGATTTGGTTAAGTTTTTTGAGAAATACAATAAATGCAATAACGAAACATTTACAAACTTTGAAAATAAAGAGAAGAAAGATCTCTTTAACCTAAACGCCAGATTAGGTGTCAATCAATCATCTTTATCAGTTGAAAATATAAGCTCAGCATATCCTGACGCCGACTTTGATGAAGAAACCACATTTAGATTCAGTATTGAAGCTGAGTTTGTTATGCCTTTCCACAAAAACAAATGGGCTTTGATTATTGAACCTACTTATCATTATTACAAAACAGAAAAGGAAACTACAGCTTATTTTGCAACTCAAAACGTTAAGGTAGATTATACGTCGATAGAATTACCTGTAGGTATAAGACACTATATGTTTATAAATGATAAATCAAAAGTCTTTGTTAACGCTTCTTTTATTATTGACTTATCTAGTAAAGGTTCTATTATAGATTATGAAACAAGTAATGATTTAGATATAAAATCTGATGGTAATGTCGCTTTAGGTTTAGGATATAAGCATAATAATAAATATAGTGTAGAATTTAGATACCATACGGATAGAAATGTCTTAAACAACTACTCTTCAAACTGGAACTCTAGCTACGACTCTATGTCTTTAATTTTGGGGTATACGTTGTTTTAAAATATGACAGATATAGACAATACTATTTAAACTTTTGATTTTTATAATTAAAAAAAAACAACTTCGGTTATCAATTGATATAGTCATTAAAACAAAACAATATCTTAAAGCTGACAATAATTAGGAACTAAAAACAAACTTATTTATGATTAAAAAAACAATACAAATTCTGATAATATTTATTTTTTCACAACAATTAATGGCTCAATATGGATGGACTGAAGCGGAAGTTTATTTAAAAAACTGTACTGTTTTAAAAGGAGAAGCAAACTTAACAATGATGAGTAAAACTGTTAATCTGAAGAAAGAAAAAGTAAAATTTAGAACAAGTAAAAAAGGAAAGAAATCAAAGTATACACCAGATAAAGTAGATTATATTATCTTCACGATAGAATATAAAGAGAAAGAAGGCAAAAAGAAAATTACTAAAACAAAAAAAGCTAAATACATCCCTGTATACCTTAATAAAAAACAGACTAAATTAGGTTTTGTTGAACTTATAGTTGATGGAAAATTGAGGTTAGTTGGAAGAACAGTTTTAGTTCAAAGTGGAGGAAATATGATGTTTCCAGCTCACCCGAGTGTTCCTAACAGTACAGCTTTATATTCACCTGTTTATTTTTTAGACCATAACGAGATAATGCTCTTAAAGGAAGGTGAAAAACCAGAAGTCTTTAACCAAGTAAGTCTTACAAAATCTTTTAAAAATAGAGCTGCTGACTACTTTAAAGATTGCCCTAGTTTACAAAATAAAATTAAAAATAAAGAGCTAAAAAAAGAAGATTTAGAAACTACTGTTAACTATTATAATTCTTCTTGTAACTGATTTTCAAGTGTAATAAATTAATTTAATAACTACTGAACTTTAATGAACTAGCTCATTAAAGTTCAGTAGTACTCGCTTACAATTCCTTAATAAAATCATAGTTAAAACCGATAAGCTCAGAATCCAAAAACTTTCAACTTTTATATTTCCAAGTAAATAGTACATTTGTATACCAACTAACTATAACTTGAGTGCAAATCGTTTATATTTTATTGATGCTGTAAGAGCATTTGCCATCCTTATGATGCTACAAGGGCATTTTATAGATACGTTGATGGATGTTTCGTATAGAGACCCTAACGATATAGCTTACAGCACTTGGGAATATTTTAGAGGTATTACAGCTCCAACATTTTTTACTATTTCGGGTTTAATATTTTCCTATCTCTTAATAAAGGCTAAACATAAAGGTACAGAGAAAATCCGCATGCGTAAAGGCTTGTTACGCGGTCTTATGCTTATTGCTATAGGCTACTCGCTTAGAATCCCTCTTTTTGAGTGGTTAACTGGTGTTTTTAGACCTTATTTTTTAGTAGTTGATGTGTTACAATGCATTGGTTTATCTCTAATCATGGTAGTATTAGTTTATAAAGCTACTTTTAAAAAGACACTAATTTTTTCAATATTAATGTTGCTTTTTGGAGTTACTATCTTCATTACAGAACCCTTATATAGGTTTTTAGAATTGCCTAATGTACCTCTTGTATTTTCCAACTATTTATCTAAAGCCAATGGTTCTATTTTTAATATTATTCCTTGGTTTGGTTATGTAGCTTTTGGTGCGTTTATAGCCACTTTATTTTACAAATATTTAGAGCGTCCAAAATTTAAGCTTGCTATTGTTTCAGGCTTTTTTGTAGTTGGGATTATCCTTATAATGCTATCATCTGATATACTAACAAGCTTATCTTATATTACAGATTTTAAATTATTACTAGATGCTGCAAACTACAATTACCTCTTTACCAGACTTGGAAACGTTTTAGTCATATTTGCTATTTTCTATCTGTTCGAAAACTATATTAAGCAACCGGTTATTTTAAAGATTGGACAAAAAACCTTATCCATCTATGTCATTCATTTTATAATTATTTATGGAAGTTATACAGGTTTAGGACTCAATCGATTTATAGGAAGAACACTTGTACCATGGCAAGCGATAATTGGCGCAATTCTATTTTTACTAACAGTTTGTTTTATTGCCTTTTATTATGTGAAGACCAATGAATTTATCTATTCAAAAATTACAAAGTTGATTGATAAAGTAAAGCGTTATACTAATTAATTACTTCTAAAATTGTAGTTTTATAACTATAAATTAAATCACTTTCAGAATGAAATATTTTAGATTATTACTTACAATTACGTTAATACTCTTTTTATCCTGTGATAGAATTTCTAATAAAGCTAAAGAAGGCATAAATCGAGGTGGCGAAGTTGTCGGCGAATCTGCTACGGAATTTTTTGATGGAGTTTCTGATGGTGTAGACAAAACCTTAGATTGCGAAATTATTTTCTCTGAAGAACTATTAAACAAAGGCTTAAAGAAAGGTGTTTATGACATAGAAAGTCAACCTGTAGGTAATAACAACAAGCTTATATTATACATTATTTTTGAAAAGGATTTTAGCAAAGAACTTATAGCTAAGGCTTACAACAAAAAGAACCAAGAGATAGGAAGAACGAAAGTAATGGTTGAAGGTAAAGCTGGTGATGCTATTTATTTTGATTTCTTATTTGATAAACGCACCGATATAGGCTATAGAAATAAAATTGTTATAGAATAAAAAAGGCTTCCTAATTAAAGGAAGCCCTCTTCTTCATAGCAATTTAAATTTAAAAACTCAATCATTATTATTAATTGCTAGACAAGTACACCGACGAAGCCGATGCCAGCGCGCTATTAAAGCTTGGAGTTAAATTTCCTCCAGAGCCTATATCATTAAAGGCTAATATTCTTCCGCCTCCGTTACCAGCTTCAGCAATATATACTGTTTCTGTATCAGCATCATAAGCTACGTCTACTGGGTTACCTAACATTGTAGCGCTACCAGCAACTCTAATCTGGCTAGACATTGCTAATGTTGCACCATTAGCTGTAGAGTTAAGTTTGTTAGTAAAGTTTTCAATCACGTGAAAACCTCCATCATCTTGTCCGTTAGACGCTAAAGCAATATCAGTCATCACCAATACATCAGAACCAGCATCGTAAGTAATACCATGTGTTCTAACAATACCTTCTATAGCAATTCTTTTAGAAGCACTAAGTGTAGTTGTTGATGTATTAGATAGAAAATTGGTAAACACAGCTAACTCATTTGTTGCATCTACCACAGCATATAAATCATTACCGTTAAAGGTAATTCCCCAAAGTTTAAAATTTGTTGTAATAACGTTTCTTAAAGTAAAGTTTCCACCACTCATGTTGTAGATATACAACCTACCGTCAGGAGTATTAGTATCGCCATCTACATCTGCATTGTCTGCCACAACGAAAAGATTTCCATTTACAGCAACTTCTCTTGGACTCATCATATCACTTGTACCAGTGATACCTACACTAATTGAAGAACCATCTAAAATATCATCAATATTCATAAAACCTTCTAAATTGTTTCCAGATCTTGAGGCTTGAAAAACAGATTCAGAACTACTGTTATAATAAACACCATCAGCTGCAGTTGATGCAGTAAGCAAAGTTCTTGAGGAACCATTCATTCCAGAAGAAAAGTCATAAACAGTAATATTACCATTAGAATTATTTGAGGCAAAAAGTTCTACACTTGTATTATTCATACCACCATCATTACTATCGTCATCACTACAAGATGTTACAAATAATGATAATGCCATTACCATAGTTAAGGTTAAGTTCAGTTTTCGATTTCTCATTACATTTTGATTTTTCATGATTTTAAGTTTTTTGTTTGTACTTTACCTACGCAATTATGAATAAGTGGGTTTTAAAAAATCGACTCTTATTTCACAATAAATTGATAATGAGTGATTTAATATTTAAATTTTATGATTCTTTTAACAATTTAGATGCTAAAAAAATGGTGTCATACTATCATGACGATATCATTTTTCAAGATCCTGCTTTTGGTATTTTAAAAGGTGAACGCGCCAAGGCTATGTGGCTTATGTTGTGCGAATCTCAAAAAGGAAAAGATTTTACAGTAACTTTTTCTGATATAAAAACAGATGCTAATAAAGGTTCTGCACACTGGGAAGCTATGTATACTTTTAGCAAAACAGGAAGAAAAGTTCATAATAAAATTGATGCCGAATTTGAATTTAAAGATGGACTTATTATTAAGCATACAGACAACTTTGATCTGCACAAATGGGCAAAGCAAGCTATGGGATTCAAAGGCTTATTACTTGGAGGGACTAAATTTTTCAGAACTAAATTGCAATCTCAAACCAACTATCTTCTCGATAAGTATATGGCAGAAAAAAAGCTACCAAAATAAATTTGATAGCTTTTTGAGGCAATGTTTCTTTTTAGGGACTATATAGAGTTTACTTTATGTTTCATTGCATAATATAATATTCAAATCTCATGCCAAAGTCTCAGCTATAAGCTTTTACCTTTCCTTCTACACCTTCAAAAAATGACTTCATAAATTTAAAGTCGGCTTCCATATTATCTGTTGGATAAAATGGTTCAGAGACTTTATTATGTTTGTTTTTAAAATCTAGCGTAAACATAATGATAGGAACGTTTGCTGTTTTAGCAATGTAGTAAAAGCCAGTTCTCCATGTTTCAACTTTTTTCCGTGTACCTTCAGGTGCCAATGCTAACCTAAATTCTTCTTCATTTTCAAAAAGTTTTGCAATGGATTCTACTTTATTCTGTCCCGAAGTTCTATCCAAAGCTCTACCGCCTACGGCTCTAAAATAATAACCAAACGGCCACCTGAACAATTCTTTTTTAGCTACAAAATTCACCTTAATATTTACAGCTTTTCTGAGCAGAACGCCAATATAGAAATCATGCCAACTCGTGTGAGGAACAGCTATAATAACAACTTTCTTAAGCGCATCTTTTGAAAAGTTTGTATTTCCTACAATTTTCCAACCCAAAAGCTTAAAATAGATGAATTTGGCTAACCAATGCATCTTACATTTTTTTGTAAAGCTCCATTAATTTTTCTGGTGTAGCTATTTTTTTCCAATTTTTACCAATAGCGTTTTCCCAAAGTGGCTCTAAGCTTAAAGCTACTTCAATCATAATATTTAACTGATGTTCATCTAAATCTGCACAAATTCCTTGTGGTAATTCTATGTTGAATTTAGACTTCATTTCTTTAAATAATTTCACATCTTCAGGATAAAATTCCTCTAGATGATCAAAAACAATACAGTTACCAATACCATGTTTTACACCCAACAAATATCCCAACCCATAGCTCATAGCATGTGCTACTCCTACTTGAGAATAGGCAATGCTCATACCACCATGCCAGGATGCCATCATTAATTTATCTTGAGACTCTTCCTCGCTTAATTTATCTTCAACAAAAATCTCCCTACAAAGTTCATAGGCTTTTTCACCATAACTCTGACTAAAAGCGTTTAAATATGTTCCGTTTAAGGACTCAACACAGTGAACAAAACAGTCCATGCCTGTATAAAACCACTGGTCTTTAGGAACTCCTTTAGTAAGCTCTGGATCTAAAATTACCTGATCGAATGGTGTGTAATCACTATTAATACCCAGTTTACGTTCTGGACCCGTGAGTATTGTTGTTCGAGATACTTCAGCTCCTGTTCCAGATATTGTAGGGATACCAACATGATATACCGCAGGATGTTTAATTAAATCCCAACCTTGGTAATCTTTTGACTCCCCTTTGTTGGTTAGCATTAATGAAACTGCTTTTGCAATATCCATTACAATACCACCACCAATACCAATAATTCCAGAAGGCAATTCACTATATTCTAAAATAATATCTTCTACCAGTTGATCTATCTGAGATGTTTTAGGTTCATCTTCAGTAGGTATATAAACA
>PAJL01000098.1 GCA_002706045.1 Flavobacteriaceae bacterium
GAAAAACGTTAAACGTACTAGCGAAGCTGAGCAATCGGCTCAAATCGCAATGGCTAAATTATATTTATATCACGCTGTAGATATCGTTGAAGAAAAAGGAAAAGAAAGTATTATTTCTTTTGCTGAAGGTGATGAGCAACGTATGATGTTAATGGGACTTAAGCGTTTTACTAAGTACCAAAACTATCCAGATATTGTTGACTTACGTAAGGAAGTCGCAGAAAAAATAAAAGCAGAGAATAAATACTGCTTTTAATTTAGTTTTAAGTTAAGTAATAAAAAAGCCGATTCAATAAAAGAATTGGCTTTTTTTATTTTATTACCTTTAGTTCTTAAAATCAGAACTTATGAAAATTTCAAGTTTTATTATTTTCATTTTTTTCACTGCAACTTTATGCGCTCAATCAGATACAGAAGTCTTCTTATTCGATTTAGAGTCTAGCAATAAAATTGAAGTAAAGAATGGTAAAAACATCTCGAATAATAAAGGTTACAATAATCAACCTTCTTTTTTAGATGATAGATATATCCTATTTTCTTCAACAAGAGATGGCCAAACAGATATTGCCAAATACGATACGCAATACATTAGTAAAACGTGGATTAATTCCTCTGAAGGAGGTGAATATACTCCTCTTAAAATTCCGAATAAAAATAGCATTTCCGCTGTGCGACTAGACAAAGATGGTAAACAACGTCTGTATGCATATGATGCCAGCAATGGAGAATCAACAGAACTCATAAAAGATTTGGTGGTTGCTTACTATACGTGGTATAATGAAGATATTGTGGTTTCTGCCGTAATTGAAAACGAACAACTTAATTTATACAGCTCCAATATAAAAGAAGGTACCAACATAAAAATGGCCAGTAATGTTGGACGTTCATTTCATAAAATTCCTAATTCTAACTTAATTAGTTTTATCTCTAAAGCCAATTCTAAACAGTGGCAAATAAAATCTCTTAATCCAATTACAGGAGACACAAAACTTATTGCAAATACTCTAAAAGGAATAGAAGATATTTGTTGGCTCAACAGTACCAATCTTCTTTCAGGAAAAAAAGGTATTCTTTACAAGCTCACACTTCAAAAAGATTATAACTGGAAAAAAGTTGAGAACTTAAAAGACTACGGTATTATAAACATAACGCGTTTAGCCACGAATAAAGAAGGTTCAAAATTACTAATTGCTGCAGAAATCGATCCTGATATTTCATCTTCGTACACTGTAAGTAACGAAGCAAACACTATAGAATATGAAGCCGGAAAAATTATTGATAAGCACATCGACCTTTTTAACAACCGTAATTTAAAAGATTTCTCAAAGACTTTAAACGTCAACGTTCTTGTAAAAGATTTTCCTTCCGAGATTAAATATTACGGTCGAGATAATCTTATTGAAAATTACACCCAATTTTTCAAAGAAAACGAAAAATCAAATCTTAAGGTTCTCAATAGAATAGCTTTAAAAAATATTATTGTAGAAGAAGAATTATTGAGCCTAAATAGTTCCACTAAAAGACAAGTTACTATTTACGAAACTGAAAACGATAAGGTCACTTCCATGACATCTATTGAAAATTCTAAATTCAAGAAGAAGCAAGAAGCATTGATAAACGAACATGTAAAAATGTACAACGAAAAAGATGTAAAAGCATTAGGAAGGACTTACGCCAAAGATGTTATGATATATAATTTTCCTGATGAAGTTGTTTTTGAAGATAGATCTGCTGTGCGAGATGATTATATTGCCCTTTCAGAAAGTACACCAAATCTGTATGCAGAAGTACTGAACAGAATAATCATCGGCAATAAGGTTATAGATAAAATAAAACTCACCAAAAACGATCAATTTGAATATTTCGTTGCTATTTATGAGATAACAAATAATCTTATTGATAAGGTTACTTATATTCGTTAGTTGCCAATAATTATGAAAAAATCAATACTTCTAACGACAATACTTCTGATATTTTCAATGTCTGAAATTTACGCGTGTACTTGTTACAAAAAAAGTGTAGCGGAAAACTTTAAAAATTCTGATTTGGTTTTTACTGGCAAAGTCGTTGATATAATCGAACATAAAATGATTGACTCAATTCCTAACGACAACAAATTGAAACCTTTCAAAATCCGAAAATACAACCGAATTGAATTTAAATTCCAAATCTTGAAATTATATAAAGGAGAAACTGACTCTGAATTTATTTCCATTTATACTACAGGTGGAATTACAGACTGCGGAAATTATTTTCGGTTAAATTCCAAGCAATTAGTTTATTCATATATTACGAACATAAGACTTTATGACTATACTACAGAAAGAAAAGTTGAACCCTATTTATCAACAAGTACTTGTAGTCAAACTAAAGAATTAAAAAGTGTCAAACGTCGAGAAAGAAAAGAAATTGAAAAACTCTCTAGAATAAAATAACTATTGCCAACAATTTATAACCTTAATTACGGTGGATTTGAGAAATTCCACATTCATTCAAAATTGTTAGAGTCTGTGCTAGACCAATAATCTTTAACATTAATCCAGTAACCAATGTTTTCCTTTCCATAAACAATATATCACTCAAAATTAAATCTCTATCAAATGAAAAAAATTCTTTTAACCTTATGCATAATACCCTTCTTCGTTTGGTCTCAAGAAAGCAAAACTCTAGAACCAAAACTAGAAAATATTGCTTGGATTGCAGGCTCATGGCATGGTGAAGCTTTTGGTGGTATAACCGAAGAAATATGGAGTGAGCCTTCTGGCGGTTCTATGATGGCAACCTTCAAACTCATTAATAATGGCAAGGTTACTTTCTATGAAATTGAAGTCATTAGAGAAGTTGAAAACACCTTAATTCTTCAACTGAAACACTTTGGGCCAGACCTAAAAGGCTGGGAAACAAAAGATGAAACGGTTGATTTTCCTCTCAAAGAAATCACCGAAGATAAAGTCGTTTTTGAAGGGATGACATTCGAAAAAATATCTGCAAACGAAATGAACATCTATGTTGATATTAAAAATGAAGATGATTCAGTAGAAACCGTAAAATTCAATTATAAAAAATAGTTACATGAAAAGATTTATTGCTTCAATACTAGTATGTCTCTGCTTTTTCAACTGTAAAAATGATAAAAAGGAAACTGTTGAAGAAAAACCTGAAATAGCAAAAATATCAACTAAAATTGAAAAACAACTTAGAAAAATCAATAAAGTTGCAGACACAATTTCTATTGATGGAGTTGCTAATGAAATTTCATGGAAAAAAGCTAAATGGTATCCAATGGATCAGGTTTGGTTGGGCGATTCTATTTCTAATGAGGATTTTTCTGGACATTTCAAATTGTCTTGGAACAATGATGCACTCTATGTTTTAGCCGAAATCAAAGATGATACTTTAATTGATAACACTGAAGATCCACTCGTAAAATGGTGGGATGACGACTGTTTAGAAATCTTTGTAGACGAAGACAATAGTGGTGGCGAACATCAATATAACCACAATGCTTTTGCTTATCACATCGCATTAGACGGTAATGTTGTAGATATGTCTACCGAAAAAGTTGGTAAAATGTACAACACTCATGTAGAGTCTAAACTTATTACCAAAGAGAATACTTCCATTTGGGAAGTAAAACTCTATCTGTATGATGATACTTATGACGATAACTCAGACAATAACACACCTGTAAAGCTTTCTCCAAACAAAAAGGTTGGTTTTGCTATTGCGTATTGTGACAACGACCATAGTGTAGAACGCGAAAACTTTATAGGCTCCATTCCAGTTGAAGGTGAAGACAAAAACCGTGGCTGGATTGACTCCAATATTTTTGGCACCTTACTTTTGGTTGATTAATTATCTATCCGTGTGTGTCTCTTATCGTATCTCGCACTCGTTCTTCGGCAGTTGTGACATTAGATAGATTGATTGCAGTTTCAATTAAAGCTAAGTGCGAATAAGCCTGAGGGAAATTCCCTAGTAAACGCTTCGTTTTAAAATCTATATCTTCACTAAATAAGCCTAAATGGTTACTGTAGGATAATAATTTTTCAAATTGTTCTGTTGCTTTTTGCTCCTCGCCTATTTTATACAAACTATTTATAAACCAAAATGTACAAATGGTAAAAGAAGATGTAGGCAAGCCAAAATCATCTTTATTTTTATAACGATACAATAATCCATCATAGCAAAGATCTCTTTCTATCGCCTTAACAGTACTTACATACTTCGGATGTTTAGCATCAATAAATCCATAGGACTCCATTAAAAGTACAGAGGCGTCTAAATCATCAGAGTTATAAGCTTGTGTAAAAGCTTGTACTTTATCATTCCAAGCATTTTCCATTATATCTTCCCTAATGGTCTTTTCAAGTAATTCCCACCGTGCAATTTTAGAAGTTTTACCGAGTAGCTTGGCTACTTTTAAAGCTTTATCTACTGCAGTCCAACATAATATTTTTGAAAACGTAAAATGTTGGTCATCACCTCGAAACTCCCAGATTCCCTTATCTGGCTCTTCCCAATGCTTACCTACAACCCACACAATCCCTTTAGTCATCGTCCATAGTTCTTCACCATTTTCTATGTCATTGCTAAAGTTGAAAAGCAATTGGTAAATCACGTCCATTAATATCCCATAAATATCATTTTGTTTCTGTTTGTAAGCTGCATTGCCTATTCTAACGGGTTTAGAATTTTTATAACCTGCTAAATGTCCTAAGGATGCTTCTGTCAATGTTTTCTCTCCACTAATGCCATACATTATCTGTAATTTTTCGTCCTTATCTGGCATTAAATCAATTATAAAACGCAGATAACGTCTGGCTATATTTTTATGTCCTAGTTGAGAAATAACCTTAATTACCATAGAGGCATCTCTAATCCAACAAAAGCGGTAATCCCAGTTTCTTACTTCACCTATAGTTTCTGGTAAAGATGTAGTGGCTGCGGCTAAAACTGCACCTGATTTATCATAACTAAGAAGTTTCAAAGTCATTACACTTCTTGCTATTTCAGCATTGTATTTTTTATACTTAGGTGTACGCTCCATCCAATTCAGCCAATAGACTTTAGTTCGCTCAAATTCCAAAATGCTAGTTTTTAAAGTAGGTACAAATAATTTTTCGTTATAACCCACCAAAAAGAAATGATTAGAAGTAATGGAAATCGGTTCTCCCTTTACAACAGCCTTTTTATCTAAGTCTGTATAAAGAAACAATGTATCGTAGGTATCTTCATCATTTAAACTTACGATAAAGTCATCCTTTATATATGTCGTTGTAACACCTTTAGCGTATTCTAATTGTGGGTCATAATCCACCTTCATCGTTGGTTGCCCTGAAATATGACGAATATATCTTATAAACTCTGGTGGAGAATGATAACCACCTTGAATTTTGTGATATCTTGGCATAAAATCTATGACTTCGAAAGCATCTTTTCCATTGTCGAAACGCGTGACTAGAATAGCTGTATCATCCAAGTAGAATTGATTTACACTATAACTTTCATCCACTTCAAAACCAAAGCTTCCTCCCTTTTCTTCATCCAATAATTTAGCAAATACAGAAGCAGAATCAAACTTTGGCAAGCAGCACCAATCTATTGAGCCATCTTTTGATACTAAGACCGCACTTCTACAATTTCCTATGATTCCGTAATGTAAATTATTCATTAAATTTTTGTTTAATAATGATGTTAAGACTTCTATTTTCTTTAAATTAACGAAAATCTGAAAAACCTTCCAAAATAATAACATGAATAAAACAATAATAGTCTCCAATAGGCTTCCCCTTCAAATTTCAATAAGTGATAATGAGCTAAACGTAACTCCCAGTGTAGGTGGACTTGCCACTGGAATGAAGTCCGTACATGTAGAGGGAAATGGCGTTTGGGTAGGCTGGTCTGGAATTACGGACGAAGAACTCGATGATGAGCTAAAACCAAAAGTCAATGAAAAAATTGAAGCTTCAAAGTGTAGAGCTGTTAGTCTCACTGAAGATGATGTTAATGACTTTTATCTTGGATTTAGCAATCGTACACTTTGGCCTTTATTTCACTATTTTTTGGAATATACAGAGTTTGAAAATTCACATTGGGAAGCTTACAAACGTGTTAACGAAAAGTTTGCTAAAGTCGTATTAGAAACTATTGAAGATGGAGATACCGTATGGGTACACGACTACCAATTATTACTGCTGCCACAACTTATTAAAGATGTAAAACCAGACGTTACTATTGGTTTCTTTTTACATATTCCGTTTCCTTCTTATGAGATTTTCAGAACCTTTCCTTGGCGTGAAGAATTGCTAAAAGGTATGCTAGGTTCCGATGTTATTGGGTTTCATACTTACGACTACGAACGTCATTTCTTAAGTTCCGTAAAAAGAATTATGCGTTTAGAGGTGAAGTTTAATGAAATCACTTATTACGATAGAGTTATAAAGGTAGATTCTTTCCCTATGGGAATTGACTACAACAAGTTCCATGAAGCAGCTCTAAAACATAACGATCCTAATTCTGAAAAATCAGAGTTACAAAGACGTTTAGACACGCACTTAAATGAAGGTGATGATAAAAAATTTATTCTTTCCATTGACCGTTTAGACTATACTAAAGGTATTCCAAACAGGATTCGTGCATTTGAATATTTTCTAAACAAACATCCTGAATACAAAGAGAAAGTACGCTTGGTAATGCTTGCTGTGCCTTCACGTTCTGGTGTTCCTCAATATCAACGTTTAAAACGTGAAACTGATGAATTAGTTGGACGCATCAATGGTGAATTTTCTACCGTGAGTTGGACTCCTATTTGGTATTTCTACAGATCGCTTCCGTTTGAAAATTTAATCGATTTGTACACCTCATCTGATGTTGCACTTATTACTCCCGTTAGAGATGGTATGAATTTGGTAGCCAAAGAATACGTTGCCACGCGAACTAATGAAGATGGTGTGCTTATATTGAGTGAAATGGCTGGAGCTGCTAAAGAAATGAATGAGGCTATATTGATTAACCCAAATAATTTTGAAGATTTTGCTCACGCTATTAAACGTGCGTTAACCATGCCTTTGGAAGAACAACAAAGCAGAATGAAAATTCTTCAAAAACGACTAAAACGCTACGATGTTGAAAAATGGGCTGAAGAATTTTTCAAAACCCTAGATGCCACAACACAAATGCAAGAAGTTGTAGTCTCTAAAAAGTTGAACGAAGAAGAAGAAAATCTTATTGTTGAAAATTATAAAAAAGCTAAAAAACGTTTAGTGCTTCTAGATTATGATGGGACTTTAGTTGGTTTTAAAGACAACCCACAAGACGCTAAACCTGACGAAGAACTCTTTGCTCTTTTAGATAAGTTTGAAAACCAAGAAAACACACACTTATGCTTAATAAGTGGTCGCGACAAAGCAACGTTTGAAAAATGGTATGGTGACAAAAGTTATAGCCTTATTACAGACCACGGAGTTTGGAGACGCGAAAACAAAAAATGGTCACCTCTTGAAGTTCTAAAAACCGATTGGATGGCAAACATTAAGCCTATTTTAGAAACTTTCGTGGATAGAACTCCTGGTACATTTATTGAAGAAAAAGAATATTCATTGGCTTGGCATTACAGAACTGCCGATCCTGAGTTGGCGCAAATTCGTACTATTGAAATCAATACGGTTTTAACAAGCATGGTGGCCAATAACGAGTTGTCAGTTTTACAAGGCAACAAAGTTATTGAAATAAAAAGTAGTAACGTTAATAAAGGAAGAGCAACAACGCAATTACTTATGAAGGATGATTATGATCATGTCCTTATTATGGGTGATGACTGGACAGACGAATATATGTTTGAAGCTGCACCAGAATTTGCCACCACAATTAAAGTTGGCTACGTAAAAACAAAGGCTAAATATCAAATTAAAAATTCTGATAGCGTTAGAACTCTATTACATAAACTTGTATAAAAATGCGCAATTATATTTTTCTATTTATAGCTTTCGCTACTATAAATCTTGGTGCTCAAACCGACTCAAAAATCTATGATATCATTGATGCCATTTCAGAAGAACGCCTTAAGAATGACGTAAAAACCTTAGTAGATTTTGGTACACGTCACACATTAAGCGATACTGTTTCGAACACAAGAGGTATCGGTGCAGCTAGACGATGGATAAAATCGCAATTCGATAATATTTCAAAAGACTGCAATAATTGTTTAGAGGTTTTTTATCAAAATAACTTGGTCGAAAAAGGCACTAATCAGCGCATTGTAAAAGATGTGAATGTGGTTAATGTTATTGCTGTTCAGCGTGGTACAAAATACCCTAATCAATTCATTATAATGAGTGGTGATATTGATTCTAGAGTTTCAGATCCTAATGATTATACGTCTGATGCTCCTGGCGCCAATGATAATGCGACAGGAATGGCTGGAGCTATTGAAGCTGCTAGAGTTTTATCNAAATATAAATTTGAAAGTAGTATCATTTACGTTGGNTTATCTGGTGAAGAACAAGGACTTTTTGGTGGACAAGGTTTAGCTAAATATGCTAAAGACAATGATTGGCAAATTATTGGAATACTCAACAATGATATGATTGGAAATATTGAAGGCGTAGATGGTGTTATAGACAATCGTACTTTCAGAATATTTTCTGAACCGATTACCACAGACGAAACGGATGCTGAAAAACTAGCAAGACAAGCCAGAGCTAGACGTTTTTATGGTGGTGAAGTTGATGGAATTTCACGTCAGCTAGCGAGATATGTGTATATCACAACCAAAACCTACATGCCAGAAATGAATCCAATGATGATATATCGTCTCGATCGTTTTGGTCGTGGTGGACATCACAGACCTTTTAATGATTTAGGCTTTGCAGGTATCCGAATTATGGAAGCGCACGAAAATTACACACAGCAACATCAAGATATTAGAACGGAAAACGGTATTGCTTATGGCGACACTTTTGAGCATGTCAACTTTCAATATTGTAAAAAACTAACAGCTGTCAATGCTATTACTATGGCAAACTTGGCCTCTGCTCCACCTTCACCAAAAAAAGTTAGTATTGGAGGTATAGTTGAAGCTTCGGCTAAATTACAATGGAGTAAAGTTGAAGGAGCCAAAGGCTACAAAATATACTGGAGAGACACCACTTCACCTACTTGGGATAACAGTCGCTATGTAGGTGATGTTAATGAATTCACCTTAGAAGGTATAGTTATTGACAACTTCTTTTTTGGAGTAGCTGCAGTTTCGGAAGATGGTCATGAAAGTTTAGTTACCTTTCCGAATAAAATATTAAGATAGCTATTCTTTATTTCCTGTTTTTTCAGGAATCTAAATAAGAACAAAATGATTAAAAAGTATATCGCACTTACACTTTCACTGGTTAGTGTTTTCTTATCTAACGCACAACTGCTTCAAGAGAAAAATGATTTTACCAAACAAGATACACTAAGAGGAAGTATAACTCCAGAACGTGAATGGTGGGACTTAAATTATTACAATCTCAACATAAAAGTTCAACCCGATGAAAAATTCATTTCTGGTTATAATATCATACGTTACAAAGTATTAAAACCACATAATGTTATACAGATAGATCTTCAGGAGCCACTAGAAGTCGCCGCATTTTCTCAAGACAATGAAAAATTAGATTATAACAAAATTGGTCCTGCATATTTCGTTACGCTTAAAAAGAAACAAATTCCAGGTGAGTATAACGAACTATATATTCAATATTCCGGAAAACCAAAAGAAGCCGTACGTGCTCCTTGGGATGGTGGCTTTTCTTGGAAAAAAGATAAGAATGGAAAACATTTTGTTGCAACATCTTGCCAAGGTTTAGGCGCCAGTGTTTGGTGGCCAAACAAGGACCATATGTATGATGAAGTAGATAGTATGCGTATTGCTATTNATGTTCCAAAGGATTTAATTGCTGTCGCTAATGGTAGACTTCGAGATACTTACGAATATGAATATGGAGGCTATAAAATGTATGAGTGGTTTGTCTCAAATCCTATTAACAACTATGGTGTTAACGTAAACATTGGTGATTACGTTAGTTTCTCTGAAGTCTATGATGGTGAAATAGGTCCACTAGATATGGATTACTGGGTACTGTCTTATAATCTAGAAAAAGCCAAAGCGCATTTTAAGGACGCACCAAAAATGATGAAAGCATTTGAACATTGGTTTGGTCCTTATCCATTTTATGAAGACAGCTTTAAACTGGTTGAAGTGCCTTATCTGGGTATGGAACATCAAAGTTCCGTAACCTATGGTAATAAGTTTCAAAATGGTTACTTAGGACGCGATTTATCCCGAACGGGTTGGGGTTTAAAATTCGATTTTATCATAATTCATGAAGCTGGTCACGAGTGGTTTGCCAACAATATCACCAATAAGGATATTGCAGATATGTGGATTCATGAAGGATTTACAGCTTATTCAGAAAACCTCTTTTTGGATTACTACTACGGAAAGGAAGCTTCAGCAGAATATGTTATCGGTACTCGGAAAAATATTCAAAATGATAGACCTTTAATTGGAGAATACGACGTAAATCATGAAGGCTCTGGAGATATGTATTATAAGGGATCTAACATGTTACATACTTTAAGGCAGCTTGTTGAGGATGATGAAAAATGGAGAGAAATTTTAAGAGGTTTGAATACTGAATTTTACCATCAAACGGTCACTACAAAACAAATTGAAGATTATATAAGCCAACAAACCAAGAAAGATTTAACGGATTTTTTCAATCAATATTTAAGAACGACTCAAATTCCGACTTTAGAATATAAAATTGAAGACAATCAATTAAAATTCCGTTACACCAATATTGTTAAAGGTTTTGATATGCCAATTGAAGTTGAAATTGATGGTAAACAGGAGTGGATTTTTCCAAATTCAGAATGGAAAACAAAGTCTATTAAAGGTGAAGATTTCTCAGTAGATAAAGATTTCTATATTTATTCTAAAAAGGTATAAGTTGGAAATCCCAGAACTCTATTTTGAACGTGACACTGACTGGTACGATTGGTTATTGAACAATCATCATAAGTACGATGCCGTTTATTTAATTTTTTACAAAATAGATCATCACATGCCATCTATGCGATGGGAAGAAGCCGTAAAAGTCGCTATCTGCTTTGGGTGGATTGACTCTACCGTAAAAAGCTTAGGCAGTGGAAAAAGACAACAATACTTCACAAAACGAAATCCTAAAAGTACATGGAGTGCCCTAAATAAATCTTACGTCATCCTCTTAGAAAAAGAAGGGCGAATTCATGATACAGGTTGGGAAGTTATAAATCTGGCTAAAGAAACTGGAAAATGGTCTGAAATGGACGATGTTGAAAATGGCATCATTCCTAAAGACTTACAAAAAGCTTTTGATAACAATCCTCAAGCTTTTGATAACTATCAAAACTTTGCAAAAGGCTATCAAAAAAGCTACTTATCATGGTTACACAGTGCTAAGCGCGAAGCTACACGACAAAATAGAATCTTAGAGATTATAAAACTGTGCAAAGCAAATAAAAAAACTCGCGACAACTGATAATTTCATTAACGTCTTATTAAGAAGAATACCANTNGANTTTTCTTAGTTTGCANGTTTATNCANAACNGTGAAATCTAAAAACAAATCNTTAGCAAAATCTGTAAGATGGTACCGCAAATGGCATCGCTANATTGCCATGTCNCTTNTGGTATTTATTGCTATTATNAGTCTTAGTGGCATTTTATTGGCATGGAAAGATGAATTACAACTAAAACCACCATCTGAAAAGTCAGCAAATACAAATTTAGATTTGCTCCCATTAAGCAAAATTGAAACTATTGCTGTTAATCATATTAAGAGTGTAAACTTAGATACTATAATAAATCGTATTGATTACAGACCTAGAAAAGGAATAGCTAAGGTGCGATTTGAAACCCATTTTACAGAACTTCAAATAGACTGTTACTCTGGTGAAATTTTATCACAAGAAACAAGAACCGCAGATATTATAGAAATGATACACGATGGTTCTATTGTAGATTATTTATTTAATTCTGAAGGAAAAACTGTAAAGCTCTTTTACTCTTCAATCCTTGGGTTAGGGCTATTGTTTTTGGCTTTTAGTGGATTTTGGCTCTGGAAAAAGCCTAAACAGATAAAGAAAAACAAAAACTAACATTCATTTTTATAATCTTCAATAAGTATACAATACTTTGTATGTCTATGTACAAATCCACAACTGTTTTATTTTTAATGTAACATTTACACCGTTTTAGATTCTAACATTTTGTTAACTTTACTCAAAACTTATTACAGAATGTCTGAGGAAACCGAACAAGAAGAACCGAAAAAATCCAGAAAAAAAATCAACTGGACCACCGATAAAATTATGAGCACGTCTGCTCTATTTATAAGTGTTATTTCACTTATCGCTTTACTATACCAATCGTACTTGGCCAGGGAAGAAAACAGACTTACACAAATGCAGCAAAGTGCATCCGTACTTCCTCACTTAAACCAATGGTATAGTGAGTACGGCAACAATTTTAAGTTTGTAATTGGAAACAAAGGTGTGGGACCAGCTTTTATTGATAATGTTGAAATTTTGTTAGATGCTACGCATAGTTTTAATAATACCGATGACTTGTTTGACTATATTTTTAAAAACACAAAAGGTTTAGACACCATTCATTATTCAAAAAACACATTGATAAAAGGATTTGTTTTGCCTGCCAATGAGCAAATCAATGTTTTAGAAATAAATAATGCTAAAAACCTAAACCTTGTAAAAGACTTATTAAGCAAAAAAAACATTCTTTATAAAATCACTTATAAAGATGTTTACGGTACAAAATGGCTATTATCAAACGAAGATTATAATAACAACAGTAGCACAATTCCTATTTTATTAGATAACTAAAGCACACCTTAACATCTCTTTTATAATTCTCAAATATCTTTTCATTATTTTTAGGGAAATTAACTAACCTTAATAATAATGAAACGTTTTCTCTCATGTGTTATGCTTTGCTGTGTAGCACTACTTTCTGCACAAGAATTTTCGATGGACTTAGTAAAAAACATGGCTCCCAGAAACATTGGTCCTGGTGGCATGTCTGGTCGTGTTACAGCTATAGATGTCGTAAACGACAATCCAGATATCATGTATGTTGGCACGGCTTCGGGCGGACTTTGGAAATCAACTTCTGGAGGTATAAAATGGGAACCCATTTTCGATAAAGAGGTTACAGCTTCTATAGGTGCTGTTGAAATTCAGCAATCTAATCCGAGTGTAATATGGGTTGGTACAGGTGAAGGTAACCCAAGAAACTCACTAAATGGCGGTTACGGAATATACAAATCGCTAGATGGTGGAAAATCTTGGATGGCTATGGGTTTAGAGAAAACTAGACACATTCATAGAATTATAGTAGACCCAACCAATCCTAATGTGGTTTATGTAGGTGCTATTGGCTCGCCTTGGGGAGAACATCCTGAACGTGGAGTCTTTAAAACTACTGATGGTGGCAAAACATGGGAAAAGATTCTTTTTGCAAACAACAAAACTGGTGTTGCTGATTTGGTGATGGATCCTTCTAACCCAAACAAACTATTCGCTGCCATGTGGGAACACAAGAGAGATCCTTGGTTTTTTAATTCTGGTGGAAAAGGTTCTGCATTGCACATGACGCATGATGGTGGGAAAACATGGAAAAAAATTACTGAAGAAGACGGTTTCCCAAAAGGAGATTTAGGTCGTATTGGTGTGGCTATTGCACCTGGCAAACCAAACATTGTTTACGCTTTAGTTGAAGCAGAAAAAAATGCATTGTACAAAAGTGAAGATGGTGGTTTTAAATGGCAAAAAGTCAACGATAAAAATGATATTGGAAATCGTCCGTTTTACTACTCCGAAATTTACGTAGATCCTCAAAATGAAAACCGTGTATATTCCGTATTCACATATGTAAACGTTTCTGAAGATGGTGGTAAAAACTTTACTCAACTCATGCCTGCCTATGGTGTAAGTAATGGTGTTCACCCAGACCATCATGCATGGTGGATTCATCCTGAAGATGGTAGTTTTATGATTGATGGTAACGATGGTGGTATGAATATTACCAAAGATGGTGGAAAAACGTGGAGATTTATTGGCAATCTTCCTGTGGCGCAATTTTATCACATTAATGTAGACCATGAATTTCCGTATAACGTCTATGGTGGCATGCAAGACAATGGGTCTTGGCGAGGACCTGCTTATGTTTGGAAAGACCAAGGCATAAGAAATAGCTACTGGCAAGAAATAAGTTTTGGTGATGGGTTTGATGTGGTTCCAGATAGAGATAACTCTCGTTACGGTTGGTCTATGAGTCAACAAGGTTACGTTAGCAGATACGATTGGCAAACTGGCAATAATTATCTAGTGAGACCAACGCATCCTGATGCTAATGTAGAATTACGTTTTAATTGGAATTCTGCCATAAATATTGATCCTTTTGATAATAGTACCATCTATTTCGGAAGTCAGTTTGTGCATAAATCGACTGATAAAGGTGAAACTTGGACTATCATCTCACCAGATCTTACCACT
>PAJL01000099.1 GCA_002706045.1 Flavobacteriaceae bacterium
CTTGGAAGATTATGTTTGGTAGTCCGACTGTTTGGGAGCGTGAGGAAGTGAAAAAGCAGAAAGAAGTGCGAGCACGGGAAAAGCAGTTTATTGATTAGTTGTTTTACTAATTTGTCTTCGTCAGGCTCTGGCTGACATTACTAATATTAAATGAGATGAGATCCTGAAACAACACTTCGACAAGCTCAGTGTGACAGTTTTGGACGACAATACTTGATTATTGTCTAAACCTATTTCAGGATCTTTAGTATAACTTTAATTATATGATCTCAACTACTTCAAGATCAAAAACTAAGTCTTGTCCAGCTAATGGATGGTTAGCATCAACAATAATGCTATCTTCTTCCACTTTTGCAATTCTGAACTGTTGTTGCCCACCGTCTGGTCTGCTACCAACTAAGCCCATACCAACTTCAGGTTTTATATCTTCTGGTAATTGATTTTTAGGTACTTTTTGAAATAAAGCTTCATTCACTTCACCATAAGCATCTTTTTTATCAATTGAAATGGTTTTCTTTTCATTAACTTCCATATCAATAAGCCCTTTTTCGAACCCAGGAATCAATTGACCTTTACCAAGTTCTACATGTAGCGGCTCACGCTCTAGAGAACTGTCAAATACCTGACCGTTATTTAGCTTACCAGTATAATGCACTTTTACCACATCATTTTCCTTTACTTTACTCATAATTGTTTGTTTGTGTTATTATTATAATTTATAAAACCCTGCAAATGTATGGGTCATAAAATGGTTAAAAGAATGAAATGGGAAAAATCCTGTGATTTAAAATAATCTTAACATTTATGGGTACTACTCTATTGTATACTTTCAGACTGAAACAACACTTCGATACTTCGTCTTTGCTCAGTACAGGCTCAGCTCAGTGCGACAGTTCAGCATGACAACAATACTTCCTAGGCTTCAGCCAATCTTAACGGATTTTTATTTAATTGTTTTTGTTATTATGTTCATTTTGTCTTGATACAAAACGAACCAAAAAATCAAAACGATTTATAGGAAGTTGCAAGCACCATTCGCTGATAATTGTTTATTCTGTTTTATTATTAATGATTATTCTTCAATCCTAGATTTAAATTCTTAAGATTGATGGTTGCTCATTACTTCTTAAAATCGTTGGTTCCGACTGTGTCGGAATTTGGGTTTGATACTATTTATGGTTTATGCTGTATTACAAAGATCGCGTTCGACAAGTCCAAACTGTTGAGGAGCTCTTTATGGTATCCTGAAACAAGACTTCGATACTTCGTCTTTGCTTAGTACAGGCTTAGCTCAGTGTGACAATTCAGGATTAGACAATAAATATAAGTAACCTCAAAGATGAGTCTTATTTAGGTAATTTATGTAAGAACTCAACAATTAACTACAATACAATTGTGATGAGTTAGAATATAGCCCTAATTTTGCAACACACAAAGCAAAAAATAGGATGAAACAAACTGTAGTGAAATTAATTTATGTACTCATAGTAATTTCATCTGTTTTAGGTTTGCTCACCAGTTATGTGGCTTTATTGCTTGGTTTTGTTTTTGTATTAGTATTTGAAAATCCATTTGAGCGTTATAATCAAAAAGCTATTCCCCTACTCTTAAAGATTTCAGTAGTGGGTTTGGGTTTTAGAATGTTTATAAATGAAACCTTACAGACCACAAAAGAAGGTTTTGGACTAACAGTTTTTACAATATTACTCACCTTAGGTTTGGGAATTGCACTTACCAAACTCTTTAAGATAGACTTAAAACTAGGACATCTCATTACTTCTGGAACAGCAATCTGTGGTGGTAGTGCCATTGCTGCTATTTCCCCAATAATAAAAGCCAATAACAAAATTATAAGTATGGCCTTAGTTATTGTGTTTTTATTGAACTCTATCGCTTTGTTCTTATTTCCTGTGTTAGGGCATTATTTTCAACTCACACAAGAGCAATTCGGGCTTTGGTGCGCTGTAGCGATACACGATACAAGCTCAGTTGTTGGTGCTACAATAGATTATGGAGATGAAGCCTTAAGAATTGCAACAACCGTTAAACTATCACGAACGTTATGGATTATTCCTTTATCCGTTGTTTCGTTATTTGTGTTTAAGTCACCAAAAAAAGGAGTGAAATTCCCCTTGTTTATCTTAGCATTTATTGCTGCTATTGTTGTTAACAGTTACCAGGTTATACCTTTAGAGGTGTCGAGTTTTATTGTTGTTTGTGCTAAACGTTTATTGATTGTAACGCTTTTTCTTGTTGGTACAACAATTTCTATAACAGATATTAAAAATACGGGTAGTAAACCACTTTGGTTAGGAATTGTTTTATGGTTGTTTATTTCGGTATTTTCTTTCTTCTATATTGTTTATTGGTCATAGTTGATTAGATCCTGAAATGAATTTAGGATTGCATTATAATTAAGTTCGTGCTGTCTAAAACCTGGTATTACCCATCCGTCTTCGACAGGCTCAGACTGACATTTATGGTTATAGATGTTTCTCAATACATTTTATTCTAATACTTTGAATAAAACACTTGAACTAACAATTTGTTTTAATGAAATCCTGAAACGAATTTAGCTAACCAATACTCTATTTGTAGTAAATCAGATTAAAAAAAAAGCGTAATCCAAGTATTACGCTTAGCTATTAATCAGAACTAATATTCAAACATCAATTATAATCAATGTGTGCTTTTAGTTAAAAGGGGTTAGGGTTATTTTTGTTTTGCAAATATATTGAGGTACAATTCGTTATGTGTTACAAAAATTACGGTAGTTGTGTCATATATCACTTATATTTGTACAGAATATCAAAAATTATGCTTAGCGATCAGTTTCCAAAAGTACTTTTGTTAGACGTTAGCGCTGTATCTGACTTACCTGATGATTTTTATAAATATTACCACACACATATGTTTTGTCTTAGTGGTAATATCAAATTCATGTTAAACAATGATAAGATGCAGTGCAATGGTGGTGATTTTTTGTTTTGGTTTGCGCAAAGTCAATTATTGCAAATACAGACCTCTAATGACTTTAAAGCCTCTGTTTTATTGGTTGAAAAGCAACTGCTAGACGACAATGTTCCCAATGTAGGATATGCGGTTAACGCTCTACTCCACTCTAGAGTGAATCCTATAAAAATTATTCAAAACAAAAAGGTACAACAGAAAATCATTTCTAACTTCAAAGTAGTAAACCAACGTTATCTCAATAAGACACACAAGTTTTATGAAGAAGCTTTAAGTCTTCAGCTTAAACTTTTTATTTTAGAAATGTGGGACTCCTTTGCTAATGAATATGAAAGCAAAAAACACACTAGGCAAACAAATGCTATTTATGAAGGCTTCATTGCACTGCTTCATAAACATTCTATGCAACAACGTGAAGTTCAATTTTATAGCAACCAACTAAATATTACACCTAAATATCTAAATCAAATTTGTAAGTCTATTTCAGATCTTACTGCTTCAGCATGGATACAACGCTATGTTAGAGAACGCTTAATTATCTTGTTAGAAGATAAAAGTCTTAATATTTCTGAAATTGCGGATGAAATGGAATTTAGTAGTCGTTCCTTTTTTACAAGATACGCCAAGAAGATTCTAGGTGTAACACCAACTGAATATCGTGATCGCTTGTCCTAAGTACTACATCTTAGTCTTTTCTTAGTGAATCATTACTTTTCTTATAGAAATAACTGCCCAATGTTTAGGTTCTATTAAATCTTTATAAAATTTCCTTAAATTCTTTGATTAGCCTTTATTAATTTTCGTGCTTTGTAAAAAAATTCACATGACCATATTTGTAGACATGGACGATGTGCTAGCAGAAACGTACGAAAAGCACATTGAACTATATAACTTAGAACACAAACAACAACTAAATATATCACAAATTACTTCAGGTGAGGTATGGCACAATGTACCTGAAGACCACCAGTTGAGTATAAAGGATCACGCCTACCAAAAAGGCTTCTTTAGAGATCTAAAACCAAAGAGGGACTGCATACAGGTTATGGAGGCGCTATACGCTAAACATGAAGTCTACATTGCTACGGCTGCAACCCAATTCCCAGACTCACTAAAGGAAAAAAGCGATTGGATTGATGAATATATGCCTTTTATAACATGGCAGCATCGTATTATGTGTGGTCATAAGTTTATTCTTAAAGGAGATTTACTTATAGATGACAGAACCTATAATCTAGAAAAATTTGATGGTGATACCCTACTCTTCAACTCTCCACATAATGTAGGTGACACTGGTTACACTAGAGTTAACAACTGGTTAGAAATTGCTGAGCGCTTTTTGTAGTAGCAAAAAATCTAGCACATAGAATTAAATCGCTTAAAAAGCTACAATTACAGGTTAACTATTGCTATAATATTACTACCTTTAGTAATTGATAATTAACGTTTTAATATTGAAAAAAAAATATTTTAAAAAGCTAAAACGCAGATTGAATGGTTTCGACCTGCTTTTTTTTGCATTACTATTAGCATCAATAATTATTAGCATACTGTATGAGAAAAAAGACTTAATCTANACTATGCCTACAATTACTTTGTGTATTCTAATGAACTATGTTTATGTAAAAAAAAGTAAAACAAATCTTATATATAGTATAGGTCTATTGGCTTTATTCACCTCTGATATTTTTGCAACTTTAGCTTTTAAAGATTCTTTTTTGAAAATTACAATACTTACTACAACCTACATAGTTTGTAGTACTTTGGCATTAAAAAAATATTTAAAAAGAGGNAAACTAAAGTCCTTCTTAAGTATTACTTCTTTTATCACNATAGGNTTGTTGACCTACATTGTATATGCAATACTAGANTTATTAGTCCTNGTTTTACCAAAAAACACACTGTTNTTTGTGTTTNTGTCCGTNTTAACACTCATCGTTTTGTTAGTTACTATAGGGTTAATTTATTTTAGCAATAATTATAGCTCCGGAACCATGTTATTGGCGTCTGGTATATTCTTTTTTGTGCAAGTATGTCTTAGCGTTATCAACGAGTTTTTATACAATGACAAGACATTTATTAGCTTGATTATTTTTTGTCATACTATGGCAATTTATTTACTAACACGATTTTTAATTTACACGAAAGCAATTAAAACAGAAGACATTAAAGAATGGTATCTGTAAACCCTAAATTGTTACAAACCTTATGCTAGTAGAAAATATCCCCAATATATTTATTCCCAATTCTAAATCTTTACCAGATCTTCTGATACATGATTTTAGGATGACTAACGATAATGTAAAGAGTAAAGTCAACCTACAAATGCACATGTTTAGTTTTCTTCAAATAGGAAAAAAGCAAGTGCATTTTGCAGAAACTTCTGTTGCAGTAGACAAAACGCAATCTATTCTTACGACCAAAGGTAATTGTTTGTGGACCGAACTTTTAGACACAGAAAATAGCTATTACTGTAAACTCTTCTTCTTTTCAGAAAAAGTATTAAAAGACTTTTTAAAAAAACATTCTAGTTTTTCTGAAGAAGCCCAACAAGAAAATCCATTTTTCATTATTGAAAATGATAACTTTATTTCGGCATTTATCAATTCACTGTCTGCAATAGGTAACAATCAACTTCAACAAAATTAAGCTTTAACAAAGCTTAAATTTGAAGAGATTTTACTCTATCTTTCTAGTAAATACGGTAGTGCTTTTATAGCTTTTTTACAGTCGCTTATAAAAGAAAAAGATTCTAGCTTTAGAGAAGTTGTAGAACGTCATGTCTATTCTAACTTAAAGGTTGAAGAAATTGCCTTTTTATGTAACATGAGTCTTTCTACTTTTAAAAGACATTTTAAAGAAGAGTTTAATGCTTCGCCAGGTAGATGGCTTATGGATAAACGCTTAGAAAAAGCAAAAATCTTAATAGAACAACGCGATGTAAAAGCATCTGATGTGTATCTAGAAATTGGCTATAATAACCTTTCTAATTTCAGTACAGCCTTTAAAAACAAGTTCGGAATTAGTCCAAAAGAGGTGTCTTGAAGCCAAAAAAGTTCAATTTTATCTACTTTGAACCATTTTCATAAATAACTGACTTGCTTTAATAAATAGTCAGAAGCAGTTCGCTTGTAGTTTTGCAGTTGTAATTAAAAAAGAAAAAAAATTATGACTCAAGTACAAAGACCTGTATTTAAAGAAAAGTATGATAACTTTATAAATGGTGAGTTTGTTCCACCNGTAAAAGGAGACTATTTTGATAATGTTTCACCAGTTGATGGTAAAGTATTTACAAAAGCAGCAAGATCTACAGAAGAAGATATAAATCTAGCTTTAGATGCAGCACATGCAGCATTTCCGGCTTGGAGTACAACATCTGCAACAGAACGTAGTAACGCCTTATTAAAAATAGCTCAGGTAATGGAAGACAACTTTGAATACCTAGCTACTTTAGAAACTATAGATAACGGAAAACCAATTCGTGAAGCTAGAGCAGCAGATATTCCTTACTGTATAGATCACTTCAGATATTTTGCTGGTGTTATTCGTGCAGATGAAGGTACCATTTCTGAGCACGATAAAGATACGGTTAGTATTGCACTTCATGAGCCAGTAGGTGTTGTTGGAGAAATCATTCCTTGGAACTTCCCATTATTAATGTTAGCTTGGAAAGTAGCACCTGCATTAGCAGCTGGTTGTACAGCTGTAGTAAAACCTGCAGAGCAAACACCTACAAGTGTTATTTGTTTTATGGAATTGATTAAAGACGTATTACCAAAAGGTGTATTAAATATTGTTACTGGTTTTGGTGCTGAAGCTGGTGAAGCATTAGCAACTTCAAAACGTGTGGCTAAATTATCTTTCACTGGCTCTACTGAAACTGGTCGTAAAGTAATGCACAACGCTGCAGAAAACATTATTCCTTTAACTTTAGAATTAGGTGGAAAATCACCAAATATCTTCTTTAAATCGGTAGCAGATCAAGATGATAACTTCTTTAATAAAGCTATTGAAGGTGCTTTAATGTTTGCATTAAACCAAGGTGAAATCTGTACATCTCCTTCTAGAATTTTAGTACACGAAGATATCGCAGACTTATTTATTGAAAGAATGCAAGAGCGTTTAGCAGCAGTAAAAACAGGTCATCCATTAGATCCAGAAACAATGATTGGTTCTCAAGTATCTAAAGCACAATTCGAGAAGATTATGAACTATATCAAAATCGGAAAAGAAGAAGGTGCAGAAGTACTTGCTGGTGGTCATGCTGGTAACTACGAAGGAGATATTAAAGATGGTTTCTACATTCAGCCTACAGTATTAAAAGGTAAAAACGATATGCGTGTATTCCAAGAAGAGATTTTTGGTCCTGTAGTATCATTAACTACATTTAGCACCGTAGAAGAAGCTATTGCTATAGCAAACGACACATCTTATGGTTTAGGTGCTGGTGTTTGGAGTAGAGATGCTCATGAGCTTTACCAAGTACCAAGAGCTATCCAAGCAGGTAGAGTTTGGGTAAATCAATACCATACATATCCTGCACATGCGCCATTTGGTGGTGTTAAGGAATCTGGTTTTGGTCGTGAAAACCATAAAATGGCTTTAGACCATTACCGTGTTGTTAAAAACATGCTTATCTCTTACAGTAAAGATGCTGTTGGATTATTCTAAAATAAGAATGACTATTCAAAATCCCTTATGAATTAATAGCAAATCTTGAATAATGTCTTGACAAAAAAGCCATTTCAAATAATTTTGAAATGGCTTTTTCTTATTAGTGGATTTAAGCTAGATGCTTTATGCTGGTCTTTTTGAAACTATTTTTAAATTCTCAATCCAAACCCAAACTTTAAAATAGTGATATTTGTATTGTAACTTGTATCTGGAACCCCATCTTCTACTCCAATTTTTATTAAATCATATTGGACTTGGACAAATAGTTTTTTTGTGATGTCATAAACAAGTCCTAAATTCAGGTTAATACCATTTTCGGTTTGACTTGAGCTTGATGAATTCGGGTTACTAAAATTAAAACCATCTATTCCTGAAGTTCTAAAATTCATAAAAGTATAACCTAATCCTATCGAAGGATGAAATTTAGTTAGTGATTCAATATCTAATTCGGCAAAAATTCTTGGCTGTATTGCAAAAACAGTAACATCAATAGGTTGAAAACCATCGTCCTTAGAATTTTTTAGGATTCCTCCGTTTAAAGATGCTCCTATATTTAAGAATTCTAAATTTACAAAACGATATTTAACCCCTAAGTCTATAATTCCATTATAATTTTTTCCAATGAAATTATCACCAACTGTTAGAGGATAATTTAATTCAAGACTAAATTTTGAGTCTTGCGAAAATGATTTAATTGAAAAAATCAGTAATATACCTAATAATAGTTTTTGTTTCATAGTGCTCATTTTCAAATAATTATTCCAATTCCTAAATTCACAGTTGTTGGTTCTTTTTCATTTTTGAACTCTATGTACTGGCTCAAATCAGAGTCAGAGTCATTATTCTTTATCGAATTAATATATTGATTAATCTTCAATAAAATAAATCCTCTTTTTTCTGATGAAAATGAAAAAAACTTCTTTAACTGTATGAAAGCACCAAAACTTACAGAATTATAATTATCCTTAATATCATTGTTGTAACTGACTGTCGAATTACTACTAAAAGTAGGGTCGTTTGGGTCAATAATAATTTGAGTAAAATCTGTTATAGTATCTCCTTTTTCTTTTGCAGATATTAAAAAGCTTGTAAATCCACCTATTCCAAAATGATAAGATTTATCTTGTCCAAAATGAAAATTATAATTTACGGGTATTTGAATTTGACTAATATTTCGATTTCCTTTATTAGTGATTGCACCCATTTTATCTTCAATAGAAAACCTATCTAAATAAAAACCAATACCAAAATCTATAGATGAATTTTCATTAATTAAATAGTTAAAACTAGGTAGAATATATGCTCCAATATTAATCGAGGATTTTATTTCAGGACTACCATCAACATTTGTGTTAGTTAGCTCACTAGTTTTCGGTATAGATAATGTAGATCCTAGAGATAACTGAAATTCAATTTTTTTGTCCTGTGAATAAATTTTGGCTAAAAAACCAATTAAAACAACTAGTAAGATTCTTTTTTTCATTCTTTAATTTAAGTTTATGCTTAATGTAAAATAACGGTTTTGGCTATGATATATTCAAAAATCCACAGGATTCTTTTTTATTAGTGCCGAAAGGTAACAAAATAGAAATGAAATATCTATAGAGATTCAGGTACAATAGATTAGAGTCATTGTTTTTATTAGCATTGTATATTTAAATTTTCAACTCGTTCAACTTTGTACAAATCGTTAAAGAAAATAACCAATTCAATGATTTCATTTTTTGTTTTTCATTCTTTTCTAAATCATTGATCATTCTATATCTTGAATCTACATTCTCAATTCAGTTTTTTGAATTAAATTCTTTTGATCTTCTTAATTCTATTTATTCTTTTATCCAGAATGATTAATTTGTTATAAGTAGTATTTTTACCATTCTGGATTGTATATCAAATAATTTTTCGGAATATCTTTTTTAATGTAAGTTGAGATATAGTCTCCACTAATTATTTTAATTGTGTCGTTAGAAATTTTGTTTAATGTTTCCTTAATAAAACATTCCCCACATTGTGGATGTTTGAAATATACTTGAACAATAAACTTTCCCTTTTTGTATCTGTATAAATAACTTTCCGCTTTTTTTGGGTTTAAGTCATTTATGTCATTTATGTTAATGTTTTTAAATTCACCAACTCTTCCATTTCTATAAAATTTCAAGTATGTTGGATTAGATTTTATGTTTTTGTTGGAAATTGAGTCTTTTGAGTTGTCAAAAGTATTAATAGTCGATATTTTTAAATAAACTTTAGAAGTATCAATAATAGTATAGGCAATTGGATTAGAATTTGGTTTAATTTTTTCATAATGGTAACCTATTCGTCTTTTCCCAAATTCATTAACAGACGAACAACTTAATATTATTAATATTCCTAATAATGAAATAAAAAATAAGCGTTTAGACATTCAATTTTAGTTTGATTCGTATTAAAAATTTAGCGACTTTCTAAATACATCTTTATTTTGATTAAGAAAATGAATATCAATAAAATACACATAGCGTTACAAAACTTTCTTTAAGTGTATTGAATTTAGGATAATATACTATTAAGTTTTATAAATTGTTTACCTAACCATTTCTATTCATATTCAGCAATAATTATCTCACCAGTGTAACTTGCTGTTAATTCAACTTCTTCAGTGGATAATTCAAGAGATAAATTATAAGGATTGTTTGAACCAGTTATTTCGACTGAGCCTGTATTCCATATTAAGTTAGAGTTATCTGTAATCAATTCATTATTATCAGTTCTTAGAAAAAACAAGCTTGCACCAGAAAGCCTTGCTTCAATGTCAGCCGAATTGAAATTGTTCTGGTTAAGTGGATAGATATTCTCTAGTGATTCAGAATCACTCCCTGAAGTCAAAAACACCATCCTTAAAAGAACTTTAGTATCTAAAGATAAGTTAAGTTGACTATTTTCAAAAGTTACTGGTTGGTCTGTTAATATAATTTCAAAGCCGTGAATATCATCTATTGTAAAATCAAATTCAATCTTGTATGCATAACTCAAAGTAAAAGACTGTTCATTATACACTAATTGGCCATTAGACATTAATAAGTCATTATCATCATTTGAACACGATAAAAAAATCAAGGTGATTAAGAGTAATGGGAGTCTTTTCATCATAAGTTAATAAGATTTTAAATTTTTTGTTTGTCGATAAGTTTAACCAAAATTGTGTGTAACGGTCTCGGCTATGAGTAGTTGCGTGGTTTAGCATTAAACTTTGCAAGTACACACCAAACTGAAAATCCGCTAGGATTTTCAGAAGTAGGCGAGAACAAGCAATTACTTATAGCCATTGTTGTAAAGCGTATTTATAGTGTTTTATATTTACTCATAATATCTTTTAACTTTGGAAAATTCACATCATAAGTTTCATCAGTGGCTGTAAAATCAATCCATAAATAGGTGTTCGAAGTTTCCACTATTATGTAGCAACAATGGTATAGTTTGGTTCCCCACATAAGCTGAACTTTGTATGATTTTCCAATTTCATTAAATTCCTCCAATTCTTTTTTAGCAATATTTTATGTGAATTCGAACATTTTGGTGTGTCTCCCAATTTGTACTCTGCTATTACCCAATTTTCAAATTCTTTAATATTATCATATTCAGATTTGTTAAAAGCTTTAAAAATCAAGGCATTTTCAATTTCATCGATTGGTGGAAATGTACCTCCAAAAAGACTTGTATTTGGTGTCTCTCTTATTTTCCACCACAGCGGAATTACTAAACTGTATCCAGATATGGAATCGGTATGCTCAATATTGTCAATTCCTGAAATCTGTTCCAATTCGTATAGGTATGCAACAAGATTCCCGTGTTTGGTGTTTTGTGCTTTTAGTGAGTCAAGTTTTTGTGTTCTTTTTTCAATTTGAGTTGAATCAGTTTGCCCAAAACAATTGCTTCCGATTAATGCAAAAGCAAGTATTATTATAATTCTCATTGTATGTTTCATATGTCTCGTCCTGAAATATGGCTACAGGTTAAAAATTGAATTCACGCTGCATTTGTATATATCATTTCAGGTGTTTTAAAATCTAAAGATAA
>PAJL01000100.1 GCA_002706045.1 Flavobacteriaceae bacterium
TCTCTTTTTACATGAAATTGTGGTAATAGGTTAGTGGCTCTTTCAATAGGTCCGGCAACTAACTGAGGAAAAAAGCTAACAAAAGCCATAAAAGCCAGAAAATCTTTGGTTGGCTCTAATTTTTTATTGTAAACATCTATGGTATAGCTTAAAGTTTGAAAAGTATAAAAACTTATACCTACTGGAAGAATAATGTTTAATGTGTTAATGCTTAGCTCACTACCAAAAAAGGTGAAGGAGTCAACAAGACTATCAACAAAGAAGTTGTAGTACTTAAAGAAACCAAGGAAACCTAGATTTACACAAATACTAACCCATAATAAGGCCTTGCGTTTTGATGGTTTATCCTCAGATTTAAGCTTTAGACCTATAGTGTAATCTACTAAAGAGCTAAACAAAATCAAAAACAAAAATCTCCAATCCCACCAACCATAGAACACATAGCTTGCTATGGCAATCAAAAGGTTTTGTTGTTTAATGCGCTTATTACCAATGAGCCAGTATATAGTGAATACTATTGGTAAGAAGATGAAAAATTCTATTGAATTAAATAGCATAATTGTTATTAATTAGTTTGATTGGTTTTTTATAATATCAGAGAGTTGAAGACTAATTTTATTAGCGCCTGTTAGGTTAGCATGGTGATGATCTGAAAAGTCTTCATCTCTATATTTAAATATATCAGCTTTATAATGATTTAAATCATAGTACTCAACATCTTTAATGTTTTTAAAATAGTTTTTATAAAAACTTTCTTCATCTGTATTATCATCTAATTTAAGTCGAGTAGGAGGATAAGGAGTTCTTAAAACTATTAGTTTAATTCCTTTAGATTTGGTTAACTCGTTTATCTTGTTAAAATAAGTATTAAATCGCTCTTTATTAAAAGGTGTATTATCAAAATTGGGCACTGGACTTAAAGCAGCTATTTTCTTTTTAGTAATAATTATTGTGTCTCTTAAATATCCTTTATACCAATCGGTCTCAGGTGCTTTTTGAGCAGCGTTAGAAAAAAGAGTTCTAATATCTTGTTTTATGTAATTATTAAACTTCATTAAAGGTATGAGATAGTTAGCTATTCCGTTACTTCCATAACCATTAGTAATTAATTCAAATTTATTTGATGAAGATTTGAAAAAAGAAGCATTTGAAAAAATCTGATAATAATCGTGTACATCGTCAGATAGATCAAAGTATGTTTCAAGAACTATGTATTTAGGATTTTGATGATTTAATATTTCAACTAAAGAATGATAGGACTCTGCTATATCTTGTGCAGAAGTTCCCATATTAAATGATTTTAGTTTTAATTCAGAGTCAATGACTTTTGGATTAAAACCAGTATATGATCTACTTGATCCTAAAATTATTAAATCGTAAGTGTTCTTGTTTTCATAGATGTTATTCCACTTTAAGTAATTTTTATGGGTTTTTTCCTTTATGGCTTTATATGCTGGGTACTCGTACTTTAAAACTATCAAAAGATTGATTAGCACAAAGAAAAAGAAACCATAGGCTATATGTTTCAGAAATTTTTTCATCTAAAACAAATGAATATAAGTCTTATAACAGACTAATTTTACTTGGGAAATAACTATTCGCATTTCGCTTTTAGATTTGGGTTGATTACGTTACAAATATGATTAACAATGTTAAAAAATCAAAATTATTCCTTTAACTGTCAAGTAATTACTTTTATCTGCAATAACAGTTATTATTAATCGGATAATTGGTGATTTTTCATTTCTACAGTGAGTATTTTCTTCCATTCAAGGTACCCTTTACCATTAAGGTGAATTCCGTCTGTGGTGTAAGATTTTTTGAGATTATTATTTGAGGAAAGTATATCGTTTAAGTCTAAATATTTCACATCATGTAATTTGCTTAATTGAATAAGTCTTGAATTCAGACTATCCACTTTATTATTTATAGAATTTGCGTTTTCATAACTATCAGAAACAAAGAGGGTACTTTGGATTATTGGAATAATATTCTCAGCTTTTAAAGTAAGAATTATGTCCTCATAATTGGCAAGAATTTCATCAACCTTTATATTGAAAAGAATATCATTTATACCACCCATAATAAAACAATATTTTGGTTTTAAATTGATAACATGATTTAGTCTGTCTTTGAAACCAGCAGTAACATCTATACCAATACCGCGATTAATAATGTCTGTTCTATTTAATAACTCGTTCCAATTAACATATTGAGTTATTGAGTTACCAAGCATAACATAATTACATTGCTTTTTTGAGTATACCTCGTATAAGTCTAATTGTCGTTTATATTCTCTGTTTGATTTATAATTGTGAGTACTGTCTTGGAATAGAATCGATCCTAACTTATTTAAATAGTTGTTTCTTACAACTATGATAGCGAGAAGTATTAGTAATACAATATTTAATACTTTATGATTGATCTTAAACATTAGTAATTAAATTTGGTTTAAAATTTCACTCTTCAATTTGTGCTACATCCTCTTCCTCGCTTTCTTGCGCAAAATCTATTTTATACCCAATGTACATAAAAAAGGCTATCAAATATGGTTGGTTAATTATAGTTTGGAGACTAAGCATAAATATGCACATAGCAATTAAAAGAGGTAAAACAAAGAATCTTGTTTCAGTGGAAGATTTTATAGCTCTAATAAAATATGTAAAAAGCATTCCTAAGAAAAACAAAAGGACAAATAAGCCAGCATCTGCCCAAACACCTATAATTGTATTATGACCGTGTTTTGAAATGGCAAAATCTACACCATTACCAAAAAAAGGATTTTCGTATACGTAAGTTAAAAGTTTTGCAACTAACTCATTTCGCCCAGAGTCATCAACCTTATCAAAATTAAGAGATACTATATTTACAATGTTATTTATTTTATCTCGCTGCTGCCCAACCAAATCCAGGTCTGCTGTTAAGTTGTTTAAATTGAGTAAAAATATGTAGAGGACAGGTATTAATATAATTCCTATGAGAAGTCTTATACCTTTAAAAAAGTTGTGGTTTAACATTACCAATGATACAATAAGTACCATGAAGCCTGTATTTGAAAAAGTTACAAATAAGCTATAAAACATGGCAAATAATAATGCTAATTTTAAAATAAAAAGCATTTTATTTTTCGGCTGAAAAACCTTGTAGACAAAAACAAAAGCTATTATTGAAGTTAAGGCCATGTTATTTGCATCTCCGTAAACTCCCTGTGCCCTGTCTACGGTGTATATATGTACGCCACCTTTATCTAAATCAAAGTTTATATTATACCAATGAATACATAATAGACAAACGATTATAAGACATATAAATGCTACCTTTTCAAATAAAACTCTATTTTCAGCAAAGCTTAAGTAGTAGTAGAAGCCAACAACATAAAATAAAGGGATAATGCTGACAATTATATTAGAAGGGTGATCGTGTATGATTCCAGCTGTCATACCAATTGTAAAATAAAGTATGAAAAAAATTATCCACATTTTAGCTGTTCTAGAGAATTCCCCATGATTTTTAAACAAAAGGACAACACCTAAAACGAGCAGGCCTAAATTTGCATAAGCCATTATCTGAGCATATACATCATATACTAAGATACTTATTAAAACCTGTGCATTAAATAAAGTAAAAACAAAAGGTAACAGAAAACAGATATGTATTAATGTCTTTAGTTTCACATTAAAAGCTTTTTATAATTTTCATATACCTATCATATATTGAGGATATATCATACCTGTCTAACGATTCTGTGGCAGATTTTGCTAATTTATTTCTTTTATCTGGGTTATTAATAAGTTCTTCTAATTTTAGAGACATCTCTTCAATATTTTGATCTTCAACTAAAATTCCGTTTGTTTCATTTTCAATAATTTCAGACGGACCAGTTTTGCAATCGTAAGAAATACAAACCAAGCCTTGAGACATGGCTTCTATAAGCACCATTGGTAGTCCTTCCCAACGAGACGTCATAATGTAAATATCCGATTTTTTCATTATATCCGATACCTCTGTTGAAAACCCAGTAAAAATAACACTGTCTTGTATTTTATGCTCATCTACAAGTGCCTTTAAGAAGTTAGTTCCCTTGGTTCCACCACCTACCAACTTAAGCTTCCAATCCTTGTGTTTCTTTAGGATAGGTGCTATCAATTTAATAAGATTATCAAACCCTTTATGATGATATCTATTTAAAGCACCAACAGCTAAAATGATTTTATCCCTTTTTCTTATTTCTTCTTCATAGATATCAAATGTGCATGGATTTGGCATTACATAAGTGTCTACACCTAATTTATCGTAGTGAATTTTATCAAAATGAGTTAATACGGTTAGTTTATTGGCTAATCTATAAAAATATTTTCTTGTCATTCGTCCTATGCGATCAGTCTCTTTCAGGTGGTTGTTATGCTCTGATGCGATAACCTTTATTCTATATAGCTTGCTAACTAGTATACCTATTAAGTTAGTTTGAATCATAAATGAAATAAGCACATCTGGTCTGTTTGTCTTTTTAGAATAGTACTTTGTAAGATTAACCAAACTCCTTACCATATGATTCTTAATCTTTCCGCCATGTAATCTTGCTCTTGTGATTTCTGGATCTGGCTTCCATATCTCAGGTTCGTTAAAAGTTATTATCGTAACATCATGCCCTTGTTTTTTAAAAAAGTTTGCAAGTAAAACAAGAACTCTTTCCGCTCCACCTGGAACTAAAGAATTGACTAGAAAATCAATTTTCATAAACTTAATTTTTTGAATTGTTTATAAGTAAAACCAAAATAGAAAAAACTACTAATAATTAATACCAATGTTGTGCTAAATGCCAGTCCATAAACATCATAGTATTTTATTAATATTATGTTTAAAATAACATTGACTACTAAATTGAGTAGTGACACCCAAGCCATAAATTTATTTTTATTTATGCTTGTTAAGAATTTAACTATTATTCTGGTACACAAATAAAAAGGTACATTAATGAGAAGAATTTGCTGAATTCTAGATACCTTAATAGTATCTTCTGCAGTAAATTCATCACGTTCTAACCACAATTCTATAATTGAATCAGAAAATAAGATAAGAATGACTACTACTATAATACCTGAGAAAAAAATCAATTTTAAGGTCTTAAAAAGATGGCTGTATGCCATTTTTAAGTCTTCATTGACTAGTCTTGAAAAATGTGGTAAAAGAACGCTTCCAAATGCCATAATAACAATTGTGACACCAAAAGCAGGAAACCTATTGCCGTAATTTAAAGCAGCAATAGAGCCTATAGCTAGTTGACCAGCAAAAAACTGATCGATAAAATTATTCATAGCAGATAAAAAACTTGAAGAAATTTTTGGCGGCAATTGATTCACCATTTCCCAAGAGTTTTTGTTCATTACCGGCTTGCCTATGTATATAACTTTATGGTGTAATCCAAATAATAGAATAAATATAAAACTAATGATACTCCCAAAGAGACTACCATAAGCCAGAACCATATCTCCAAAGTAAGACTTGAAGTACAATAAGCATAAAATTACAGTAAGGATAGGGAAGACACCTTGAATTGTTGATACCAAAAATTTATTGCTAATTTCTAAAAGACCAGATATAACAGATGTAAATCCCCATAATGCTAAACAAGGTAAAATGATAAAAAGCTGCTTTTTTACTTGTAAATAATATTCTACGGATTTGTTAGGAAACACCTCTTCAAGAAATAAATCAATAACAAAATATGCTAAAAGTGTTGAAAATAATGCTACCGCAAATGCCATTAAAAAAACGATACTCTGAAAACCAGCAATGTTACCCTTATTCTTTAACTCTACAATGTAATTTGGAATAAACAGGTTTGTTAATGAGTTAAGAAATACACTTTGAATAAAAGAGGGTATAAGTAAGGCAACTAAAAATGTATCTAAATCGAACCCTAAACCAAATTTACTGGCAATAATTGTTTCTTTATAAAAGGCCAAAACCTTTATAAAAAGTGTAACTAATGCTACAATAATTACATTTCTTACTAAAGGACTTTTTAGCTTTGAAACTAAACTAGAAATTAATGATTTTATATTTATAGAAGCCATTTCTGTTTATTTGTAAGCTATTTGATTTTTCTTTAAGTGTTATAGTTATATGAGAATTATATAAAATCTATATTATCTAAAAATTGATAATGATGTTAATTACCATTTTTAGGATTTAAGGTATTAAATTTCTTAATTGAAATATTGATTTGGAATTGATGCATCTTGTAATTTTTAACACTTAGTTTGTGGGCTCTGTCTTTAGTCTTATATTATTTAAAACTTTGCTACTGGTTAGCTTATTTCTTATTGATCTACTTAGAGGCTTTTCAATGAATTTATGGATTAAATATGAGGCATATATCATAAGAATCAAAACTATGCTAAGCAATAACCATTTGTTCATTGATTTTCCGAGTGTATTAAATATTATGAAACCTATATTTTGATGTATTAAATACAAAGGGTAGGTTAGTATACCGAAATAGTAAAATATTCTTTTATTCAAAAACATTAACTTACCATAGCTTATTAAAAACATGAGGATGAAAAATACTGTGATAAGAATAGCAACTACGTTCTCATCGTATGCATTATCATATCTTAGATTCCTGTCTTGTACCTTACCTACAGCGTATAATATTGCTACTACGTAGGAAATAAGTATAGGAATTATATTGAAAATTGATCTTTTTCCAGTTTTGATTAAAAAGAAAAACATTCCTGCAACAAAGTATGCACTATACTTTGCAAAAGTTGCATAGTAAATAACTTTTAGTAATGTAGGCGCATCTTTAAAAGGAATTATTAATTGAGCAATAGCAAAGAATAATAAAATGTAAGCAAAAAGTTTGATATGCTTCATCAATCTAAATAGTAATATCAAACCTATTAATATATAAAATTTGAGTTCTATTAATAATGACCAATACACTCCATCTACATATTCAATACCAAAAAAGCCATTTAACATGGTTAGATTAAATAAAACCTGTGGTAAGGTTACTTTAAAAATAGTTCCATCAAAGAAATAAACTACTAACGCTGTTAGAATTACACAAAACCAATAAGCTGGATATAAACGTGTTATTCTTGAAATCATAAAGTCTATAAAACTAGATTTCCTTACAGATAAAAGAATTACAAAACCACTTATTATAAAAAACAAATCAACACCTAAGTAACCGTATTTAGAAAAGCTTTCTAACTCTGGGAATTGTAATATAGAGAAATTATCCTTTGCATAGCCTCTATATCCATAATGATATAGCACAACATATAAAGCAGCAAAAAAACGAATTAAATCTAAGTGATATAATCTACTTTTCTTTTCTTTTTTNGTTGAATCCATAAGCAGGTTAATTTTGCGTAAATATGCATAAAAGAGAAATAAATGCCATTTTTTTGGGTTGACATTACAGATAAATTCGTTTATGTAATAAAATGAGCAAGTTATAGTTTGTTTTTCACCTTTACTTTACTCTTTAATACGATAAAGAGTTCAATAAACAAAAAACTTTTTTTATATAATTAAAATATCGCATATTTGAATTTCTTCAATTTTTTAATTACGAAAGCTTTTACCTCAATACTTTATTATAATGATGAATCGCAAATTGAAAATAGGATTATTAGTAGACAGTGACATTATTCCTAATTGGGCATATAAAATGCTTGAAATATTAAACTCTTCTGATTATGCTGAAATATCCCTTATAATAAAGAATGGTAGTACTAGTAATAATAAGAAGTCTAAGTTCAGAACAATTTATGAACTGAGAAAAAAGCTAGTATGGATTTTATATAACAAAATAGATTCTAAATTATTTAAAGTTACACCAGATGCTTTTAAGTCTAAAAAAGTTAAAGAACTGGTTAGTTGTGACGAAATTGTTGTTGTTCCTAAACAGAAAAAGTTTAGTGATTATATTATTGAAGATGATATTGCTGAAATAAAAAAATATGACCTGGATATTTTAATAAGGTTAGGATTTAGAATATTACGAGGAGATATACTGAAAATAGCTAGATATGGTATTTGGTCATATCATCATGGTGATAATACTGTAAACAGAGGTGGACCTGCAGGTACTTGGGAGGTATTTGAAAATTGGGATGTGACAGGTGTAATACTACAGATTTTATCAGAAGATTTAGATGGAGGATTAAAGTTGTCAGATTCATTTAGTTCTACAGAAAAATTAAGTGTCAAACGAAATAAAAACAAATATTATTGGAAGGCGTTAAATATGATGCCTAGAAAATTAAAAGAGTTACATACGTTAGGTCCAGATGAGTTCTTTAATAGTCTAGATAAGTCTGAAGATTTGGATTTTTATAGTAATAGATTGTTTTTAACACCAACAAATTTACAAGTTCTAAAGGCTATGGGAGTTATTGCCAAAAGAAAGATTAACTCTCTCTTATATAATTCATTTTATTTTAATCAATGGATACTACTTTTTAAATTCAATTCTAAACAAGAGTGGTCTAAATCATTTTTTAGATTTAAAAAGATAGTGCCACCTAAGGACAGGTTTTGGGCAGATCCATTTATTGTTGAAAAAGACAATAAGTATTATCTTTTTATAGAAGAATTAATATATAAAGAAGGTTTAGGTAAAATATCTGTAATGGAATTAGATCAAAAAGGTAATTATACAAAGCCTAAAACTATTATAGAAAACGATTACCACATGTCTTATCCCTTTATTATTGAAGAGGGTGGTAAATTATATTTAATTCCTGAAACTGCAGCTAACAATAGTGTGGATATTTATGAATGTATTGAATTTCCTTATAAATGGAGCTTTAAGCAAACGCTTATGAAAGGAATTCATGCTGTGGATTCTACTATATTAAAACATGATAATAAGTATTGGTTATTTTGTAATGTAAAAGAAAATAATGGTGCTTCTTCTCTTGACGAATTATTTTTATTTTATTCAGACAGTTTACTAACCGATGAGTGGATAAGTCATCCTAAGAACCCAATAGTTTCTGATGTTAGAAGATCTCGTCCTGCTGGTAATATCTTTAGAGATGAAAAAAATAATTTATACAGACCTTCACAAGACTGTGCAAAAAGATACGGACACAGTATGAAAATTAATAAAATAGAAGTCTTAACAACTAATGATTATTCAGAGAAAACTGTAAATAGTATTTTACCAAACTGGGACAAAAAATTACTTGCCTGTCATTCCATTAATAAGCAAAGTAAGCTTACAATTATTGATGGTCTTTTAAAAAGACGACGTTTTTGATAACATGTTAATAAAAGTTTATTAACCTGACGTCCAACAACCTACTTCTGGTCGTATATTGTGCAAATAAATTAGATTAATAGCACATTGGTAGGTTTATACTTACAAATATAATCTTTTTATCGAATAGTTTAGCTTTTTGACGTTAAATCTTATTCTGTTAAATATATTTGGATTTATAATAAACCTACTTAGATTTTAAATTGCCCCCAAAATGAAAGAACTAAGAGCAAGAATCTTATGTGGATTAAATTCCACACTCCTTTTTATTTTATTAACATTCAGTTTTCAGAATACTTTTGCCCAACAATTAGCATTTCCCTCCGCTAAAGGTGCAGGTGCATATGCAACTGGTGGTCGCGGAGGACAAGTAATACATGTAACAACATTAGATTGGGATGCTCCAGGAGGACTTAAAGAAGCCATTCAAACTCAGGGACCAAGAACAATAGTTTTTGACGTTAGTGGTGAAATTGATGCAACCCAAGAAGGAGCTTTTGCAGTAATAATAAATGGTAGTAATTATGACGATATGACTATTGCTGGTCAAACAGCACCAGAAGGTGGAATTACTATTAAAACTTCATATCTAATGTTTCAGGATGTTGACAATGTTATTATACGTTATGTTAGATTTAGAAATGAAGGTATTGTTATTCAAGTGGGCACAAGTCAATATTTGCCTGATAGTTTTAAATACTTAGGTGGTACAGATATAATTTTTGACCATTGTACGTTTAGCCACGGAATGGATCAATCTGCGACTTGGGGAAATACTTCTGGTACAATGGGGAATGTTACGATTCAAAACTGCTTTTTTCAAGATAGCAAAACTGGAAGTATCTTAGGAGTTGATGAAGTTGAAGGCGACTTTACTTTTATAAATAATGTATATAGTAGTATTTCTCACAGATTTCCTAATCCTAAAGGTAATGGACAATACGATATTATCAATAATGTAGTATATAATTGGAGAACTAGATTAATAAGAATAACTCATGAAGGAACTTATAACGTAATGAATAATTATTATAAACCTTCAGTAGGTGGTCTTAGAAGTAACGCATGGTATGGAGATGGAGTTATATCTGCTAATACTTTACAAAAGCTTCAAGCAAAAATAAATAAAAGTCCTTTAATTTATACTTCAGGAAATATAGTAACAGGTCAAAGAGAGACACCACAAAGTGATGATAGAGATATGTGGGTTTATTTTACTGCAAGTGATGCTCCTTATACACCTAATACACCTGTTGGTGACCAATTTTTTACAAGTACTCAATTTCCTTTAGTTGGGGAAACCTTTACAATAGAGACCGCAAACGATGCTTACAATAACGTTGTTGTAGGTGGAGATTTAGGTGCTTATAAAACACTAAATGCAGATGGTTCAATAAATATATATCGAGACTCTAAAGATACAGGTGATTTAAATATGATTATTAATGATACCTATAACGGATCTTTTTTTGATGACATAAGTAGTATACCACATCCTACATTGCCTACAAATACTAGACCTACTGGATACGATACTGATAATGATGGTATGCCAGATGCTTGGGAAACCGCAAATGGTTTAAATCCAAATGTAGCAGATAATAATGGTAATGATTTAGATGCAGGTTATACTAATTTAGAAGTATTTTTAAATCAAGTAGATGGGGCAATTGTTCCAGTTGAAGAGCCTGAAATTATCTTATTAGGTGATGAAGTAGTTGATGTTATTGTAAATAGCGGCGCTTATACTGATGAAGGTGCTACTGCCTTTGACCAACAGGATGGTGATATTACTTCGAGTATAGTTGTTGGTGGTGATGCCGTAGATACTACTGGCATTGGTACCTATGTGATAACATATAATGTAAATGACAGTGAAGGTAATGCTGCTGAAGAGGTTACAAGAATAGTAAATGTTAGTCCAGAAGTTAATGTTACAGGTGTTTTGGTAACACCAGAAACAGTTACTACAAATGTTAGTGAAACATTAACTTTAAATGTTGAGATTCTACCTAATGATGCTACGGATCAAACAGGCTTCTGGTCAAGTTCTGATGATAACATTGCTACAGTTGACGCAAATACGGGTCTTGTAACCGCAATCTCAGAAGGGGTAGTAGATATTACTTTCACATCCAACGATGGTGGCTTTACCGATAGTTCAACCATAACCGTTGAGTCATTACTATTACCATTACCTCCAGTGCTGGTAAGTGCTATTCTTAGTGGTGATGATTATATTTTAACATTTGAATTAGATACAGGTAGTTTAGAACCACAAGGTGGATTTGATACTATAATAAATGAAGTTGATCAAAACGATAATGCTACTGCTACAAATTATACAAGAACAATTACAGGATTAGATACATCGATAAATCAAACTTTTCAAATCGAAGCAAGATATACACAGTTTGCAGAAGGGGAAATACCGAATCGTTTTCTTAGAAGTAATCAGATAACGGTTTTGCCAGGAGCGTTCGCTGCGAACGCTGGACCAGATCAAACTATCTGCCAAGGCGAGTCCGTTACACTCTCTGCATCTGGTGGGCAAACCTATTTATGGAGTAACGGTGAAACCACAACTTCAATAGAAGTTAGTCCAACGGTTACAACTACATACACAGTTACTGCTTTTGATGGTTTTGGAAATAGTGATGACGATTCTGTTACTGTAATTGTGAATGATTTACCTGTTGCTGCAGCTGGTGATGACCAAACCATTTGTGAAGGTGATTCTGCAATACTTACAGCTAGTGGTGGAGATGAATACTTGTGGAGTACAGGTGAAACCACAGCTTCAATCTCTGTAACACCGAGTGTAGATACTACTTATACCGTAGAAGTAATTTCTAATGGTTGTTCAAGTACCGATGATGTAACAGTGTTTGTTAATACTACACCTGAAATAACTATTAGTGATAACGTTACTATTATGAATGGTGAGACAACAACACTTACTGCTACAGGCGGTGACAATTATATATGGAGTACAGGAGAAACAATACCTTCCATAGAAGTAAGCCCAACTGAAACAGCAACTTATACGGTTACTGCTAGTAACGGAAATTGCGAAGCGACTGCGCAAGTTACAGTAACTGTAATACCAGAACTTGTAGTAGATGCTGGAGAAGATGTGGTAATATGTAATGGAGAAGAAGTTGTATTAACAGCTTCAGGAGGTGTAAGTTATAATTGGAGTACAGGTGAGACTTCGTCTCAAATAACAGTAAGTCCAGCCACGACGACAACATATACAGTAACAGCTGAGGATAATTTTGGAAATTCAGATTCAGATACGGTGACTGTAACGGTTAATGAATTACCGATATTAACAATAACCGAAGATTTAACAATTATTGAAGGTGAAACTATTCAGTTGAATGTTTCTGGTGCATCCACATACGAATGGAGCACAGGTGAAACTGGAGATACAATTACTGTGAATCCAAATACAACAACAACATATTTTGTTATCGGTACAACAGAAACATGCTCATCACAAGCTCAGGTAACGGTAACGGTTGAAGAGGTATTAATTGTGTCTGCTGGTCAAGATGAGAATGTTTGTGAAGATGATAGTTACGATGTTGTTTTAACAGCAAGTCCTGGAGATAGTTATTTGTGGAGTACAGGTGCTACGACTCAAAGTATTATTGTAAGTCCATTATCTACAACAACTTATAGTGTAATAGTTACTTCAGGTATACAAGAAGATACAGATGATGTTACTGTCTTTGTAAACCCTAATCCAGATGTTGTAATATTAAATGGAGAAAGTGTTGATATAATGAGTGGTGATTTTGTTACATTATCAGCATCGGGTGCAAACACCTATGAATGGAATAATGGTGCTACACAACCAAATATCGCTGTTAGCCCTTCTCAAACTACAACATATGAAGTAAGAGGTTATATAGGTGATTGTTACGATGAAAGGCAAGTAACTGTTAATGTTATACCAGAAGTAGAGGCAGATGCTGGTGAAGACCAAGAGATTTGCTTAGGTGATGTAGTAACTTTGGTAGCAAGCGGAGGAGATGAATATGTTTGGAGTACAGGTGAAACAACACAATCTATTCAAGTATCTCCAGTAGAGACAACAGAATATACTGTCACAGTATTCAATGCACTTGATTTTGATGAAGATACTGTAACTGTATTTGTTGATACCAACTGTAATGACGTTGGGGTAATTGATGATCCTATTGTTGACCCTATTGATGGCGCGGCCTTAGAGTTTGAGTTTTCGGTATTTCCTAATCCAGCCAATGAATACGTAGATATAAAACTTTCAGGAAGTGATCAATTAACAAGTTTTTATATTTATGATTTAACAGGAAAGCTTATATATCAACGAAAAGTTGAAAATGAAAGTTTAAGTGTCTCTTCTACAACTAGAGTAGATGTTAGCAGCTTAAGACCTGGTATTTATTTAATAAAACTAGCAGATGTTAAACAAGAGCTATATAAAAGGCTCATAGTTAGATAAAGAAATCAGTTTAAAAATAAAAAATCCAATGCTAGCTATTTAATTTAATATCTGCATTGGATTTCTTTTTTATTACTTTCCTATAGAAGAGTATTCGAATCCTATCTCAGTCATTTCATCTTTACTTAAGATATTTCTACCATCAAAAATGAAAGCTGGCTTTTTCATGAGATTAAAAATCTTTTTCCAATCGTAAGTTTTAAATTCATCCCATTCTGTCATAATTGCAACAGCATGAGCATCTTTGACAGCTTCATAGGGATTGTCAAAAGTTTCTACTAAATTTTGATTTTCTTCTTGAGAGCGCGTTTGTAAGTAATTTAAATCACTGTATACCTTGTTACTTGGTACTTTTGGGTCATACACTGCAATATTAGCTTGCTCGTTCAGTAAATGATCAGCAACGTATATAGCAGCAGATTCTCTTGTATCATTTGTGTCTTTTTTGAAAGCCCATCCTAGCATTGCAATTTTTTTCCCTGAAACGGTGTTATATAATGTACTGATTAAGTTATCAGAGAATCTGCGTTTTTGATGATCATTAAGAATAATAACTTGTTCCCAATAATCAGCTACTTGGTTAAGACCATAACTTCTAGCAATGTATACTAAGTTTAAAATGTCTTTTTGAAAACAAGATCCACCAAAACCAATTGAAGCATTAAGGAATTTAGGTCCTATCCTAGAATCCATACCAATTGCTTTAGCAACTTCATTAACATTAGCTTCTGTATGTTCACATAATTCTGAAATTGCGTTAATAGACGAAATTCTCTGCGCTAAGAAGGCATTAGCTGTTAGTTTAGATAACTCAGAAGACCAAACATTGGTTCTTAATATTCTGTCTTGTGGTACCCAGCTTCCATAGATATTTGCCAAGCTTTCAATAGCGTCTTCAGATTCACCACCTATTAAAACTCTATCAGGACTTAATAAGTCCTCAATAGCTGTTCCTTCCGCTAAAAATTCAGGATTAGATAGTATACTAAAGTTAACATCGCTTCCTGTATTGTGTAATATACTTTTTATAGCCTGAGCTGTTCTTACAGGTAAAGTAGACTTTTCTACAACAATTTTATCTGTAGTAGCTACTTCTGCTATATTTCTAGCACATAATTCAACATACTTTAAATCTGCAGCCATACCTTTTCCCTTACCATAAGTTTTGGTTGGAGTGTTAACTGAAATAAATATCATTTCAGACTCGTCAATGGCTTTATTTATTTCTGTTGAAAAGAATAAGTTTTTCCCTCTGGTTTCTTCTACTATTTCCGCTAATCCAGGCTCATAAATTGGTAAATTTGATACATCCTCATCATTCCAAGCGGCAATGCGTTCTTCATTTATATCTACAATAGTTACTTGGATTTCAGGGTTTTTCTTTGCTATTACTGCCATAGTTGGGCCACCAACATATCCAGCACCAATACAACAAATTTTATTTATTTTCATGTTTCTAAGTTTATTAGATTCAGGTTTATTTATTTAGATTTCAAATTTGTAAGAAATTATTCGCTTACTCTAAATTATTATATTAACGACAAGTTTTTACGATAAAATCCATTATCAATTATTCATTTATAATATTCTCTATACCAATCTACAAAAGCTTTTACTCCGTTTGCTATAGATGTATTAGGTCTATAGTCATAATCAGCTATTAATTGGTCTACATCAGCCCAGGTTCTTTCAACATCACCTGGTTGTATATCCATCATATTTTTATCAGCTTCCTTA
>PAJL01000101.1 GCA_002706045.1 Flavobacteriaceae bacterium
ATTGAAGGCTCTGCAATAGCAACATTTTTAGCGGTTGCTATATACAATACAGTGAAATTAATTTTTGTAAATAATAAGTTTAAAATTCAACCCTTCTCTTTTGCTTCAGTGAAAATTCTCTTGATTTTAATAGCTTTTTCATTGGGATTTTATTTTTGGGATTTTCCGCTTCATCCTATAATTAATATAGCAATGAAGTCTTTGCTCATAGGTGTCTTATATTTTTGGGTTATTCATAAACTGAATATTTCAGAAGATATTTCTCAGCAAATAAAAAAGTATCTAAAACTTTAGATACTTTTAGTAAAACGAGAAATCCCGTAAGGTGCTCTGAGGCATACATCATACGGGACTTCTACTAACCAACCAAAAAAATCATATTTTTATACCTTAACCTCTTGTTCTTCTAGAGCTAGATCTTGTAGAACTTTGGTTGCTTTTTCTACTATTGCTAGATCTTGAACTCACGGTTGAGGAACTTCTTTTATTCTGAGAAGAACTTCTAGGTTTTACGCTTTGTGTTCTTGCTTTACTATATGTACGAGAATTGCTTGTACTTGGTTTTCTAACTGTTGTACTTTTTCTCGTATTTGTATTATTAGACACTGTACTTCTATTAGAGGTCACATTTCTGTTTGAACTTCTATTAGTTACGCTACTAGAACGCTGTGTTCCATTTTGGCTAGAAATACTTCTATTATTTCTAGACGTTGTAGCATTTCTGCTAGTTGTAGTTCTCGATGGAGTTGTTGCTCTAGAGTTTGCACTACGTGTACTAGAAGATCTTGATACTCCTGAATCATTGTTTCGAGAACTTCTTGTTGTAGCGGTATTGCTTGCTAAACGTGTGTTTCTACTTCTAGTGATCTCAGTATTTCTACGTGTTACAGTACGTTGTACTTCACGCTCTCTACTATTTCTAGGTGTTTGGGCATATCTGTTACTATTGTGAGCTTCTCGTCTTACAACAGTTGTACTACCACGTCTTCCATTATTAACAGTTACATATCTTACGTTATTTGTGTAAGGTCTGTAGTAAATATGTCTTACAGGTGTGTAATACCTTCTGTAAGGGTTTACACTAATCATACAGTAATTTACTGGTGGTACAACATAGAATCTGTGCCAAGGTCTGTAAACATAAGCTCTATTATATATATTTATATAACCATCATATCTCCAAAAAACATTATTTCTATAATACACATGTAATCCACCTATTCTGCTAATTCTGTTAAAACTGTTGTATGTAATGAAAATATCACCTATTTGGTTTACCCTTCCGTAGTAATCATAATAGATTGGTGTGTTTTCAACTTGAATAATAGCACCAAAACTATCGTATTGTACATAAGGATTATAATCATAACCTGAGTTAAAACTTAATGAAAAGCTAGGTGTATTAATACCTACACTAACATCTGGTCCGTAATTAGGAATATAGAAATCGAATTGACCATCTCTATAAACCGAGAACTCGATACCTCCTTCAGTGAATATGAAAGAATTTCCATAACCTCTCACATAATTATTGGTTGAAGCATTAGCTTCAGTTGTAGTTGTGTTGGTTGCGAATGCAGTAGTGCTAAAAGCTACTAAACTTGCAAATAAAAATAGAATCCGTTTCATAATAAATAGGTTTTAAATTAAATACACTACCTATAAAACAAACAGCGTGCCAAACTTCTTTAGTTTTGATTTAGGTTCTGACTTTCAATATTTTAAGTGTTTAAAATATTTTCCTTTGATTATTTTCCCATTTTAAATGTTATTTTTAAAATGAATTAAGATTAGAACAACAATGATTAAAAAAACGATACTACTATTTATAGTTGCAGGAATAAGCCTCTTTAATGCAAAAGAAGTTACAACATACAAAACCAAAGAAAATATTAGGTATTATGCTGAATCAATTTCAGACTCTGATGATTATATCAAAGAGCGTTGTGTTTTAGACTTATATTATCCCGAAAAAGAAAAGGATTATGAAACAGTTGTTTGGTTTCATGGTGGTGGATTAACAGGTGGAAATAAATTTATTCCAGAGTCATTAAAAGAAAAAGGTGTTGCCGTTGTTGCTGTAAATTACAGATTAAACCCAAAAGTAAGAGCTCCAGCATATATTGAAGATGCAGCAGCAGCTGTAGCTTGGGTATTCAAAAATATTGAAAGCTATGGTGGAGATCCATCTAAGATATTTGTTTCTGGCCATTCGGCTGGTGGTTATTTGACTAGTATGGTTGGTTTAGATAAGTCTTGGTTAAAAAAGCATGATATTGATGCCAATAGTATTGCAGGTTTAATTCCTTTTAGTGGACATACTATAACACATCTTACGGTTAGGAAAGAGCAAAATATTCCCGAAAAACAACCTTTGATAGATGAGTATGCTCCTTTATTTCACATCAGATCTGATGCGCCACCATTAATGTTGATTACAGGTGATAGAGAATTAGAAATGTTAGGTCGATATGAAGAAAATGCATATCTGATGCGAATGATGAAAGTTGTAGGTCATAAAGAAACAACCTTATACGAACTTGATGGTTTTGATCATGTTGGAATGGCATATCCTGCTTTTCCTTTGTTGTTAAAAGAAGTCAAACGAATTTTAGAAAAACAAAAACCCTGAAATGTTTGGGGTCACATTCAGGGTTTTTAGGACACTAAATCTAGTTTAGTGCGTTCAACAAATAATTAAATCTCAAACTTTAAGTTTTTTCTGTTTAACGGTTTTACCGTTCTTTCTATAATAGTAGTATTCATCATCGTTATTCCAGTTATCGTCCCAGTTATCTTGTTCATCATTTTCAAAGTAATATGTAGTGTCACCAGAAAATCCAGAACCTCTATTGTTTTGATTTACAAAACCTCTTGTACCAATAACATCACCATGTCTATTATAAAGAATTTGCAAACCACCAACTTGTTTTAACTGTCCGTTTCTATAACTCATGTAAACAGTTCCAGCACGTTTAATTCTTCCAGAGCTATCATAGTTAAGAAACACATTGCCGATTCGTCTTACACGACCATATCTGTCGTGAGTAACCAAAACACCACCATCATGAGCGTAGTTTACACCAGGAGCTCCATATGTTCTATTAGTGCTTCGTCTAGTTCTTGATGTTGTGCGTTTATAGTAGTAATTATCGTTTGAAGATGTTGTATAAACATCTGTATTAAAATCGAAACTACCATCAGCAAAGATTAAGAACTCTACACCACGTTCTACAAACGAAATAGGTTGTGTATAACGATAGCGCGATGTAAGATCTAAATCTTGGCTAGTTAACCCGAATGAATTCGGGATTTCCGCTGCGGTTACGGTTGTTAATCCCATTAACATACTCGCAAAAAGTAAAGTAATTTTTTTCATAACTAAATAATTTAGATTTGTGCCTACTCATTTTTAGCTTTTCGGCTTACGCTATGCAAGTGTATTTTCAATTAGCGTGCCACTTTTTTAAGTGAAAGATATTCAGTGTTTTACTATTCGTATTGTAGTCTTATAAAGTCGTGATTTAAATTTTTATTCTGAAAGAGATAAACTTATATATTATAAAAATTGTTAATTTTAGATTCCACAACTAACCAAAAATGAGCATACCAAAAGAAACCTGTAGGAATTGTGAGCAACCTTTACAAGAAGGTTATAGCTTTTGCCCTAACTGCGGACAGAAAACTAATGAAGAACTTACACTTGGTGTTCTGTTCTACAATACCATTAGTAATTACTTTTCTTTTGATGCTAGGTTCTTTAAGAGTTTTATTCCTTTAATGTTTAGACCTGGCTATTTGGCTAAGGAGTTTATAAAAGGGAAGCGTTTAATGTATTTGCATCCTGCACAGATGTATTTGTTTATTGCCGTTATATTCTTTTTTGTTTTCAATTTTTATGTGAGAGATAGTAGGGCTGAAATAGATAAGGGTATGCAGAGCATTATCGAAAAAAGAGAAAATAAAGATTATAGTTTTTTTGATAAAGATAGTGCTAGGATAGCAGCAGACTCAGTAAAAATTCAAAAGCTCATAAATCCACTAAAAGCAAACAAAGAAACTTTAGGATTGTCTGATGAAGAAATAAAAGCATTAGATTCTTTAGCCATAATTAATGTAGATGATAAGAAAAATTTAGGCACATCATTTACATTTAAAGAGCAAGAATTAGATTCTTTAATAGCAATTGGCGCACCAAATGAAACACTGTATAAATCCATGGGAATGGATGATGATGCAGGCTATTTTACAAGAAAACTCTATGCTCAGGCATTAAAGTTTTATAAAACAATGGGATTAGGGCAAATCTATCAGACGTTTATTGATAGTATTCCTTTAGCTATGTTTTTTCTGTTACCGATTTTTGCGTTTCTATTAAAGATTTTCTTTTACAACAAAGGTAGATATGCACACCATTTGGTATTTAGTTTCTACTACTTTTCGTTTTTATTTACAGTATTTAGTATTGTTTTCGCTGTTAATCGTTGGGTTTTAGATATTCCAGATGTTATAGATTGGCTTATCGCTTTATCTACATTTTTCTATTTGTTTTTTGCAATCAATAAATTTTACGAACAACATTGGATTTTGAGTTTTATAAAGAGTAGTGTTGTAAGCTTTTTATTCTTGCTGTTTGTTTTGCCGTTCTCCTTTGTTATCCTAGGATTTATAGCGTTTTTATTTTATTAGGATTTAGGAGTTTCGGCATGCCAAATAGGGACATTAAGAAAGTCACTAAGTACATGAGCGTCATCGATTATAGATTTTAAATTGCCATGATCTACAACGTTTTTACGAGAGCCATCTTCTAAAACTAAGTTGAGTTCAAAACTTCCATAAGAACCATTTTTACTACTAATAGTTTCTCCAATGACTTGAATTGCGATAATTGATTTTAAAGGAAATTGCTTTTTTGAGTTTTCATCTCTCTTAGAAGGATTGACTTTATATGTTTTGTAATAAAGGCCTAATTGTTTATCAAAAACTCTTGGCATAGCTGAGAAATAATATATAAGGCTTCCTGTGGTGCTAAAAACAGCACCAAACATAAACATAATCCAATTTGATGGAGTTGTGCTTATTACAGAAAGGCTAATAATTATAACGATTAGCCCTACGATTACAAAAATACCAGCAAAAAGAATACCACCAAATGATGGACGATAAGCATATTTCCATGGTGTTTTTTTAATCAATTCATGGGTTTTAAAATTAGAACCACCAGGTTTTAAAGGAGAAATAGCTACGCTTTTCTCTAGAGAATTGTCTGTGAAATCAACAGCTCTATTTTCTCTAGCTTCAATAACTTCTTTATGAAAACCTTTTGGTAAATCCATCTTACAACTTTTCTTTAAGGTATTCGCCTGTTACCGAATTTTCATTGGCAACTATTTCTTCAGGTGTTCCTGAAGCTACGAGTTGGCCACCATGTTTTCCACCTTCAGGACCTAGATCTATAATATAGTCAGCACATTTTATCAAATCAATATTGTGTTCAATAACTATGATAGAGTGCCCTTTGGCTATTAAAGCTCTAAACGACTTTAGTAATTTTTGAATATCATGAAAATGTAAACCTGTTGTAGGCTCGTCAAAAATAAAAAGTGCATTGTCACTTTTGCTACCTTTACCTAAAAAGGTCGCTAGCTTAATACGTTGTGCCTCACCACCAGAAAGGGTAGAAGAAGACTGCCCAAGAGTAACATAGCCCAAACCAACATCCTGAAGTGGTTGTAACTTATTCTTTATTTTTTTCTCTTTATGACTTTCAAAAAATGTAATGGCATCATCAATAGTCATATTCAAGATGTCGTCGATAGATTGTCCCTCAAACTGCACTTCTAAAACTTCTTTTTTGAAACGCTTACCGTTACAAGTATCGCAAGTAAGATGTACATCGGCCATAAATTGCATTTCAATAGTTACTTCACCTTCACCTTTACAGGTTTCGCATCGGCCACCATCAACGTTAAAACTAAAATGCTTGGCTTGGTAGTTTCTAATTTTACTCAGTTTTTGAGAAGCAAACAACGCTCTAATGTCATCATAAGCCTTAATATATGTCACAGGATTTGAACGAGACGATCTTCCAATAGGATTTTGGTCTACAAATTCTATATGTTGAATATTGCTGAAGTTGCCTTGTAATTCTGTGAATTGACCTGCTTTATCACTAAAACCAGTTAGCTTTTTCTGAATGGCAGGAAAAAGAATTTTCTTCACTAAAGTACTTTTACCACTACCGGAAACACCTGTGATTACAGTAAGCATTTCTAGCGGAAAAGTAACATCGATATTCTTTAAGTTATTTTCACGAGCACCAATCACTTCAACATGATATTTTGAAGTTTTACGTTTTTTTGGTACTTCAATTTCTAATTTCCCATTAAGATATTTAGCCGTTAAAGTATCTGATGTAAGTATAGCATTGTAATCTCCAGCAGCAACAACTTCACCACCAAAAGTACCTGCTTCAGGACCAATATCGATAATAGCATCAGCTGCTTTCATAATGTCTTCATCGTGCTCTACAACGATAACTGTATTTCCTAAATCTCTGAGTGATTTTAAAACATTTATAAGGCGTTCAGTGTCTTTTGGATGTAAACCAATACTTGGTTCGTCTAAAATATACATAGACCCAACAAGGCTACTTCCAAGGGATGTGGCTAGGTTGATACGTTGACTTTCTCCACCAGATAATGTATTGGAACGTCTATTTAGCGTTAAATAATTTAATCCAACGTTAGATAAGAATTCTAATCGCGTATTGATTTCGGTAAGTAATCGTTTTGCAATTTGAGCATCGTATTCATTCAATTCTAATTCCTTGAAAAACGTACTTAATTCATTAAGAGGTAAATCTACCAAATCGGTAATCGTTGCATTTCCGACCTTAACATAATTAGCTTCTTCTCGTAATCGTTTGCCTTTACAAACATTACATTTCGTTTTGCCTCGATAACGCGATAGCATAACTCGGTTTTGAATTTTGTAAGCTTTAGATTCTAGTTCAGCAAAGAAATCATCCAAACCTTCAAAATGCTTATTGCCTTTCCAGATTAATGCTTTGTTTTCATCACTTAATTGGAAATAAGGCTTGTGGATTGGAAAATCGAATTTATGAGAATTGTTTACCAATTGGTCTCTATACCAACTCATGCTTTCACCTCGCCAAGGAAAAATAGCGTTTTCATAAACAGATAACGCTGTATTTGGAATTACTAAGTCTTCATCAATACCAATAACATCACCATAACCTTCACACTTAGGACAAGCTCCGTAAGGATTATTAAAACTGAACAGATGTGCATTAGGTTCAAGAAAAGTCATCCCGTCTAACTCAAACTTATTATTGAAAGTTTTTTGTTTTTTATCGGCTAGCGATTCTATAATACAAGTGCCAACTCCTTCAAAAAAGGCTGTTTCAATAGCATCTGCTAAACGATTGATGAAATCTTCATCGTCTTTGTAAACAATTCTATCAACAACTAAGAACAAGTTTTTATCCGACTTAATATCTTGTTTTAAAGCATCATCAATCCTAAGAACGTCATCCTTCACTTTTACACGAGCATAACCTTGTTGTTGTAAGGTTTGTAATTTGTTTTCAATAGTTCGTCCTTCTTCAAGAATGATAGGAGCAAGCAGTAATAGTTTAGAACCTTCTTCAAATTCTTTTATGTAGTCTAAAACATCTTTAGTTGTATGCTTTTTTACTAAATCACCAGAGATAGGTGAGTAGGTTTTTCCAATACGAGCGAATAATAACTTTAGGTAATCATAAATTTCTGCAGTGGTGCCGACTGTAGATCTTGGATTTGTGGAATTTACTTTTTGTTCAATAGCAATTGCAGGCGCAATACCTTTAATGTAATCTACTTTAGGTTTGTTTAATCGTCCTAAAAACTGACGTGCATAACTCGATAAACTTTCTACATAGCGTCTCTGACCTTCGGCATAGAGTGTATCAAAAGCTAAACTAGACTTTCCTGAGCCAGACAAACCTGTAATAACAACTAATTTGTTTCTAGGAATAACAACATCAACATTTTTTAGGTTATGAAGTGTAGCACCTTTTATAATGATGTTTTCTTTTGGATTAACGTCTAAAACAGTAGTGTTCATAGGATTTTTGAAAAAATATTCTACAAAGATACTACAACTATTTTATCTATTAAAGGAGTACTTTATCCGACAAAATGTTAAATTTTACTACTAAATTTTGTTTTTTCGGAATGATTGTTGTTATATTTGGAACATAATCTTTTAAATTACAACTGCGTATACTATAAAATTACTTTAATTAAAAAAAGCTAAAAACCCCAAACTTAGGACCGCTTCTAAGTATTAAAGTAATTATTATGGAAAAAGAACTTATCCCTGACGCAGCATTGGTTAGCAATTACATAAAAGGAGACGAGAGTGCTCTTGCAGTTTTAATTGAGCGCCACAAACAAAAAATCTACAGTTTTATATTTTCTAAAGTTTATGACAGAGATATTACGGAAGATGTCTTTCAAGATACTTTTATCAAAGTGATTAAAACTCTAAAACGAGGAAAATATAATGAAGAAGGTAAATTTCTACCTTGGGTAATGCGAATTGCTCACAATTTAGTTATTGATCATTTTAGAAAAAATAGTCGTATGCCTAAGTTTGATAATGCAGGTGAGTTTAGTATCTTTTCTGTGTTAAGTGATTCGAGCCTAAATGCAGAAAAAAGCATGATTAAAGATCAGGTAGAATCTGATGTTAGACGTATCATTGAGGAATTACCAGAAGACCAAAAACAAGTACTTTTGATGCGTATGTATAATGATATGAGCTTTAAGGAAATATCAGAACGTACGGGAGTTAGCATTAATACGGCATTGGGTAGAATGCGTTATGCTCTCATTAATATGAGAAAGGTTATAGAGCAGAATAATATAGTTTTAACAAATTGATACAATAAAGTATTTGAAGTTACGTTTTTGCTATATAATAACCCAAAAATTATTAAAATGGCAAAACTTTACTCTAACCCTTCCCCAAAAAATGATAAGTTATTACCAAAGGATGAAACTATAAGTTATCTTTTGAATTACTCTAAGGCTTTAAGTGTTATAAGTTATAATAAATTGAAGTTTGAAGCACTTCTTAATTAAGTTGAAAGGAAACCCTAATTTGTAAAAGAATTAGGGTTTTCTGTTAGTAATAACTCTTCGTAATTTTGAGTAGTAATATACTCTTCTCTAAGATTTTTTAAGTAAAGAAGTACTTTTTCTTTTAAAGGATGATTGTCTTTGAGGCAGTTCTTTATATCCTCGTCATAGACCGTAACAAGAATATACCAATGTCCTTTTCTGCTAGTGTAGTTACCTTCAAAGAGCCTTGAGTTGCCATTGCCATCTCTTTTTGCATCAGCTATTACTAAAGGCAAATTTAATGTTTCATCTGTTCTTTCGGCTTCGTAGTAAGATAGATAAAGTATCTTTCCTTCAAATTCAAAAGGTACATTATAGCCTACATTTTGATCGTTTAGCTTATATTTTTTATTGATATAATTATAAAATTCCTTTTCATCTTTAGGGTCTTTAAAAATGAAAGCCATTTCTCTAGGCATTTTCTTTTGGAATTTCCGTCCTTGCATTACCTTGTAGTCTACATTCTTGAATTTAGGCGCAACTTTTACAGGAATGCAAGATGTTATTAATAACATGCTGGCAATAATTATTACTTTTTTCATTGATTGATTGTTTTGCAATTCCTTATCAATAATTATACCACTAAAGAATTATTTCTTCTTTTTGTAATAATCATCTAAAACAGATTTTCTACCAATAGTTTTTGTAATGATGTCTTTATCTAAATCCCAACCTCTGGCAGGTGAATATTCTCTTCCGTACCATATGATTTGAAGGTGGAGATCATTCCATAGTTCTTTTGGGAACAAACGTTTGGCATCTTTTTCGGTTTGAACCACATTTTTTCCATTACTTAAATTCCACCTATACATTAAGCGGTGGATGTGTGTGTCCACAGGAAATGCAGGAATTCCGAAAGCTTGAGATAATACAACAGCAGCGGTTTTGTGGCCAACAGCTGGTAATACTTCAAGTTCCTCATAAGTTTGAGGGACTTCACCATTATGTTTATCTATTAAAATCTGTGATAAACCATAAATACCTTTACTCTTCATAGGCGAAAGTCCAACAGGTTTAATAATTTCCCGTATTTCCTCAACACTTAGCTTTATCATGTCGTAAGGGTTATCGGCACGCTCAAAGAGTAGTGGAGTAATTTGGTTGACACGAACATCGGTACTTTGCGCAGACATTAATACGGCAATCAATAGTGTGTAAGGGTCTTTGTGGTCTAGTGGGATAGGGATTTCTGGGTATAGTTGATCTAATGTATTTATTACAAAATTGACTTTTTCTTCTTTGTTCATTGATAATTTTCTTAGTTCTTCAAAATTAATATTCTTGACACAAATTATATCCAAAAGATTGAGAATTCTTAGGTCATATAGTTAGCAAAAGTATTACTTTGTAACCAGTTAAGTTATACATTATGAGGTTGCTATTAATTGTAAATAGAGTTGATGAAGCACATGGCCTGGTGAGAATTGTTGTTTTTCAGACTAATTATTTTATCAAACATTATGGTTATGAAGTGGAGTTATTGATTTTAGACTCTAAGTCAAGATATAAAAAAGCACATTATGATATTTCAAAAAAAGCAAAACTGAATTATTTTGAAGCTAAAGGTGGATTTGATTTTTTTAATAAAGTCAAATTTATAAATAGTAAGATAAATAATATTTCACCTGATGTGATTATGGTGTGTGTTGATCATATATTTGGATTAACACTACCATATTATATTAAAAAAATATCACCTTTAATTTATCAGCGTCATAGTACAAAAAGTATAAATATAGATAGGATTTCTAGAGGTTGGAAAGTTAAATTAAATAATAAAATTAAGCAGATTCTAATTTCCAAAGCTGGTGTAGGCTATGATAGTTTTGTGGTTCTGTCAGAGTATCATAAAAAAGATTGGAAGCATTTAAAAAATATTCATGTAATAAACAACCCTGTTACTATTGATAGTTTTGGCGAAACAGCTGATTTAAAGGCTAAAACTGTAGTGGCTATAGGAAGGCAAGATTATGTAAAAGGGTATGATATGCTTTTGGATGTTTGGAAGAAAGTACAAGAATCTCACCCTGATTGGAAATTAGAGATTTATGGTAAAGTCAATAAAAGTCTATGCTTGGAAGAAAAATCTAAACGCTTGGGGCTTGATCAAAGTATTAAATTTTACAACCATACGTCAAACATAAAAGAGGTGTATTTAAAATCCTCAATATTAGTTTGTAGTTCTAGGATAGAAGGTTTTCCGCTTGTATTTATTGAGGCGATGTCTTTAGGAGTGCCTGTTATTTCTTTTGATTGTCCTTATGGACCTCGCTCTATAATTAATCATGATGAGGATGGTTTGTTGGTTGAAGCAAATAATATAGATAAGATGGTAGAGTCGATTGAAAAACTTATTACTGATGAAAAAACAAGGAAGCATTACGGCAAAAATGCTAAAGTGAATGCAAATAGGTTTTTACCAGAAAAAATATATGACCAATGGGATTTATTATTTAAAAGTGTATTAAAACAAAATGATTAGAACTATGAGGTTTAACTAATTTATAACAGGTAGTAATTTTTGAAGCCTAATCATTCATTGTATTTTTACAAAAACAAATTTAAGCATTATGACGCATTTAAAAGTAGGTGATAAAGCACCAGATTTTACAGCAAAAGATGAACAAGGAAATACTATCTCATTATCAGATTATAAAGGCAAAAAATTAGTAGTTTTCTTTTATCCAAAAGCAAGTACTCCGGGTTGCACTGCTGAAGCTTGTAATCTTAATGATAATTATGAGCGTTTTAAAGCAAAAGGTTATGAGATTTTGGGAGTCAGTGCAGACAGTGCTAAACGACAAACTAATTTTAAGAATAAGTATAGTTTTCAGTATCCGTTATTGGTAGATGAAGACAAAGAAGTCATTAATGCTTTTGGTGTTTGGGGACCAAAGAAGTTTATGGGACGTGAGTATGATGGTATTCACAGAACGACATTTGTTATCGATGAAAATGGTGTTATAGAAGATATTATTACCAAAGTAAAGACTAAAGCTCACACAGATCAGATTTTAACTGATTAGGCATAAAAAAAAAGCGACTTATTTAAGTCGCTTTTTCTTTTTATAATTTCAATTTTTTTTTTGAATTACTTGTGCATCACTTCTTCAGATTCCCAGCCAAATAGACTCTGTTCTTTAATTAGTTTTGCAATACCTGTTGGTAGCATACTTTCCCAACCAGGCTCATTGTTTACAATCATTTTAAGAACTTTTCTGGAGAATACGGATAGGTTAGAAGCATCAAAGTCGGTAATATCTACAACTTTGCCATTGTATTTAAAGAACTTATAAAGCTCCTTCATACGTGGGTGAACTTTAAGATTTTCACTTGTAGTTAAGCTACCATCTTCATTTTCCATTGGGTATAAGTAAACTCTAAGATCTTTGTAGAATAATTTACCAAAGGCTTCAAGAATACCACCACTAAGATGACGGTAATATTTCTCATCAAAAATATCTACCAAGTTGTTTACACCCATAGCTAATCCCATTCTATTTTTAGAATATTGAGAGAAGTATTCAACAAGTTTGTAATACTCTTGGAAATTGGAAATAAGTACCGTATGACCAAGTGAGCACAATAAACGTGCACGATCCATAAAATCTTGCTCATCAATTTTTCCTTCTGCTCTTAGGTTAGATAATGTAACCTCAAAAATAACTTGAGTTTTCTCTTTATCAACCTTATTTTCTTTAATAAACATTTCATATGATCTCTCAAACATATCAACGTTTACTTTAGTTACAGGTCTAAAACTACCTCTCAATGCTAAGATGTTCTTTTTGTAAAGAACTCTAGCTGGAAGTACATTATTTCCATCAGGTGCAAACATTACGGCATCTGTCATACCATTTTTAACAAGTTGTAAACTCATTAAACGGTTATCTACATTCTTAAAAACAGGACCAGAGAAGTTAATCGTATCAATTTCTAATTGGTCTTTGTCTAAATGATCGTATAAGTAACGTAATAATTTACGAGGCTGATTATATTTATAAAAAGCACCATAAATTAAGTTAGTACCTAATTTACCAAGTGTTTCCTGCTGTAAGCGTGCATCATTTTCTTTAAAACGTATATGAAGTACAATTTCACTGTATTCGCCTTCTGGCTCAACTTGAAATTTAATACCAACCCAACCATGACCTTTGTATTTTTTAGCAAAGTCGATAGTTGCTACTGTGTTGGCATAAGAAAAGAAAATCTTATTTGGATTTTGATCTTTGGAAATACGCTTTTCCATAAGATTAACTTCGTGATTCAGCATCTTACGAAGTCGTGCTTCTGTTACATAGCGTTTATCATCTTCAATACCATAAATGGCGTCACTAAAATCCTTATCGTAGGCAGACATAGCTTTGGCGATAGTACCAGAAGCACCACCTGCTCTAAAGAAATGTCGAACAGTTTCCTGTCCTGCACCAATCTCGGAAAAAGTACCGTAAATATCTGCGTTAAGATTTATACGAAGTGCTTTATCTTTTAGCGATGGAATATTTTCTATTTCGTAATCACCTTTATACGTTATGTCCTTCATAGAACTTGGGTTTACATCGTTTTCGCAAAGGTATCAATTTACTATTGCAAACAAAAAAATAAGTTTATTTTTGTTTCAAACTTAACAGTGTTGAAGATTACATTTTTGGGTACTGGTACATCGCAAGGAATTCCTATTATAGGAAGCACTCATCCTGTATGTTTAAGTGATAATCCAAAAGATAAAAGGTTACGTGTTTCTGTTTTGGTAGAGTGGGACGACTATACTTATGTGGTGGATTGCGGACCAGATTTTAGACAACAAATGTTAAGGGCAAATGTGTCTAAAATAGATGGTGTTGTTTTTACGCATGAACATGCAGATCATACCATGGGACTAGATGATATAAGACCATTTTTCTTCAGGCAAGGAGATATTTCGTTGTACGCGCATAAACGTGTTTTTGAAGCTTTGAAAAAGCGTTTTGATTATATTTTTACAACTGAAGATAAATATCCAGGTGTACCAAGTGTTATTCAAGAGGAAATCAAAAATGAATCATTTCTATTAGGAAATCTTGAAGTAGTTCCTATAGATGGACTGCATCATAAACTTCAGGTGTTTGGGTTTAGATTTAAGGATTTTGCGTATTTAACGGATATGAAAACTGTACCTGATGATGAAATTTTAAAACTGAAAGGTGTCGATGTTTTAGTGGTTAATGCCTTACGTGAAGAACCTCACATGTCACATTTTAATTTAGAAGAAGCCTTAGCATTTATAACGCGTGTAAACCCAAAAAGAGCCTATTTAACTCATATTAGTCACTTAATGGGATTTCATGATGAGGTACAACAAAAACTTCCAGAAAACGTTTTTTTAGCATACGATAATTTACAAATTACCCTATAGATATGAAGAGTAGAATTTTTATGTATTTATTTATTTTTTCGGTTTTATTGATTGTTTTTCAATATGTGAATTCAAAAAACATTATCGATAAGTATGAAAAGGATATAAAGATATTTAAATCTAAGATTACTGAAAATGAAAAGGAAATTGCTGAACTACAAGAGCAAAATTTTGAGCTAAATTATTTTAATATCGATAGAAATGAAGATGCTCTAACTTATTTTGAAGCACAAGGCTATGATACGGATCAGTTGATTCCTGCAATTNTTGATGGATTATATGCTATGAANGATTATGAAGGGGAAGANCACCCAATAGTNCCTTATGTNTCTATGACGGANTCTAAATTATTGATTAATAAAGTCAGGGTTTTAAATCATAAATGGATTCTTGCAAATTTTACAGATGGTGAATTTTGGGGTGAAATTTTTGTCACCTATAGTATAGATGAAAATAATGACCTTAAATATAAACTGGTTGAATATTTTTTGTATCCTAAAGTTGTGGGTTAAACCCGTTTTTCTAACCAATTTCTAAAGTCATAGAAGTTTTGTGGTGCCACACCATGTCCGACAGGATATTCCGAATATTTATAATCAATATTCAGAGCTTTTAAAAATTCAGGTGNTTTTCTNGCCCAATCTANAGGAATAACTTGGTCTACCGAACCATGTGAGCAAAAGAAGCTAAGATGAGCTACATCTTTTTTATCAATATTATTTGGAAGTATATCTTCATTAACATANCCACTAAGCGCCACAACATTCTTAACCTTTTCAGNATAATTTAAAGCTACNGCATAGCTCAAAATTGTGCCTTGACTAAACCCTANGAGTGTTACATTTTTTGAATTTACAGGATAAGTTTCACAAGCATAATCAATAAATTCTGAGATTAAATCTACAGATTGTTTAGCTTGTTCGTTATCACTCCATTTTCCTTTTTCAGCATCAAAATTTATAGCATACCAAGCATTTCCGTAGGGTTGCATAGCATAAGGNGCTCTCAGTGAAATAATAAAAAGTTCTTCAGGTAATTCCGTAGCAAATGAAAACAAATCGTTTTCATCGCTTCCATAACCATGACACATTATTAAAAGTGGTGCATTTNCCTTTAAGCTAGATGGTCTTGTAATATAGTGTAGGTTAGTGGTCATTTTCTGAGTATTATTTTAAGTTTCTAAACCAGTCTTGAAAATATTTTCCCAAAACTGGAAGTAATTTGTGTTCCCCTTTTATAGCAAAAAATAAACAATAGAGCCATGCGATGAAAGTGACAAACCAAAGTGCTGTACCAAACCAAGAGTTTACATATTTTTCGCATAGGTTTGAAAAAGCAACCATGATAATAAGACCAATCATTTGTCTTGCATGAAAAAAAACATAAGGATTGCGCTTTTCNAGATTCATGGTAATGGCAATAAGTAAGCCAATAGGTGTAATGTAACTAATGGTAGCCATTAGTTTTCCTTGTTCAATCTCTTGCTGCGCCATTATTTTAAAATAATTTTGTTGTTGGCTATAATACCGTGGGTTTTTCCTTTTAAAGTTTGCCCTAAAAATGCACTATTTTTAGACTTGGAAGTAATATTAGATTTGTTGAAAACATAGCTTTCATCAGGATTAAACAAGCTCAAATTAGCTTCTTCACCTTCACTGATAGTAGTTTCAGTAATGCCAAATCTAGACTTTCCTTGTGTTAAAAGCGCGATGCTTTTTTTTGTAGTAAACACAGTTTGTAATGCGCCAAATGCAGATTCTAAACCAATAGTACCATATTTAGCATGGTCAAACTCTACTTTTTTATGTTCAATATCAATAGGGTTGTGGTCTGAAGTCACCATGTCAATAGTGCCATCTTTTAAGCCTTCAATTAATGCCTCGCAATCATTTTGTGTACGCAAAGGAGGTAATACTTTATATCTGGTGTCAAAACCATCTAGATTATCATCCGTAAGTACTAAATTATGAATAGCAACACTACAAGTGACGTCTAACTTTTTGGCTTTGGCTTCTCTTATTAATTCCACAGATTTCGCTGTCGAGATCGTTGGAATATGAAGTTTTCCTTCAGTGTATTCTAATAAGAATAAATCTCTAGCAACTTGTAGTTCTTCCGCTAAAGCAGGATTACCTTTCAGTCCTAACTTTGTACTGTTGATGTGTTCGTTAACAACACCTAATCCAGAAATCTTAGATTCTTGAGGAAATGACATAATTAAACCATCAAAATTGCTAGCATATTGCATGGCAATTTTCATAAGATTAGGATTAGATACTGGTTTTTGATAATCGTAAAACGCAACCGCTCCAGCATTACTCATATCATAAAGCTCTGCTAAATCTGTGCTATTACTAGCTTGTGTTAAAGCTCCGATAGGATAAAGATTTACAGCATTATTTCGTGCTTTTGCAGCTACAAAAGTAATGTCTGCAAAACTGTCTATAATAGGGTTAGAGTTTGCATTGAGTGCAACAGATGTAAATCCAGCNTANGCNGCNGTTTTTAAACCATTCTCAATAGTTTCTCTATCTTCAAATCCAGGTTCACCAAAAGAGACACTGCTATCAAACCAACCTTGCGACACGTGCAGATTGTCTAGCTTTATTTCTTTGTAATTGTTGAGATTAGATATGCGTTTCGAAATCTTTGTAATACGACCTCTTTCAATTAAAATATCAACCGTTTCATTGTGAAAATCACTTTTAGAATCAACGATGGTTGCAGATTTTATGAGTGCGTTCATTTAAGATATTTTAGAATAAGCATTTCAATAATTAAAAATGCTAATGCAAAAATAACAAACCATTTCCATAGCGCATTAACATTTGAGCTACTTTTTATTGTGTTTATGGTATTGGCTAAGCTAGAATCGGAGTTAACATTCTCAATATCCGATAAATCGTTATAAATCAATTTACTTTCTTTTCTGTTGTAATTAAAGCTCAAATGCTCAAGCAGTACTTCTTTGTTCTTTACGTCATATATTCCTGCTGTTTCAGGAAAATCACCAGTTTCAATAGCAACAGATTTACTATAGGTTTTTTGTAATGGAATTATAGAATTCTCGGTATTTGATAAGGTTAAAATATCATCTTGTCCAAGAGAAACATTAACCGCTATAGTATTTCTATCTCCTATGGTGTAGTACAATTTGGAAAGTTGTAAACTCTGAAGTCCCATATTGTATAAAACAGGTACTATAAGTTGTGAGTTTTTAAAGTTGGAATTATCAGAATTTAATGGTGAAGAAAAGGCATACATATTATCATTTCCCATTAAAAAAGAAGCTCCATCTTCATACGCTAATACACTGTTAGATTTCGAAGCAAAAACATAAGACATTCCTGCTTTTGGATATTGAAAATTTGTCACTTTAGAATAGAATGCGTTTGCCAAAAGCGGATGATCGTAATTGATACTTGTAATTCGTTTTTCGTTATTTGAAATAGAAGAATAATTTGAAATTAATGAATTTGCAAACATTTGATTGTAAGTATTTAAATTAACTTCTTCTGAAGGAATAATTAAAACATGACCTCCGTTGCTTTTAAAACTGTTTAAAGCAGAAATAAGTGCGTTAGATATATTATCAATCTCATTAAGAATGATAAAATTTTGATCTGGAATTACATTAAAATTCAGGCTTTCTAATTTGAANCTTTTAAACTCAAATTCATCATCAGTGTAGATACGTTTTAGAAATGCATCCTCGGCGTTTCCGTTAATACTCAAAACCTTAATTTTTGGCTTTTCATTGATGTTGAAATAGAACNTATTGTCGTACTGTAAACTANCATCATCAATTACAATTTTTCCGTTTACAGAAGTGTTGGGAATGGTAAAAACTGTTTCAGCTTTATCTTCAATACTAACCGCACTTTTAGCTAATAAGTCATCACCATTAAATAAAGATACNGTNACATTATCTTCAGGTTCAAACGGGTTAGAAAGTACAGTAGTAATATCTAAAGTTTCAGGAGTGGTTTTGGAAATATAGGCACTNTCAATNCTNATGTTTGATACNANATTNGATTTNGGTTGTACCAANTTCAGATTNANNAGACTATCATTTTCAAAATTCANAGGATTGTCCTTTTGCTGAAAATCCGANACCATCACTAAATTCTTGGTTGCNGANCCATTATTAGAAAAGANTTGTTTTCCTTTTAAATAAGCCGCCTCATAATTGAGTTGTGTTGGTGANTAACTCAGTTCAATTAAATCTTTCTTTAAAGCTTTTACAGAGGTATTTCTGTAAGTNTCTTCATTAGTGAACAAACNTATNTTTTCATCNTCAGGAAANGTGTTNATGATATCCTGAATNGCTTCGTTGAGAAGTGAGCCATTACTGCCNTGAGCTTGCATNCTAAAGGAATTGTCNAAATAAATNACCGTTTCTTGGGTNTCATTAAAATCTTCGGTNTTAGGAATAAAAGGCTGNGNAAAAGCNATAATAGCACANGCTAAAAGCAACATTCTCGTTAGAAGTATCAACCATTTTTTTAATTGAGAACTTTTTCGGGTTTGAAGTTTTACAGCTTTTAGGAATTTTATATTAGTAAATTCAACTTTTTGAAACCGACGCAGTTGAAAAAGGTGAATAAGAATAGGAATTATCAGTAAAAATAAGGCGTAAAGTAATTCTGGGTGTTTAAACTGCATTCCTTGTGTTTAATTTATATAAGTTAAATTATTTCTGGAGAACAAATTTATCATTTTCTAATAACCAGATTCTTTTATTCTCTTTAAGATTATAAATACCATAAGATTCATCATACTCGTAATGATTATGTGATAGTTGTTTTGTTTCAGAGTTGTACTTTAAATCGATTTTAAATCCTCTGTTTGTATAAACTTGGATGTATTTCTCTCCATCAAAAAAAGAATCACATAAGACGACTTCTTCATCCTTAATTTTATAAACTCGAGCAAGGCTATGGTGGAGTCCGCCTCCGTGAGTTCCCCAACCTAGTAGTAAATAATAAGATTCATCAGCTATTCTAATATTATGAATATCATAGATTATAACATCAGTAGGTTCTCCGGTTTCTCGTTCATTACCAGAGTCTAATCTTTTATATTTTATCTTTCCAGATTTGGTT
>PAJL01000102.1 GCA_002706045.1 Flavobacteriaceae bacterium
GGAAAATTTTAAAGCTCAGATAGAGGAAAAGTATCATTCTGAACATGTTTCAGAATCTAGTCGAAAGGAGCTTTCTGAAACTTTGGTAAATCAATATGCTAATATTGAGGCTTCTGAATTAACTTTAAATAATATTGAAAGCTTAAAATCAAAAAATACATTTACCATAACCACAGGTCATCAACTTAACCTGTTTACAGGGCCTTTGTATTTTCTTTATAAGATTATTTCAACTATAAATCTTACTGAAGAATTAAAATCAACATATCCTGATTACAATTTTGTACCAATATATTGGATGGCTTCAGAAGATCATGATTTTGAAGAAATCAATTATTTCAATTTTAAAGGCAAAAAAATACAGTGGAATTCTAAGCAAACAGGTGCCGTTGGTCATTTTAATACAAAAGGACTAGAGGATGTTTTTGAAGTNNTTNCNGCNGAATTTGGNTCAGGTAAATTNGCNGANCAANTAAAANANTGGTTTAAAAATGCNTATCTCAATCACGANAANTTAGCAGATGCTACACGATATTTAGCAAANGNANTNTTTGNNGANTATGGATTGGTNATNATTGATGCNGANNATAGAGAANTAAAGCGTTTGTTTATTCCNCANATGCAAAAGGAANTNGTTGAGCAACCAGCTTTTAAANCNGTTTCAGAAACNAANAAAACTCTTGNAGAATTTAGGGTTGAAAATTCAAGTAAATCCTAGNGAGATTAATTTATTNTATATTCATGAAGGTTTGCGNGAGCGTATTGTTGAGANAGATGGTGTGTTTTCGGTTTTNGATTCNNAATTTCAGTGGACTAAAGANGAATTGATAGCNCATCTCAATGAATNTCCAGAACGTTTTTCGCCAAATGTCATTATNCGTCCGTTNTATCANGAAGTNATTNTNCCAAATTTATGCTACATAGGTGGAGGTGGAGAAATGATTTATTGGTTACAGTTAAAATCTAATTTTGAAGCTCAAGGTGTTACGTTTCCTATGTTATTACTAAGAAATTCTGCTTTGGTGAAAACAGAAAAACAAGCACAAAAATTAGAAAAACTCAATATTTCTGATGCTGACTTATTTTTAAACAGAAGTTCATTTATCAATAAAAAGGTTAGAAAAATTTCAAACATCGATNTTGATTTTTCAGAACAAATACAGCATTTAGAACAGCANTTNAAGGATTTANATCAATTAGCAGAACAAACCGATAAATCTTTTTTAGGTGCCGTAAAAGCACAAGAGGTAAAACAAATAAAAGGCTTAAAACATCTTGAAAAACGTTTGCTTAAAGCACAAAAGAAGAAACTAGCTGATGAAATAGAGCGTTGTACAGAATTACAAGAAGAGTTATTTCCTGGGCAAAGCCTACAAGAACGTAACACTAATTTCTCGGAATTATACTTAGAATTTGGCGATGAATTAATTCCTCAGTTGATGAAAGCCTTGCAGCCACTTCAAAATGAATTTACAATAATTACCTTGTAAATAAGTCGTTAAAAAAAATATTCAAAAAATAGCAATTGGTAAATCTTCAATCTGAAAGCAATTGTTATTTTTGCACATGCAACACAACAAAGTCCTTATTTTAGATTTCGGATCGCAGTACACACAGCTTATTGCACGCCGAGTTAGAGAGTTGAATATCTATTGTGAAATTCATCCATTCAATAAAATTCCAACCGATTTAGAGAGCTACAAATCAGTAATTCTCTCAGGAAGTCCTAATTCTGTAAGAGGTGAAGATGTTTTACATCCAGATCTTTCAGAAATAAGAGGAAAAAAGCCTATGCTTGCAGTTTGTTACGGAGCACAATATTTGGCACATTTTTCGGGTGGTGAAGTCGCAGAATCCAATACGCGAGAGTATGGTAGAGCTAATTTAGCTTATGTAAAACCTGAAGAAGATTTCTTTGAGAATATTCATGAAGGTAGCCAAGTTTGGATGAGCCATAGCGATACAATAAAGAAACTACCAGAAGGTGGCGTTTTATTAGCAAGTACATCAGATGTGGAGAATGCCGCTTATAAAATTGAAGGTGAAGATACCTATGCGATTCAATTTCATCCAGAAGTGTACCATTCAACAGATGGTCATCAATTGTTACAAAACTTTTTGATTAAAATAGCCAAAGTAGAGCAAGATTGGACTCCTCAGTCTTTCGTGGAGGAAACTGTTGATGAATTAAAAGAAAAACTTGGAAATGATAAAGTGGTTCTTGGTTTATCTGGTGGAGTAGACTCGTCTGTAGCTGCAATGTTATTGCATAAAGCTATTGGAGAAAACCTTTACTGTATCTTCGTTAACAACGGTTTACTTCGAAAAAATGAGTTCGAAGATGTATTGCATCAATACGAAGGCATGGGATTAAACGTTAAAGGTGTAGATGCTTCGGCACGCTTTTTGGATGCTTTAGCAGGAAAGAGTGACCCAGAGGAAAAAAGAAAAACTATAGGTCGTGTGTTCATTGAGGTTTTTGATGATGAAGCGCATCTTATTAAAGATGTAAAATGGTTGGCACAAGGTACNATCTATCCNGATGTTATTGAAAGTGTTTCAGCAACNGGTGGTCCAAGTGCAACGATAAAAAGTCACCATAACGTAGGAGGTTTACCAGACTTTATGAAACTAAAAGTGGTAGAACCATTAAAAACGTTATTTAAAGATGAGGTAAGACGTGTAGGTGCTTCCATGAATATGGATAANCTATTATTAGGTCGTCANCCATTTCCTGGTCCAGGTTTGGCCATTAGGATTCTTGGAGATCTAACACCAGAGAAAGTACGTATATTACAAGAAGTAGATGCTATTTTTATCAATAACTTACGTTCTTGGAATTTGTACGACAAAGTATGGCANGCAGGAGCNATGCTACTACCAGTNAATAGTGTTGGTGTAATGGGTGATGANCGTACTTACGAAAAATGTGTAGCTTTAAGAGCGGTAGAAAGTACGGATGGAATGACAGCAGACTGGGTAAATTTACCATATGAGTTTTTACAAAAAACCTCAAATGAAATTATAAATAANGTGAAAGGTGTTAATAGAGTAGTGTACGACATTAGTTCTAAACCACCAGCAACTATAGAGTGGGAATAGTAAGTGACTGATACAGATTTTCGGTTTCTTAAATTTATATAAGCAACATAGATATATGAAGAATATTATAACTGTTATTTTAATTGCATTTTCAATTTATGCAAGTGCACAAAATTACAAAGAGCATAAGGTTAAAGAAGGTGAAACTATAGAAAGTATTGCTAAACAATACTTGGTAACTCCTTTTGATATTTACGCATTAAACCCTGATGCTAAAACAAATTTTAAGCCTAATACAGTTTTAATAATTCCTACGTCAAAGGTGAAGAATGATCCTATTGAAGCAGAAACTAAAGAGCTTATCGGTTACAAAACTCATAAAGTAAAGCGTAAAGAAACACTTTATGGTTTGTCTAAAGAATATAATGTTAGNGAAGACGANATAAANAAAGCAAACAGATTNTTGTATTCTGAAAATTTAAAGAAAGGAGATAAAATCAAAATTCCTAGATACAGAACTATTGTATCTAAACAGACTTTAAACAATACAGTTAAGAAATACAAAGTTCAGCCTTCTGAAGGTAAATGGAGAATAGCATACAAATTTGGTATTACGGTAGAAGAGTTAGAAGCTTTAAACCCAAATATGAATGAAGTCATTCAGCCTGGTGATGAGCTTAATGTTCCAAATATTAAGAATGAAGAGGAAAAAGCTATAGAGCCAACTTTTGGTTATTATGAAGTTTTACCAAAAGAAGGATTTTACAGATTAAAAATTAAATTAGGTCTTACACAAGAAGAATTAGAAAAACTTAATCCTGAATTAAAGGAATCTGGTTTAAAGGCTGGAATGATTTTGAAAGTACCTGCAGATGCTGATGTTTCTGTTGATGTTAAAGATGTAAATATTACTAACCTTAAGTCTAATTTAACGAATTTTAAAACTAAAAAATTAGCGTTAATGATGCCTTATCGTTTAGATAGAATAGATACAGACTCTATCGAAGAGGCAAAGGAAATGATTAGAACAAGTAAGTTGCTTTCAATTGTTTTAGATTTTCATGAAGGTGTTACAATGGCATTAGATTCTGCGAAACAATTAGGTATTTCTACGGAGTTAAAAGTATTAGATACTCAATACCAACCTTCAAGAACAAGAGAGCTTTTACAAGAAAATGATTTTTCCGATTATGATGCTGTTATTGGTCCAATCGAAGAAGAAGCTTTCGACCGTGTAGCTTCGTCTTTAAAAATGGATAGAGTCCCTGTAATTGCATCTATGAAGAAGCCAAAGAACCTTTATAATAATGTATTTCAGACTGTGCCGGAAGAGAAATTGTTACGTCAAGCAATGATAGATTTTGTTAAGGCAGATAGTTCTAAAACAAAGGTGGTTATCATTTCAGATCAGGCACATAGAAGTTCTAGTGAAGCACTTAAAAATGATTTTCCGGCAGCAAAAATTATTTATTCTAGAATGGATAAAAAGGATGCAACCAAAGATGCTTATTTCATTTATCCAACAGAGTTGCATAATGTTTTCCCTGTGGGTAAAACAGTAGTATTTCTACAAACTACAAGTAATTCTTTTGCATCAAGTGTTATTAGTATGCTAAATGGGCAAACTAATAATAAGTCAGAAATAGTTTTAGTAACTCTAGACAGAAACAATGCTTTTGAAGGAAAGAATATTGATAACTATCATTTGTCAAATCTAAAATTCCATTATCCATCTGTTAAGAAAGATTTTGATGAATCTAAATCAAATGGTTTTGTTTCTAAATATCGTGAGGCCTATGGTGTATCGCCAAGCAAATATGTAGCGAGAGGATTTGATATTACTTTAGATTTATTATTGCGTTTGGCATCAGCAGAAAACTTGTATGAAGCTTCTAATGATACCATAGAAACAGAGTATGTAGAAAATAAGTTTAGATACAATAGATCTATGTTTGGCGGTTATGTTAATGAAGCAGTTTATATCGTAAAATATGATGATCTTAGAATAGTAAAGGCTAATTAGGATAAAATATTAGCTATTCATTTTACGTTAAACCCATATGCAGATTAAATACCTTTTCATCTTAATGTTGTTGTTTATTGGGCACAATCCTGATGAAGAGGTAATGTCTTGGAGTGAAACTAAAAAATTAACTTGGAAAGATTTTAAAGCAGAACCAAATCAAAAGTCTGATGCTGTAGCTTTAACGGCTTCTGGTATTACTTTTGGATTTTCAATTAAGACTTCTGATAAAAGAGTTGTAGGTTTTTCAACTACGGTTGAGTCACATTTCTATCCGAATAAATCATGGTATTTTAAAGAAAAGTGTAGTGATCTTATTTTAAGACACGAGCAATTACATTTTGATATTACGGAGTTGTATGCTCGAAAGTTTCGAGAGAAAATAAGCAATCTACAAGCAAACCGAAATATCAAAAAACAACTTAACGGACTTCACGCCTCAATAAATAATGAGTTGAACAAAACTCAAAAACGCTATGATGAGGAAACGGACCATTCTATAAATGAAGCAGCTCAGAACCATTGGGAGAATTTTATAGCTAAAGAGTTAATGAAGTTAGAACAATTTAAGTCTAAATAACATTGGAAGGAAGTAAAGAAGCGTTAATTGAACTCGCCCATTACAAAATGCCTTTCGGTAAATACAAAGGTGAATACTTAGTGGCTATACCAGAATATTATTACACATGGTTTAAACAAAAGGGATTCCCAGAAGGAAAACTTGGACGAATGATGCTACAAATGCATGATATTAAAATCAATGGTTTAGAAGAATTGATTTATAATATCCAAAGAGAATTTAAACGCTAAGACTTTAAACGCTACGCATTATTTTATCGAGTTTTCTGCCTTTGGCCAACTCATCTACTATTTTATCTAAATATCGAGTCTTTTTGGTAAGTGGATTTTCAATCTCCTCAATTCGGTAACCACAAATTACACCTTTTATTAGTTCTGCATTTGGGTTTAGTTTAGCTCTTTCAAAAAAAGTTTCAAAAGTTACCTTCTCTTCAATGAGTGCTGCTATCGCTTTAGCATCAAAACCCGTTAACCATTCAATTACGGTGTGCAGTTCTTCAACAGTTCTATTTTTCTTCTCTATTTTATTGACATAATGTGGGTATACAGAAGAAAAAGTCATTTTTGCAATACGTGCATTATGTTCAGGTGTTGTTTTCATGGTGTAAAAGATATAAAAGTTTTGAAAAATTTTTACAAGTTTTTACGAATGAAATTTCATGTTTTTAAAAAGGATAAGTTTGTTGTAATGGTTTTATTATCAGTAAAATAAAAAAATGCAACACCTTTCTTTAAGATTGCTATTGTTATACTTGTACTTAAGCGATTTTTTATTGTAAATTTGCCTGCGTTTAACAGCGCAACAATGACCACAGACCCTAAGTATATTTTTGTAACTGGCGGAGTTTCTTCTTCTCTAGGAAAAGGAATCATAGCAGCCTCTTTAGCTAAACTCTTGCAGGCTCAAGGTTACAGAACTACTATTCAGAAATTAGACCCTTACATTAATATCGATCCAGGAACTCTAAATCCTTACGAACATGGCGAATGTTATGTTACGGACGATGGAGCAGAAACCGATTTGGATTTAGGACATTATGAACGTTTTTTAAATGTGCCGACTTCCCAGGCTAATAATGTAACAACTGGCAGAATTTATCAAAGTGTTATCGATAAAGAACGAAGAGGTGAGTTTTTGGGTAAAACGGTTCAGGTTATTCCTCACATTACAGACGAAATAAAACATAGAATCCAAATTTTAGGTAATTCGGGAGATTATGATATCGTCATTACCGAAATAGGAGGTACTGTTGGTGATATAGAATCCTTACCATATATTGAAGCTGTACGTCAACTACAGTGGGATTTGGGCGAAAATAATGCTTTGGTAATTCANTTAACGTTGATTCCATTTTTATCAGCAGCAGGTGAATTAAAAACGAAGCCAACGCAGCACAGTGTAAAAACATTGATGGAAAGTGGTGTACATGCAGATATCTTGGTATGTAGAACAGAGCATGAATTGCATGATGGATTAAAAATAAAGCTAGCGCGTTTTTGTAACGTAAAAAAGGAAGCTGTAATTCAGTCTATTGATGCTTCAACGATATATGATGTGCCTAATTTAATGCTTGAAGAAGGCTTAGATAAGGTCGTTTTAGAAAAATTAGCTTTAAAAAGTGATGTGCCAGATTTAAAACGTTGGAACGAATTTTTAGACAGACATAAAAACCCTAAGAGTGAGGTTACTATTGGTTTAATTGGTAAATATGTAGAACTTCAAGATTCTTATAAATCTATATTAGAAGCTTTTATTCACGCAGGTGCCGAAAATGAAGTAAAGGTTAATGTAGAGCCAATTCATTCAGAATATCTTAATGAAGATAATATAGAATTCAAACTTGGTCATCTTGATGGTGTTTTAGTCGCACCAGGATTTGGTGAACGTGGTATTGAAGGTAAAATCGATGCAGTAAGATACGTACGTGAAAACAATATTCCATTTTTAGGCATTTGTTTGGGTATGCAAATGGCAGTGATTGAATATTCTAGAAATGTATTAGATCTTAAAGATGCCAACTCTATTGAGATGGATGAAGCGACGTCAAACCCAGTAATAAACTTAATGGAGTCTCAAAAAGATGTTGTAGATAAAGGAGGTACAATGCGTTTGGGTGCTTGGGATTGTAANATTGTAAAGGACAGTATTGCTTATAAGGTTTATGGTACNGAGTCCNTAAAAGAAAGACATAGACATCGNTTTGAATTTAATGAAGCTTATAAATCTCAAATCGAAGCTGCAGGAATGAAAGCTACAGGTTTTAACCCTGAAACTGGATTGGTGGAAATCATCGAAATTCCAAGCCATAATTGGTTTGTTGGTGTGCAATACCATCCAGAATATAAAAGTACGGTAGCAAATCCGCATCCATTGTTTGTTGCTTTTGTAAAAGCTGCTTTAAAGTTTAAGAATAAAAAATAATATGCCACTTTGGCGTAAAATATAGTTTTGGATACACATTTGAATATCCAACAAAAATACTACAAAGACCTGTTAGATTTAAAAATCTGGCAGGTCTAAAACTGATAAATAGATGGAAGAAAAGAAATTAGACATCAACTCCATAATAGGTTTTATCCTCATTTTTGGAATAATGATTTGGTATTTATACCAAAACCAACCAACCGAAGAAGAGATTGCAGAGCAGAAAAAAGCAGAGCAAGTTGAAGCTGAGAAAAAACAAAGCAAGCAAAATGAGACGCTCGTAACCACAGCTGCAGATTATTCTAACGCTAAACAATTAGACTCAACACAACTTGTAGATCTTAAAAATAAAGTTGGCGATTTTGCTTATGCATTAACTTTGCCTTCAGCTTCCGAAGATCAAACTACGGTGGAAACTGAAGTTTTTGAATTAAAGTTCAATAATAAAGGTGGACAATTATCTCAGGTAAAACTTAAGAAGTTTGTAGATTATGATTCGGTGCCCATCTATTTGGTAAAAGACGACAACAGTCTTTTCAATATTACTTTTGGTACTTCAGATAATAGAACATTAAATACACAAGATTTTCCTTTTCAACCTTCGGTAACAAAAAGTGGCGAAAACACGGTTGTTTCTATGAAGTTGAAAGTTTCGGAAACAGCTTTCTTAGAATATCGTTATGAGTTAAAACCTAACGATTATATGATAGATTTTTCTATTAAATCTCAAGGTTTAAATGGTGTTTTCAATACATCACAACCAATAGATTTAGATTGGAAACAGAAAGGAATTCGTCATGCAAAAAGCATCACTTACGAAAATCGTTATACGCGTCTAACGTACATGTATGATGGTGATAGAGTAGATAAACTGTCTCAAGCTAGTGATGATGAAGAAACTATTGAAGATGTAGAATGGTTATCTTACAGACAGCATTTCTTTAGCTCTATTATGGTTACAGATAATGGACCATTCAAAAAAGTATCGATCACCTCTAAAGATTTAGTTGAGGATGAAGAAGTTGATACAATGTATACGAAGCTTTACACCTCTAAAATTCCATTAGCGTACAATGGAGGTGAAATCAATAGAAATTTAGGCTTGTATTACGGACCAACAGAAAGTAAAACGCTTAAGGCTTATGATAAGGACTTAGAAAAAAGTATTCCTTTTGGTTGGGGGATTTTTGGATGGATAAACAAGGCTTTGTTTATTCCTTTATTTAATTTCTTGAGTGGTTTCTTACCTTACGGTATTGCAATTATTGTAATGACTGTATTGGTGAAAATTATGCTATCATTTGTGCAATATAAGCAGTTCTTATCTCAAGCGAAGATGAAAATTCTTAAGCCAGAGTTAGAGGCTATAAGAGAAAAGTATAAAGACAACAAATTAAAAGCACAACAAGAAACTATGGCATTGCAAAGTAAAGCTGGTGCAAGTCCTCTTAGTGGATGTTTGCCTGGTTTAATGCAAATCCCTGTGTTCTATGCTTTGTTTATGTTCTTCCCAACGGCTTTTGCTTTACGTCAAAAAAGCTTTTTGTGGGCAGATGATTTAAGTTCTTATGATTCGGTAATAGATTTACCTTTCAACATTCCATTTTATGGTGATCACGTAAGTTTGTTCCCAATTTTAGCAGCTATCGCTATTTTCTTCTACATGAAGATGACAACAGGACAACAAACTGCTATGCAAGCAGCGCCACAAGAAGGTATGCCAGATATGAGTAAGATGATGAAGTACATGATTTACTTCTCACCATTATTAATGCTTATTTTCTTTAATAACTACGCATCTGGTTTAAGTTTGTATTATTTTATTTCTAACTTAATTAGTATTGGAATTATGTTAGTCATCAAAAACTACATCATCGACGAAGAGAAAGTTCTAGCTAAAATAGAGGTGAAAAAGAGCAAGCCTAAGAAAGAAAATCGTTTCCAAAGAAAGATGAAGGAAATGATGGAGCAAGCTGAGCAACAACAGCGTCAAAATCAAAATCGTAAAAAGAAATAAATTGATATTTTANCTGAANTAGATTCAGAATNTAAATAGATTACAAATTAAAAACCCAAGCATATCNCTTGGGTTTTTTACTAACTTAATCAATCAATCAATATAAAAAATGAGGAATANCCTCTTACTNTTAGTTTGAAGTTGGTAAGATTACAGTATCNATTACATGTACAACACCATTAATACCTTGGATATCTACAAGAGTTGTTACAATATTACTTTCTCTTCCATTACCATCAGTTAATGTAAAATCACTTGTGTCTGCACTAATGTCTCCACCAAGGGTACTTACCGTTCCTGTACTTAATTCATCAGATTGAACATTAGCACTTACTATATGGTGTAATAGTACGGAGTCTACAGTATCAGTATCTAAATCAGTAAGTGCAGAAATTTCCAATTCCGTTAACAAATTAGCAAATGCGGTGTTAGTTGGTGCAAAAACAGTAAATGGTCCTGCTTCAGAATCTGTAACAGTTGCCANATATGGAACTGTTGGNGTTNCNGAATCAGCATACATAANTGCATCAACTAGTATTGATAATGCGTCATTAGAAGTTGCAAAAGTACCAATAGTTGGTAAATCAATAACAGTATCTACGATATGAACAGTTCCATTTGTTGCGGTATTATCAGCATCTGATACTGTAGATATACCATTAACCATCACACCATTTGTCGTATTGAAATAAAGACTTAAATTTTCTCCATTCGGTCCTACTGCAGCTGTATTAGTATATCCAGAACCAGCATTGACTAAATCTGTTGAACTTAAGCTTTCACCAATAATGACATGATTTAATAATACATTTCTAACTAAGGCTTCTTCATCTGTAGTAAGATTATTTAAATCGATATTAGCAGAAGTTAAAAATGTAGAAAAAGCATCATTAGTTGGAGCAAATACTGTGAATGGTCCTGAACCTTGTAAGGTTGTTACTAAATCCGTAGCTTCTAAAGCTGCAGCTAGGGATGTGAGGTCATTAGCCAATGCGACATCAACAACAGTAGTGGATTGTACAGGATTACCATTATTATCATCATCATCATCGCTACAAGAAGTTAAACCTAAAACCAGCAGAAATACTGGTAATAATTTGAGAGTTTTTGAAATAATTTTCATTTTTTTGAGTTTTTAAAATTAATTGTTCATCATTGCAAACTTTAAGTTTGTTTAACTAAATTACAAAATGATTAAACAAAAAGGGTTTTGTACCCTCCTTTTTACAATAATTTTAACAACTGTTTTTGCTCAAAAACCAGTAAATCAATTCGATAAAAACGGAAAACGTCACGGTATATGGACAAAGAACTACTATCAGACAGACCAAAAACGTTACGAAGGCCAGTTTGTTCATGGAAAGGAAGTAGACACCTTTAAATACTACACCTTATCAGAAGGTAAAAGTGTGTTGAGCGCTATTAGAGTATTTAATAAAAAAGATAGTCTAGCTGATGTTACCTTTTATGCATCTACAAAGAAAATCATTAGTAAAGGGAAGATGAATGGCAAAAGGTTTATTGGGCAATGGGTGTATTACCATAAAGATGCTGATGCCAAAATGATTGTTGAAAATTTCAATGATGAAGGAAAATTGGAAGGTGAGAGAAACGTGTTTTATAAAAATGGACAAATGGCAGAGAAAGCTTTTTATAAAAACGGACTGCTTCATGGTGAAGCTAAATGGTTTTCTGAAGATAGTACCTTAATAAAAGTATCTCATTATAAAGATGACAAACTAGAAGGGAAAACTATTAATTATGATGGTTCTGGAAAAGTTGCTTCAGAAGGAGAGTATGTCAAGAATAAAAAACATGGTATTTGGAAGTATTATGAAGATGGAGAACTCATCAAGGAAATAGACCATACCAATGAAACGGTTCGGCGTATTAAACAATAGTTTTAGGCTATGAATTAAATAGCATTTAGGTATAGCAATCTTTCTGAGATTGCTTTTTTTATTTTGTAATTTTGCCGATGTTTTTCAGACAAAGGTATTGCTCATCTTTTTAACTAGTTCAATTTAGATGAGTATATAAGCGTAAAAATAATCAGGTCAATTAATATGAAACGAGTTATAGTAGGACTTTCAGGTGGTGTAGATTCTAGCGTTGCAGCTTACTTATTAAAAGAGCAAGGCTATGAAGTTATTGGCTTGTTTATGAAAAACTGGCATGATGATTCCGTAACCATTTCAGATGAGTGTCCTTGGTTAGAAGATAGTAATGATGCCATGTTGGTGGCAGATAAATTGGGTATTCCGTTTCAAACCGTAGATCTAAGTGTTCAATATAAAGAACGTATTGTAGATTATATGTTCAATGAATACGAAAAAGGACGCACACCAAATCCTGATGTATTGTGTAATCGTGAAATAAAATTCGATGTCTTTATGGACATCGCCATGGAACTTGGAGCCGATTATGTCGCTACAGGTCACTATTGCCGTAAAGCTACTATTGAAAAAGAAGGAAAAGAAATCCATCAGCTTTTGGCAGGTGTAGATAATAATAAAGATCAGTCCTATTTTTTATGTCAGTTATCTCAAGAACAATTAACGAAAGCTTTGTTTCCTATAGGCGAATTAACTAAACCTGAAGTTAGGGAAATTGCCAAAGCACAAGATTTAATTACGGCTGAAAAGAAAGATTCCCAAGGCTTATGTTTTATTGGTAAGGTGCGTCTTCCAGAATTCTTACAACAACAATTAAAGCCTAAAGAAGGTGTTATTGTTGAGGTTGAAGAATCTTTAGATGTGTATAATAAAAGTGTACCTAACTTTGACACGAAAGAAAACGAATTACAATTCTTGGCCCAAAAACCAGTCTATAACTTAGCTGATGGAAAAGTTGTAGGCAAACATCAAGGAGCACATTATTTTACTAAAGGTCAGCGTAAAGGTTTGGCAGTTGGTGGTACAAAAGAACCTCTGTTTGTCATAGAAACAGATGTAGAAGATAATATTATCTACACAGGTCAAGGGAAAAACCATCCAGGTTTACTGCGAAACGTACTTTTTGTAAGTAATGACGAATTGCATTGGATTCGTGAAGATCTAGCTCTCAATGAAGGAGAAACAATGAATGTTATGGCAAGAATTCGTTATCGTCAACCTTTAGAAAAGGCTATACTTCATAAAGTGCCATCAGGCTTGTATGTGGAATTTGAAAACAAACAGTCTGCCATTACTGAAGGTCAGTTTGTTGCTTGGTATAATAATGATGAATTATTGGGTTCTGGGGTGATATCTTAATGTCCTTTGTGATAAGGAATGTATCATTATTTTATGATTTTTAAGTATATTATCACAAATCCGTAAATTGCAATAAAAGAAAAGCTATGGTTAAAAATTTACTTCTATTTTGTGTGTTTCTTTTTACCATAAATATGCAAGCACAAGAAGATGCTTGGGTATATTTTACTGATAAACCAAATGAGGCTACAGCTTTAGCAAACCCACTGTCAATATTAACTCAAAAGGCAATAGACCGAAAACAAAATCATGGTGTGGTCATTGACTCACGAGATGTACCAGTTCACGAACCCTACATAACCGATTTAAAAACACAGCCAGGTATCTTGGTTTTAGCGAAGTCAAAATGGTTTAATGCTGTTTATGTAAGAGGAAACGATGTACAAAGCATTAACGACTTACTTAATCTCCCTTATGTAGATAGTATAGATTTTGCAGATAATAGTTTAGATACAGTGTCGCGTCCCTTCACGGTCCAAGATAAAACTAATATTGAAGACGAAGCCATAGTTTTCAATTATGGTGATACTCAAAATCAGGTTGAGATGATCAATGCTGACGATTTGCACTTGGATAATTTTACAGGTGAAGGTATTACTATTGCTGTAATGGACGCAGGTTTTCCGAATGTGAATACTATGTCAGGTTTTCAACGTCTAAGAGATAACAACGATTTATTGGGTGGGTACGACTTTGTAAATCGTAATCCTGATGTGTATGCTAATACATCGAGTTCCCATGGAACAAAAGTTTTGAGTACTATGGCAGGATTCGTTCAAGATCAATATGTTGGGACGGCACCAGATGCTTCTTATTATTTATTCATCACAGAAGATGTTACTAGTGAAATGCCAGTTGAAGAAATGTATTGGGTAGAAGCTGCAGAACGCGCTGATAGTTTGGGAGTAGATATGATAAATACTTCTTTAGGATATACGGTTTTTGATAATTCAAATTACGATTATACACCTTCCGAAATGGACGGAAATACAGCTTTTATCACACGTGGAGCATCAATCGCTGTGGAAAAAGGTATTTTAGTCGTAGTGAGTGCTGGTAATTCAGGTGCGACATCTTGGCAAACGGTAGGAGCTCCAGCAGATTCACCAGATGTTTTATCAATAGGTGCTGTAGATGCTGCTGAAAATTATGTAGCCTTCAGTTCACAAGGTAGCAGTGCACAAGTTGGCTATCAAAAACCAGATGTAGTAGCTCGTGGAGGAGCTGCATACGTCATTAGTGAGAATGATAATATTGTTCAAAATAATGGTACATCCTTTAGTGGGCCAATTGCTTGTGGTGGTATTGCCTCGTTATGGCAAGCTATACCTGAGGCATCACCAACTGAAGTAATGGAATATGTAAGGCAATCGGCATCGCAATATACCTCTCCAGATAACTTTTTAGGTTATGGTATTCCTGATTTAGCATTAGCAAGAACGTTGAGTTTGGAAGAATCTGTATTGGAAGATTTTCGCTTTTATCCTAATCCAGTGCAAACAAACTTACATGTTGAAATATCAACACAATTTACAGAAGTAGAGCTCAAAATCTATAATCAATTAGGTCAAAAAGTATTGCAAACAGACTTAACTTCAGAATCCAACACCATTGATGTTTCTAGTTTGTCATCAGGAATTTATCTTTTGAAAATTTCTACAGGAAATCACTCAAAAACTTATAAGTTTATTCATTCTTAAATAAAACTTTTAGCGTCGAATTGAGCTTATCGAAGAACTTGTCCTTAGATAGTGGAGTTTGATATATTATACCTTAAATAAGGTGCACTTATTTAAGAATATTAATATCTTCATACTCTAAATAAAACTAAAGATGACAAACAGAATCACAGAACTCTTCAATATAAAATATCCAATTGTACAAGCAGGAATGATTTGGAACAGCGGTTGGAGACTCGCCTCAGCTGCAAGTAACTCAGGTATATTAGGGCTTATCGGAGCAGGTTCCATGTATCCAGATGTGCTACGCGAACATATTCAAAAATGTAAAGCCGCAACAGATCACCCTTTTGGTGTAAATGTGCCAATGTTATATCCAAACATTGAAGAAATCATGAACATTATTGTTGAAGAAGATGA
>PAJL01000103.1 GCA_002706045.1 Flavobacteriaceae bacterium
TGCTTCATGTGCACACGCATTTGGTGTGTGCGACCTGTTTCGAGCTTACAACTCACTAAAGTTACATAACCTAAGCGTTCTAAAACTTTATAATGGGTTACTGCAGTTTTTCCTTTGTAAGCCTCATCTCCTTCAAAAACGGTGTTTTGTAATCTATTTTTAGGATGACGACCAATGTTTCCTTCAACTGTTCCTTCTTCCTCTTCAATATTTCCCCAAACTATGGCGACATATTCGCGCTCACTGGTTTTTTCGGCAAATTGATTAGACAGGTGTGCCATAGCTTGCTCGGTTTTTGCTACCACTAAAAGTCCACTCGTATCTTTATCAATACGATGTACCAAGCCTGGACGATCACTCGAGTTATTCGGTAAGTTTTCAAAATGATAAATTAATCCATTGATTAAAGTCCCTGAATAGTTACCATGACCAGGATGCACCACCATACCTGCCGGTTTGTTTACTACAAGTAAATCATCATCTTCGTAAACAATATCGATTGGAATATTCTCGGCAACCAATAAATGCTCGTGAGGTGGATGTTCAAACTTTACCGTAATTTGATCATGTGGTTTTACCTTATAATTCGATTTTACAGGAGTACCATTAACGAAAATAGAACCGTCTTTTGCAGCCTGTTGAATTTTGTTTCGTGTTGCATTTTCAACAAAATTCATTAAATATTTATCTATTCTGAGAGGCTTTTGCCCATTCTCTACTTTAAAAGCATAATGCTCATAAAGTTCATCATCTAACTCATCGTCAGAATTTTCAATAATATCAGCCATAATTATTCGCGATTACCATTACCTAAAACCAAATCTATTTCTGAAGTTAAAGGCAATTTAGTTCCTGGCTTTAAAGTTTCGCCTTCAAATTTTAATCCTAAGACAACATCTTTTCCGATGTAATCTACATAAGTTGAATTGCCCACTTTAAAACCTAAAGCTTCTAACTGCGGTTTTGCTTGTCTTAATGTTCGTTTTAAAACATCTGGTACTTCAACCTTTCTGTAACCAGAAGGATTTAAAATCAAATATATTTTTCTATTCTCTTTAACTTGAGAACCCGCAATTGGGTTTTGTTCTATCACTGAATATTTTGGATAATCTGGGTTGTAGTTGGCAGAATCTTGAATCTCCATTGCCAAATCATTATCGTTCAATTCTATTTCAACAGTTTCTAGAGATTTACCTTTTAAGTCTGGCACAGTTACAAACTCGCCATGATTTGTTGTAATATTTAACCACTTTAATGCGAAAAAACATAAAACAACAAGGGCGACAATAGCTAAAGCTAATTGTTTAAAAAAGACTTTACTGGTAAGAAACTTAACAAAACTCATAGGTGTGAATGTAAAAAGACAAAACTAATAAAATATTATGATGCTTTAACAACGTCATAAAACTAATATACGTATCAAATTATAGATTAAGTTTTTCAAAAAAAAGAATACTTTTACATTACAACTTTATTTAAACAGAATGACAAAGGCTATTGCTATAATTATGGGAGGTTACTCTAGCGAATATAAGATTTCGCTTAAAAGTGGCTCCGTTGTTTTTGAAACGTTAGATCGCACACAATATACTCCATACGCTATACATATCTTTAAAGACAAATGGGTGTATGTTAATGAAGACAAAGAGGAATTTCCTGTTGACAAAAATGATTTTTCTATAACTGTAAATTCTAAAAAAATCACTTTTGATTGTGTGTTTAATGCTATTCACGGGTCACCAGGTGAAGATGGATTTATGCAAGCCTATTTTAAACTCTTAAATATTCCGCAGACTAGCTGTAGTATGTATCAAGCTGCATTAACGTTTAATAAACGTGACTTGCTAGCGACCTTAAAACCCTTCGGTATTAAAACTGCAGAGAGTTATTATGTAAACCTTGGAGATACTATTAACGAAGATGCTATTGTTAAAAAAGTTGGTCTGCCTTGTTTTGTAAAAGCGAATAAAGCTGGTAGTAGTTTTGGTATTTCAAAAGTGTACAAAAAAGAAGATTTAAAGACTGCTATTGAAACCTCTTTTAAGGAAGACAACGAAATTATTATTGAACAATTTTTAGATGGTACAGAAGTTTCTGTTGGTGTGATATCTTATAAAGGTGAAACCACTGTTTTACCAATTACTGAAATAGTTTCGGAAAATGACTTCTTTGATTACCAAGCGAAATACGAAGGTAAATCTCAAGAAATTACTCCAGCAAGAATATCTGATGATTATAAAACTAAAGTTGAAACAGTAGCCAAAAAGATATATGAAGTTTTGGGCATGACAGGTTTTTCTAGAAGTGAATTTATTTTTAAAAATGATGAACCTCACCTTCTTGAAGTAAATACTGTACCAGGTCTGACCAAAGAAAGCATTTTACCGCAACAAGCCGCAAAAGCAGGAATTAGCTTAAAAGACTTGTTTACAAATGCTATTGAAGAAGCGTTGAAGAAATAATAATTATCTTTGAAACGATAAAGTTTACAAAATGAGAAGAGCTCTTTTCCCTGGATCTTTTGATCCGATTACCAATGGACATTACGATATTATAACGAGAGGTATTAAACTTTTTGACGAAGTTATTGTTGCCATTGGTATTAACTCGGAAAAAAAATATATGTTTCCTCTTGAAGAGCGTAAACATTTTATTGAAGAAGCTTTTAAAGATGAACCAAAAGTTAAAGTTGTAACCTATGAAGGTTTAACCATAGATTTTTGTAAAGAAATTAATGCAGAATTTATTCTTAGAGGTTTAAGAAATCCTGCTGACTTCGAATTTGAAAAAGCTATTGCTCATACCAACAGAAAACTGTCTAAAATTGAAACAGTCTTCTTATTAACGGCTTCTAAAACATCGTTTATCTCATCTTCTATTGTACGTGATGTTATTAGAAACCATGGAGATTATACAGTTTTGGTACCTGATAGTGTAAGAGTAAATCCTTAAAATTTCAAACTAATAATGTTATGAGATTCTGAAACCAGTTAAGGATGACAACAATTATTTAATGTTCTTAAATAATTTTATTACGCCTAGCTTTTTGTACGGCCTCAAGTTTGTTGTGTACTTGTAATTTTCTGTAGATATTTTCTATGTGCTTTCTAATAGTACCTGAGGACAAAATAAGATTTTCAGCAATAGCATTGTAACTTAATCCTTTACTAAGTTGCTCTAAAACATCAACTTCGCGTTCGGTAAGCTTAATGTTTTCTTGTTCTTCTTTATCTTCAATAACAAAAGGATTTCTAAGTAACTTCAAGGTTTTTAAGGCTATGGATGGATTCATTGCTGCACCACCATTTAAAGTCTCCAAAATGCCAGAATGCAAGTCACCAGCATTAATCTCCTTTAACAAATATCCGTCAGCACCAGCTTTTATAGCGTTAAAGATATTCTCATCATTATCAAAAACAGTAAGCATTATTATTTTAATCTGCGGATACTTTTGCTTTACTTTTTCAGTAGCTTCTATGCCATTCATTACAGGCATTTCAATATCCATCAATATAAGATCTACATTACTATTCTCTTCTAAATCCTGTAGTAGGCTCAAACCATTCATTGACGAGAACTTCACCTCTAAGTCATCAAAAAAGGAGAGCTTTTCCTCAACAGCTTTTATTAAAAAAGTATTGTCATCTACTATGGCTATTCTTATTTTCATTGTAATTATTTTGTGGTTAATGCTAAACACTAAGTACTATTATTGTTCCTTTTCCTTGTCCTGATTTTATGTCAAGACTTCCATTGATCTCCATAGCTCTTTTTTCCATGTTATTGAGACCGTTACCACGTTTTACTTTTTCTAAATCAAAGCCTGTCCCATCATCAGAAATTTCAAATTCTACATTTGAATTCTTTTTAGACACATTAACGTTGATTCTTTTTGCATTAGCATATTTTAAACTATTGTGAATAGCTTCTTGGATAATCCTTAGAATATTCATGCCTTCAACAGAAGAAAATTTCTCTGAAGTATCAACATTACTTTCAACATTAAATTCAAACTTTACTTGCGCATCAGACAGGTGCGCTTTATCTATATAATTTGAAATTCTGGTTTGTAAATCCTCAAATGTAATTTTGTTTTTATTCATAGCCCAGATAGTATCTCTAAGCTCGTATATTGTTGAAGATGTAAAATCACTGATGTTTCTAAGCTTTGTACTCAATTTTTCATCCTTAATATCAAAACCATACTTTAAATTATCTATGGATGATATGATGAATGTTAACTGCGCACCAATATTATCATGTAAATCTCTTGAAATTCTTAAGCGTTGTTCTTGAAGTTTATTCTGAGTTTCAATTTTCAAAAGTGCATCTTTTAATTCGCTTTCTTTCTTTAATTGATTGTTCTTTAACTGCTGTTGTTTATAAATAAGATAACCTATTACAGACATTATAACAGCTAAAGCAATTAAACCAAAAATTTGATAATTCCGTTCTTGTATGATTAAATCTTGCTCTGCCAAAGTCGTCCTTTGCATTAAAATTTCACGTTCTTTTTCTGCTGTCTTGTATTGCTCTTGTGCTTCAACAATCTGTTTGGTCTTGGTTTCATTGAGCAAGGAATCTTCAATGGATTTATAGTCTATATAATTCTTTAGAGCATTTTTGTAATCATTTTTTTTAACATCAAGTTCGTGCAATCGATAAAAAGCTTCAAGCTGATATTTTCTTGTACCGTACTTTATGGTATTCTGCATTGCACTATCCAATATTTTTTTCGCTTCATTATATCTGCCAGTCTCTAAATAAATCTTTCCAAGATTGACTAAAGTCACACCTTTTGATTCTTCAAAACCAGGTATAGCAAGTGATTTAAGCGTATACTCTTCTGCTTTTTTATAGTTTTTTAACTTACTAAAACTATTACCTATATTGGAATATGTGGTTCTGGCATAACCTAAATTGCCTGTCAACTCCGCATAATTTGCAGCCTTGTTATTATAGTATAAAGCACTGTCAAAAAGTTTTGGGTTAAAGTCATCTTTTTCGGCCAACTCGTCATAAGCAATTCCAATTCTACCAAAGCAATAAGCCATTGCCATGGTATCCTTAAGTTGTTTTGCAATGACCAATGATTTTCTGTTCCAATCAATAGAAGCCTTAAATTCATACATTCGGTCGTTGATATAGCCAATATAGGACATGTCTCGCTGCACCTTAGACAAGTTATTGTTTAGCTTGTTGTACTCCAATGATTTTAATGCCATTTTCATTGCTTCTGGAAACTCGGAAAATATCGTATGGATTCTAGATTGTCTAAAGAAGCTGTCTTCAAGAACACTATCATTTTCAAGTAACTCATTAGCTTTTTTATAGAATTCAATAGCCTTGTAATTATTTTTTTCATCAAAAGAGCTTGCTAAATAATAATAGGCTTTGCCAATGATATCTTCATTACCATTCAGATCCTGTTTTTCCAAGATCTCTTGGGCCTTTAATCTTATAAGTGAATCATTTTGAAGATTTTCAAGCTCCTGCAAAAGAGATTTTACATCTTGAGCTGAGGCAAACTCCATTCCCATAAAAAGAAAAACTAAAGTAAGTATTGAAAATCGCAACGTGGTGGAGAAGAAAAAAAGCATCAGATACAACTTACTGTTTATAACAGAAAATTTACCTGATGCTTTCTTACAAAAATTGATTAATAGCATAACTAATATATAACTATTTGAGAATTGGTTACATTTTTATCGATTAAGCGCCGATTTTAAAAGATTAAGCGTAATCAACAATTACACTTAATCTCTATAAAATTAATCAATAAGCTTAATTTTTTAAATTGTACATATAAACTTTGTTATCACCTGCTTTGTAATACAAATAACCACCAAACTCGTCTACTTCATATTCTGGTTTTTTGTCTTTAAGCACAATTTCTTTTTCTACTTCACCAGAATCTTTATTGACCTTAACAAGACCAACTCCACTATCTAGTTTAGTTAAAATAAACTGAGAATTTTCAGTTGCTGAGGAAGCTTTAAAACGTTGAGACATCATATCGAAAGAGGCGCCAGCTATTGAAGCAAACATATCTGAAGCACGTTTTGCTTCCTTTCCATAATCATTATAATTTCTAAGATTGTTGGCACTTATACCATTATTATTCATTCCTGCAGCGTAAGCCGTTGAAACCGTTGCTACAAGAGAAGCTGCCGCTACGGTACCACCTACAACTTTCATAAAGGTACTTTTTCCTGGCGACTTGTAATAACCATGAAAATTTTCATCTCCGTTACCGTTTAAAGACATTAAGTTTTGAGAAGAACTTAGAAATATGTTATCATTTCTCATCTCAATTGAGTTTGGATATTCCTTTTCTTCAAACTTAATTTTTGCCAACTCTGAAACATCACCTGAATTAGCATCTATAGCAAACAATTCATCACCAGCCGCAATTAAATAACGGTTATTATCACTATCGAAAGTTGATGCTACTGAAGATATGTTTTTATATTTTAAAGGTTTATCCCAAACTTGGTCACCTGTTTCTAAGTTAACAATGTTGGCATCTTCACCTGTAATATAGATTAACCCTTGAGGTGTATGTGCCATCATCATAATGTTTTCACCTGTTTTTAATGGCTTTTTGAATAGTGTTTCACCTTCAAATGAAATTTTATTGATACCTCCAGAATAGATTCCGAACAAAATACCATCATCCATAATATAAAAATGCTGTACATAACCTTTTGTTTTTGGTGCTTTTTCCCAAAGGTCTTCACCTGTAGCAGCACTAAACATCGTAATTTTAGATTCTGATTTTGCCGCAAATGCACCATCACCACCAGTTACATTACTTACAACAGCCAAACCTTGAGGCAGAATTTCGAATTTAGAAACAATACCTTTTACTTTTCTATCATCTTCCCAAAGTTCTTGTCCGCTTGTTCCTATTTTATGGATACGTGTATTCTTTCCGTTAGTTGTAGTTTCAAAACCATAAATTTCCTTTTCGGTTTTGTCTGCAACCAACCAGCTCACATTTTTAATTTTATTTTTCCAAAGCTCTTCACCAGAATGCGATTTTGCAATCAAGCCTTGAGCTGTTGGTATTATTAAAAATTCTTTTAATAATAAGGGTGTTCCTGTTACACTAAAATCTTTTGCTACTCCTACTCGTCCTGGTGTATCTAAAAAGAAACTATAATCTAGTTTTGATGTGTTTAGATCATAAACCGCAACTTTAGGTGTGCTTTTTTCTGCTTTACTCCCTACTTTTTGAATGCCACTTACTATAAGTTTATTTTGTGGTAATACCACATCGCAAGTGTAAATCTGATTCCAACTATCATCATCAGAATTAAATATTACCTTGCCTTGCATATAATCTATAACGGCACGCTTGGTTTTGGCTATACCAGCAAATTTTGAACCTGCTCCTTGAGACACCACAATGTAAGGTGATCCTGGAATGAAATCGGTCTCTTCAGGTTTTAACTTCCCGAAGTTATTAAAGGTAAAAACAGGTTGACTTTGATCTGGCTTTATACCTGCCAAGCCATCATTAGTAGCAACCACTAAAACACCACCAACCGTTAATGCCATTTCATTTATTTTAGCACCCAAATCATAGCTTTGATCTGGCGATTCTGCCTTTTGTCCATACAACAATGTAGTACCCATTAAGAGTACTAACATCATTATTTTATTGATTTGAATTAATAGCTTTTTCATGATACAAATTTTCTATTGTACTTGTTTATTCAAATTGAAAGAACCTTCAGTAATGGTCTTTACAGATTGATCACCATTAAGATTCTTACCCGTAAACTCAAAAGTTCCCATTAACTTATCGTCTGTTTCTTCAGAAACACTTAAAGAACCCACCATAGAATTATCATAAGGTGCTTGCCACATTTCAGTAGTTGAGTTTTGAGGATTGTTTAAATCAACAGCAGTTTCTGAATAAGAACCTGTATTGAAGTTATTGATTGAAGAGCCATCAAAATCGTAAGTACCAACTCCCTCATAACCAAAAATTGTGAATGAAAATGCATTGCCATCACTATTAGAAGCAATAATTATTAAGTTTTGTCCATTGTTAGCAACTGTAGCAGAAGATGATATCTCCCAAGATTCATAATTTGTGCCATCAACTTTAGCAACTAAAGTTCCTGAAGGAGCATTTCCACCTCCACCACCATCGTCGCTGCTAGAACATGATGTAAATGTTACTGCTGAAACTGTCATGATAAGTAACAAGATTTGGTTTAATTTTTTCATTGTTGAAATTTTTATGATTATTAATGAGACAAATCTCAACAATAAGCAAAAGCAAAACCATACGATGAATTACGTATATTTTGATTTTTAGATGATTAAAAACGAATACAATAAACAGAATTAACTATTCTGTAAAGAGAAGTAATTGCTTTCTTATTTCAGATTTACTGGTTTTACCATCGTGCAGTTTATCTACGATTCTTTCAAGAATCTCGCTATCTTCTTTAATAGCTATAAAGATAAAATCCACAATAAATCGAAAGATAATCAGTAAAACAGCAGCAACGATAGAACCATTAGAAAACACCATAAAAAATGATCCTAAAATCACTGTAAATTGTTGAATTAAAATTCTGAAATAAGGTTTAAACATGATTTCGTTCACCTTGAATTGGTTGTATTTCTTTGGAACAAGAAAATCAAATATAAATTTCATTAACTGCGTACCCACTAATAACGCTAAAACTATTGGCACACCTTCTATTTCTAAAACTTTCTGAAAATTTGCTAAAACGTTAAAAGGTTCTTTAAAAGACACATCACCAGCTATGGAAACAATCCCAAACAAGAAAATAGATTGAATGGCTATAAAGCCACCATAGTGCACAATAAAAAAAGGAATAGAGAAGAAAATTGAAGCTTTCTTGTCATTATGCATATAAGACAAGTACATCTTAACCACATTGAATAGTCCAATAATTATACTCTCTAAAAAATAACCGAAGAGTACAGCATAAGCCTCAACCTTTCCGATAGTCACCAGAAAGATGAGAAACAAGACATTTACCCAAGCAAATGAATTTGTTTTATTAGGATAAAATACACTTTTTAGCATACACAAATAAAAGTATTATTTCTATAAAATGCTATACGATGAATTGCGTATAAGCCCTAAAAACAAAATTTAGAAAAAGACCGACTGTAACAAAATATCGATTTTCTATACTGATATTATAAGCCTAGTAATCAAAATGTTTTATAATATTTCATACTTGTTTTTCAAACTGAAGCTTACAGAACCTTCTGAAAAAGCCATACAGTTCTGGGTAAAAAACTCAGATATTTTGAAGTTAGAATATTGTTTGAAATATGGGAATTATAAAACCCGTCAACTTGCTGCTCAAGGCCTAGAAATTGTTGGCAACTCTTCTTCTGTTCCTGTGCTATTGAATGCTATTGATGACAATATTCACAACGTTTCCATTGCTGCTCTAAATGCTTTAGAAAGAATTTCACCAAATAATGAACTTGTTATTTCTATAACCCGAAAACGCTTCAGTTGGTTAAAAAATATAAGAGACAAAGAAGAGTCTCAAAAAAATAAAGCTCCTAGAAAATATAACATTCATAGATGGGAACGCTCTAGCAAGAAGTCTTTTGATAGAGTAAAAGAACAACTAAAGAAACCTATTAGGTAAATAGAGTTTATAGATTAAAGTTCATATGAGGATATTCAGTCTGAAGAACTTCGATACGCTCATTTAATTTCATTTGGAACTTTTGATGCGCTTCTGAATCTGGATTAAAAGGCTTGTGAGCTAAACCAGACTGTATCTGTTTTACATTGTCTAATACTTGTTGTGCATCTTCGGATAACCAAACTGTTTTAAACTTTTCCCAAATGTAATCTATAGCCAAATCGCTCGGATGAATCATGTCAGAGTTATAAAATCTGTAATCACGAAGCTCATCCATCATTATTTCGTAGGACGGAAAGTAATATTGTTGGTGTCTTGGGTCGACAACTTGATGTATTGCCGAAAGCAAATGCGATTTGCTCTGCGTGTTTTCAACAAAACCATCCTTTAAATGTCTAACGGGTGATACTGTAAAAATGAAATTTGCTTTAGGATTAACACTCCTAATTAATGCAATAGTATTTTCTATTGAAGCTAAAATATCATCAATTGGTAATAGTTCTTTTAGAAATTGCTTTTGTGGCACTTTATGACAATTAGCCACAATTTTGTCTGAAGCAATATACCTATACACCCAAGCTGTACCCAAGGTAATGATAATATGAGTAGCGTCTTTTAGTTGTTGATGTGTCGATTTAATACTATTGTTTAAAGTCCTCAATAAATCTTTTTGTGTAGAAGAATTTAATTTTGAATGCACATCAAAACAACTGTAAACTTCATTATTGTAAATTAACTCTTCTTCGGAATAAAAATCTTCATTGATACTACGAGTAACTAAATTTTCAATTGCTACAGGGTGAAATAGAATACCAAACGGATTTACATTGGATTGAAACTTAAAATAATTAAACTTACCACCAATATTCTCTGAAAAACAGGACCCTAAAAGCATCACTTTAGCGTTATAATCTATCTGATTATGCTGTTGTGGTTGTAGTGGTATGTTGGTTTGAAGTTTCATTTAACAAAAAAATCCTCAAGTATAAACTTAAGGATTTTTAATATTTCTATTTTCTATTAGTTATAAATAAATTGAAGCGTTTCTGTTTCTTCATTTACAGTTCCTGGCTCATAAACTGTTGTTCCTGAAACAGGAAACCCTTGTGAATTATAAGTATAAGTTGTAGTAAAATCATCTGTAACACTTGCTCCACTAGTATTTGTAGAGGAAGTAACATTATGCATGGTCATACTAAAACCTCCGGATATTAAATTTAGAGTTTCTCTTTGATGTAAATTAATGAATGGATTAAACTGATTGTCATAAGTATAGATATAATCCTGGTTACCATTTACGTCTATTTCCTCTATTATATCTCCATCATCATTTAGGACATAATCATATTCACCCCAATCATCAGTCATTGTAATTACTCCTTGCTCATCGTACGAGTAGTTATTAGATTGAATAACAGTATTTTCAAAACTATAAGTTTCCTCAATTAATCTATTTTGTGAATCATATTCAAATTCACCATACCTTTCTAAAGTTCCATCTTGATATTCGTCTATACGACTCAATAAATTATTTGTGTAGGTGTAAACTTCTTCATATCCATCATTGTCTGAAGTTCCCACTAACCTGTCGTCTTCGTAAGAAAAGTTTACAATATAACTTGTACCATCATCATAGCCCACAATTAATTGGCTTAGTAGAAGGTTTTCACTTGGTTGGTTATTGTTTTCTGAGGAATCATCACTACTACAAGATGACAAGAAAATTGAAGTCGTAATAAAAAATAAGTAGATAATTTTTTTCATGAAATTGTTTTTGAGATTTGAATGCGCTAATATATATTATTTATAATGAATAATATAATAGTTAGATTTTAGTCTAAAAACGATCTTACCTTAGCCAAAGCCTCATCAATACCATCCGGATTTTTACCTCCTGCTGTTGCAAAGAATGGCTGACCACCTCCTCCGCCTTGGATGTATTTTCCTAGTTCTCTAACAATTTGCCCTGCATTCAATCCTTTAGTTTCTACTAATTCTTTTGAAATGTAACAAGACAGAATCGCTTTACCATTATTTTCAGCTCCAAAAAGCAGAAATAAATTATCAAACTGACTACCTAATTCAAAACACACATCTTTAATTCCACCTGCATCCAAATCCAACTTTTTAGCTAAAAACTGTACTCCANTAACTTCNGTGATTTCATTCTTAAGCTCNCCTTTGATGTTNTTAGCCTTGTCCTTAAGTAATTGCTCAATTTGTTTCTTTAAATCGGCATTTTCTTCTTGAAGGTTTTGCAATGCTTTNACTGGCTCTTGGGCATTATTAAGCAANTCTTTCATTTCAAAATAAGCTCTGTTATTTTCAAAATAAAAGTCCTTAACCGCATCATTCGTTATCGCTTCAATACGACGAATACCAGCAGCAACTGCACCTTCTGATACAATTTTGAAATGCCATAATATCTCCAGTATTCTTCACATGTGTTCCGCCACAAAGTTCTATAGATTGTCCGAAACGAATGGTACGAACAGTATCTCCATATTTTTCACCAAATAATGACATAGCACCATCTGCTATAGCCACATCTTTTGGCACATTTCGTTTTTCTTCTAATGGTAATTTTCCATCAATACGCGCATTAACGAAATTCTCAACATCGCGTAATTCTTCAACTGTTAATTTTGAAAAATGCGAAAAATCGAAGCGCAAATATTTTGAATGTACAGCAGAGCCTTTTTGTTCTACATGAGTTCCTAAAACTTCACGAAGCGCTTGATGCAATAAGTGTGTTGCCGTGTGATTACATTCGGTTCTGTAACGCTGCTTAGCATCTACCACAGCTTTAAAAGTAGCCGTTAAATCTTCAGGTAAACTTTTTGCAAAGTGAATAATAACATTGTTTTCCTTCTTTGTATCTACGATATATACCGTGTCACCATGGCTATCTTGCAAATAACCCTTATCACCTACTTGTCCACCACCTTCAGCATAAAACGGAGTTAAATTAAAAACTAACTGATACATTTCACCATCTTTCTTAGAGGTTACTTTTCTGTATCTAGTAATTTTTACATTAGCTTCTAAAGCATCATAACCAATAAATTCTTGTTCAGCATCATCTACTAAAATCGTCCAATCATCCGTAGACATTTCACTTGCTTTACGTGAACGGTCTTTTTGTTTTTCAAGATGAATTTTAAAGCCTTCTTCATCAAGCTTCATCTTATTTTCAGAAAGAATTAAAGCTGTTAAATCTATTGGAAAACCATAAGTGTCGTACAATTCAAAGGCCTTTTCACCTGAAACGGTATCACCTTTGGTTTCTTCTACAATACGATTTAGAAGCACTAAGCCTTGTTCTAAAGTTCTTAAGAAAGAAGCTTCTTCTTCTTTTATAACATTTTCTATAAGCTGTTTTTGAGCTTTCATTTCTGGGAAGGCTTCTCCCATTTTCTTACTCAANATGTCAACTAACCTGTAAATAAANGGTTCNTTTTTATCTAAAAATGTAAAGCCATANCGGATAGCTCTACGNAAAATTCTTCTAATNACNTAACCNGCNCCTGTATTGCTTGGCAACTGACCATCNGCAATAGAAAACGCTACGGCTCTAACGTGNTCNGCAATAACTCTAATAGCAACATCTACTTTTTCNTCTTTACCATAATCTTTATCACTTATGGTTTCNATTTCTCTGATTATTGGTGTAAAAACATCNGTATCATAGTTAGACTGAACTCCTTGTAANACCATACAAAGACGNTCAAANCCCATACCTGTATCAATATGNTTATTTGGTAAAATTTCTAAGGATTTGTCTGCCTTACGATTGTATTGCATGAATACTAAATTCCAGATTTCTACCACTTGCGGATGATCCATATTTACAAGTGTTTTACCATCTATCTTAGCTTTTTCTTCAACAGAACGAATATCAACATGGATTTCACTACAAGGTCCACATGGTCCTTGGTCGCCCATTTCCCAGAAATTATCCTTTTTATTTCCTTTTAAGATACGGTCTTCAGAAATATACTGTTTCCAGATATCGTAAGCTTCAGTATCCATATCTAGTTTATCCTCATCACTGCCTTCAAAAACTGTAACGTATAAAATATCTTTATCAATTCCGTAGACTTCAGTTAACAATTCCCAAGCCCAAGCAATAGCTTCTTTTTTAAAGTAATCACCAAAACTCCAGTTACCTAGCATTTCAAAAAGTGTGTGATGATAAGTATCATACCCTACTTCTTCTAAATCGTTATGCTTACCCGAAACTCTTAAACATTTTTGAGAATCCGCTATTCTATTTTTCTTTGGTTCGGCATTACCCAAAAAGTATTCCTTAAAAGGTGCCATACCCGAATTTACAAACATTAGGGTAGGATCATTTTTCACTACCATTGGTGCAGAAGGCACAATAAGATGTTGCTTTTCCTTAAAGAAATTTAGAAACTTAGAACGAATTTCCTGAGACTTCATATATTGAAATTATAGCTTGTTTTTATTTAATTACTGCAAATGCAAAACAATTTTTTATCTTTGGACGTTACACTAATAAAAAATTGCTCTCGCAAAAGGCTTATTAGCTGCAAAAATAGTATAAATTAATACATGGCTAAGGTAAAATATTATTATGATTCCGAAACGCTTTCGTACCGTAAGATAAAGCGTAAGAAATCTACAACTTTTAAATATGTAGCTGCTTTTTTAACGGCTACAGCACTTTTTGCCTTTTTATTTGTTTTTATTGCTGGACAGTATGTTGAATCGCCAAAAGAGCGTCAGCTTACTAGAGAACTTCAAAACATGCAAATTCAATATGAATTATTGAACAAACGTATGGATGATGCCATTGCTGCTTTGGAAAATGTTGAAGAACGCGACAATGCCATTTACAGACTTTATTTTGAGGCCAATCCAATTCCTGACGAACAACGTCGTGCTGGCTTTGGTGGTATCAATCGTTATAAAAAATTCGAAGGCTTTGATAACTCGCAACTCATAGCAGAAAGCAATAAACGCTTAGATATTTTAGAAAAAGCGATTGTAGTACAGTCCAAGTCTTTGGATGAAATTGCAAAACTTGCCGAGGACAAAGAGAAATTCTTAGCTGCAATACCTGCAATTCAACCGGTAAGCAACGAAGATTTAACTCGCATGGCATCGGGTTATGGTTATAGAACAGACCCGTTTACTAAAGTTAGAAAATTCCATTATGGTATGGATTTTACCGCTCCTCGTGGTACTCCAATTTATGCTTCTGGCGATGGAGTTGTAAAACGTGCGGACAATGGTTCTACAGGTTACGGTAACCACATTAGAATTGATCATGGTTACGGTTATGTTTCGCTTTATGCACACTTATACAAATACAATGTAAGAGTTAATCAACGTGTAAAACGAGGCGATTTAATAGGTTTTGTTGGAAGTACAGGACGATCGGAAGCACCTCATCTTCATTATGAAGTTTTCAAAGATGGTGATCGTATCAACCCAATAAACTTCTACTACGGCAACCTATCTGCTGAAGAGTATGATGAACTGTTGAAAAAAGCTTCTTTAGAAAACCAATCTCTAGATTAAGATGCATATAGATTTACCAGAAAAACGCTACTACGGAATTGGTGAAGTTGCCAAAGCTTTTAAGGTAAATGCTTCCTTAATACGCTTTTGGGAGAAAGAATTTGATGTCCTTAAGCCTAAAAAAAATGCTAAAGGCAATCGAAAATTCACCCCTGAAGATATCAAAAATCTAAAATTTATTTACCATCTTGTAAAAGAAAGAGGCTTTACCTTGAAAGGTGCAAAGACACACCTCAAAGAAGAACGTAAACAAGCCTTAGAAAAATATGATATCATCGAAAAACTGGAAGATATAAAAGCACAACTTATCAAAATAAAAACTCAACTTTAAAAAACTTATCATCATGAAAAAATGGTTAATTCCTTTAATTGTAATTGTAGTAATTGTTTTTGGAATATATAGATGGGCTGTAGGTTTTAACAACACAGCTGTTGAACTTGAAGCTAATGCCAAAACTGCTTGGTCTAATGTAGAAAGTTCTTATCAAAGAAGAAATGACTTAATCGGAAACTTAGTTAAAACTGTACAAGGTGCTGCAGATTTTGAGAAGTCAACCTTAACAGAAGTAATCGAAGCAAGAGCCAAAGCAACCTCAACTACTATTGACGCAGGTAGTCTTACTCCAGAAAATATGGCTCAATTTCAACAAGCTCAAAGTGGTTTAAGCGGAGCGCTTTCAAGATTATTGGTTTCAGTAGAACGCTATCCTGAACTTAAAGCCAATCAGAATTTCTTAGAACTTCAATCGCAGTTAGAAGGTACTGAAAACAGAATTAACGTCGCTAGAGATCGCTACAACGAAACTGTAAATAAATATGATATTTATACGAGTAAATTCCCAGGCAGCGTATTAGCTGGTTGGTTTGGCTTTGAGGAAATGCCTCGCTATAAAGCAGACCCAGGAAGCGAAAAAGCTCCAGACGTAAATTTCGATTTTTAAAAAAATTCACCATGTCTAATATTGAAGATTTTCTCACTAAAAAAGAAGAAGAGGAAATCGTAGAAGCTATAAGGATTGCTGAAAATAAAACTTCAGGTGAAATTCGTGTGCATATCGAAAGAACAACCGATAAAGATGTATACGAACGCACGTTAGATGTGTTTCATTTATTAAAAATGGACAACACCAAAGAACGTAATGGTGTACTCATCTACGTCGCTGTTGATGACAAAGCCTTTGTAATTTTTGGTGATGAAGGCATTAATAACATTGTTGGCTCTGAATTCTGGAATTCTACACGAGATAAAATTGCTTCTCAATTTAAACTAGGTAAATTCAAACAAGGTTTGGTAGATGGTATTACTGAAGCAGGGCGTGTACTTTCTAAGCATTTTCCTTGGCTTCATAATGACACTAACGAGTTAGACAATACAATTTCAAAAGGCTAATGAAGTATTTAAAACACATTTTATTTAAATCTGTAATAGCCGTTTGTCTTTTATGTTCCTTGATTGGGTTTGCTCAGTATAACATTCCTCCTGTACCAAAAGAGCAAACTAGTGTTTATGATGAAATAGGATTGTTAACACCAACTCAAAAAAATAATCTTGAACAAAAGTTAATTCGTTACTCTGATACAACTTCAACACAAATTGTAATTGCGACCATAAGTTCTACCAAAGGAGAATACATCAATTATTTAGGTGCCGAATGGTTAACAAAATGGGGAATTGGCCAAGCAGACAAAGACAATGGAATACTAATACTTCTCGCTAAAGATGATCGTAAAATTGGTATTAATACGGGATACGGTATAGAGCACTTATTGACTGATGCTATGAGCAAACGTATCATTAATAACGAAATTATCCCATATTTTAAACGTAACGATTATTACGGCGGACTAAACAGAGCTACCGATGCCATATTTGAAGTTATGCAAGGCGAATATCAAGGTACTAGACAAGGTGGTTCCTCAAATGGTTTCCCTGTTGGTGTTGTTATAGTACTCTTATTCTTTTTTATCATATTTATTATCGCACTCACCAAAAAACGAGGTGGTGGAAAAGGTGGTAATGGTGGAAATCGTTCAGATGACAGCAGAAGCCTTCTTGAAGCCATAATACTCAGCAATATGGGACGCG
>PAJL01000104.1 GCA_002706045.1 Flavobacteriaceae bacterium
TTTAATTAAAATAGTGTCCCCTGACCTTGTTCATCTTTACCTTCTGAATCACTAGATGTGTTCTCAGAATCGCTTGAAGATTCCGAATCCTCATCACTATCAACGGTTTCCCCGTCTATAACTTCTAAATCATCCGCGTGAACTTCTTCAGGAGCTTCATAGGGTAATGGATCAAGAATATTTATTTGGTTTATTTTATCTCTAGTCAACTGATTTCCTAATGCATTAATGCCTTTTACTGCAATAAACTCTTCAAGGTTAACCTCCATGTTAGGTTTACGATCTTTACCTCGTTCTTTTGTGAATTCAACATCTACCATAGGACGCCAATCTGTTGATATAACTTCTAATTGAGAGCTTGGATGATCCGATATAAAAGTTTCCTCTTTTCCTTCTTGTTCTATCAAAAAACGTTTCACATAGTAGCGCTCTTTTTCACCATCGTAGTAAATTGCTGAAATAGGTTTTTTAGGTACCCATTTTTCCAAAACAATCATATCGTCTTCAAAATGAGTCGTTAATTCTGGTATAATAGTTTTTGCCATACCTGACTGCGTAATAATCAACAGGCGGTCTTCACCTCTAAATTCTCCAATCAGCTCACCTCTGCCATCCACATTCAATCTTTGAACAGTATCGTCGAACCAAATTTTTCTTGGTTTCAATGTTGAAACCCCTTTTTCTTTAAGTTCTACACGTTTTATAGCATATTTAGTAACCAAGTTACCTTTAGATGATCTTCCTTTTATTAAAACATCAGAAAAATCCAAGTCCCATTTCAGCTTTTTAATACTTCCAACCTGTCTTAATAAAATCGTCACTACTTCTGCTTCGCCATTTGGATTTGCAGAAAAATACCAAAGCGACGACCCTTTATTGCCATTGGTCATATCGTACTCTCTATCTCGAGTCATGCTTGTAACAGCAAAACGTTTCACGTAAGAAGGGCCTTTCTTGCCATCGCGATAAATCATGTTGTAGATTGTGCGCTTGTCCTTCTTCTTAAAAACAGCAACATGGATAATATTCTTACCAATAAACGTTTTTGTATCCACTTTGGTTACCATCATCTTTCCATCAGCTGTGAAGCAGATAATATCATCAATATCACTACAATCACAAACATATTCATCACGTTTTAAAGATGTACCAATAAAACCTTCTTCCCTGTTTACATAGAGTTTTGTGTTTCTTATAACAACCTTAGTAGCATCTACATCATCAAAAACTCTAATTTCAGTTTTACGCTCTTTACCTTCACCGTAATCCTTTTTTAGTCTTTCAAAATACGCTATGGCATAATCAATAAGATTAGCTAAATGATGTTTTACTTCAGCTATTTGATCTTCTAAAACTTCAATTTTTTGTTGCGCTTTATCAATATCGAATTTTGAAATTCTTTTAATCCTAATTTCCGTTAGACGCGTAATATCTTCTGTGGTAACTTCTCGCTTTAAATGTTTAATATGTGGCTGAAGCCCTTTATCGATTGCTTCTATCACTCCTTCCCACGTTTCCTCTTCTTCAATATCACGATAAATTCTATTCTCAATAAAAATACGTTCTAAAGACGCAAAGTGCCATTGCTCTTCAAATTCACCAAGTTTTATTTCTAACTCTTGTTTTAAGAGTTGAACGGTATTATCCGTAGAACGACGCAACATCTCTGTGACACCAACAAAAAACGGCTTATTATCTTCAATAACACAGCCTAATGGCGAAATAGAAGTTTCACAACTTGTAAAAGCATATAGNGCATCTATNGTTTTATCTGGAGATAAACCAGGNGGAAGNTGTACTAATATNTCAACTTCAGCAGCTGTATTATCTTCAATTCTCTTGATTTTTATTTTACCCTTATCATTAGCCTTAAGAATTGAATCTATCAACGAAGATGTTGTAGTTCCAAATGGAATTTCAGTAATAACCAAGGTATTTTTATCTCGCTGCGAAATTTTAGCTCTTACTCTAACTCTTCCGCCACGCATACCATCATTATAGTTGGTGAAATCAGCAATACCTGCTGTCGGGAAATCTGGCATTAAGCTAAATCGCTTACCTTTAAGATGTTTTACAGAAGCATCTATTAGCTCTATAAAATTATGAGGAAGAATTTTCGTTGAAAGTCCTACCGCAATTCCTTCGCCACCTTGCGCTAGAAGCAAAGGGAACATCACAGGAAGATTAATCGGCTCTTTTCTTCTACCATCGTAAGAAGCTTGCCACTCTGTAATCTTCGGGTTATAAACAACGTCTAAAGCAAATTTTGAAAGTCTAGCTTCAATATAACGAGAAGCTGCCGCTCGATCACCTGTAAGGATGTTTCCCCAGTTACCCTGAGTATCTATCAGTAAGTCTTTCTGACCAATCTGAACCATAGCATCNGCTATACTGGCATCACCNTGAGGATGATATTGCATNGTATGACCAACAATATTCGCTACTTTGTTATAACGACCATCATCGAGATCTTTCATAGAATGCATAATTCGTCTTTGCACAGGCTTGAAACCATCTTCTATAGCTGGCACTGCACGTTCCAAGATTACATACGAAGCGTAATCTAGAAACCAATCCTTATACATTCCTGTAACCTTGGTTATTGTTTCCTGGTTACCGCTTTCATCGTTTAAAAGCTCTTCATTTTCTTCTGACATCCTCTATCCTAATTTGCTAATTTTTCTTTCCTTGAATATTTTCCTTAGAGACTGCTTTACATATCTGACTTTCTTAGACTTTAGTAAAGTAACATTAAAGCGATACTTTACCACCCTATCTTCATGAGTTTTGATTTGTAAAACCAATGATTTATAAAAAAAATNNTTTTTAATCTTGAATCCTACTAGTTGNTTTCTTTTGAATTTAATCTTCTTCTGNCTGTAATTAATGTATTCNGTAAGAATCAATCCTTTGTTAATTACAATAATTTTATCACCATCACTATCGTACTCAAAATAACCTGCTATAGATTGNACTAGCACTAAAANCACTAAAAATCCTAGAAAGACATANAAAACACCATTCTCAACCAATTCTAATGAGCTAAATACTGTTGCCATTAAAACCGTTAGCAATATCAATACAAAATAAATGGAAATAACCGTATTTCTTACTTTTCTATTGTCGGTTCTCATGCAGTTTCTTCAACAATATCAAGTTCAACTTTAAGATTTTCGATAATGAATTCTTGTCTAGTCGGAGTGTTTTTNCCCATGTAAAATGACAATAATTCTTCAATAGACATGTCTTTATCTAGCATTACAGGATCTAAACGCATATCCTCACCAATAAAATGCTTGAATTCATCTGGTGAAATTTCACCCAATCCCTTAAATCGTGTAATCTCTGGTTTAGGCTTTAATTTTTCAATAGCATCTACACGCTCTTCATCCGTATAACAATAAATCGTCTCTTTTTTATTTCTCACCCTGAATAAAGGAGTTTGCAAAATATATAAATGCCCTTCCTTTATAACTTCAGGAAAAAACTGCAAGAAGAAGGTAATCAATAACAAACGAATGTGCATACCATCAACATCGGCATCAGTTGCTATAACGACATTGTTATAACGCAAATCCTCTAAAGACTCTTCGATATTTAATGCTGCTTGCAAAAGATTAAACTCTTCGTTTTCGTAAACTATCTTTTTGCTTAGCCCATAACAGTTTAAAGGTTTTCCCTTCAAACTAAAAACAGCTTGTGTGTTAACGTCTCTGGACTTTGTAATACTACCTGATGCAGAATCTCCCTCTGTAATAAACAACGTTGTATCGAGATATCTTTCGTTTTTGGTATCACCAAAGTGAACGCGACAATCTCTAAGTTTTTTATTGTGAAGACTCGCTTTTTTAGCTCTGTCCTTAGCTAATTTTCTAATTCCGGATAACTCCTTACGCTCACGCTCTGCCTGTAAAATCTTTCGCTGAATCTTTTCTGCAGCTTCAGAGTTTTTATGAAGGTAATTATCTAAATAAGTTTTCACAAAATCATTAATGTAAGTTCTTACCGTAGGTAACTCGCCACCCATATCTGTAGAACCTAGTTTTGTTTTTGTCTGACTTTCAAAAACTGGCTCCATAACTTTAATAGCTATAGCAGCTACAACAGACTTTCTTATGTCAGATGCATCATAGTTTTTACCGTAAAACTCTCGAATGGTTTTTACAATAGCTTCTCTAAAAGCCGCTAAATGTGTTCCACCCTGTGTTGTATTCTGGCCATTTACGAAAGAATGATATTCTTCGCTGTACTGAGTTTTACTGTGCGTAATGGCAACTTCAATATCATCACCACGTAAGTGAATAATCGGATAAAGTAAATCTGAAGTATTGATGTTTTCAGAAAGTAAATCTTTTAAACCATTTTCACTGTAAAACTTTTCACCATTGAAAACTATGGTTAAACCTGGATTTAGGTACACATAGTTTTTAAGCATACGTTCTACATACTCATTTCGGAATTTGTAGTTCTTAAATATCGCTTCATCAGGAATAAAACTAACTTTAGTTCCTTTTCTCCTACTCGTTTCTTCAAGTAATTCCTCATTGGTTAAATCCCCTTGTTCAAACTCAGCTGAAGCCTACTTACCATCTCTAGTTGATTCTACTCTAAAATAAGTCGATAACGCATTTACCGCTTTGGTACCAACACCATTCAAACCTACAGATTTCTTAAAGGCTTTGGTATCGTACTTTCCACCTGTATTCATTTTAGAAACAACATCTACTACTTTCCCTAGCGGAATACCACGACCATAATCTCTAACAATAACACGTTCGCCTTGAATGGAAACCTCAATAGTTTTACCAGCTCCCATAACAAACTCATCTATAGAGTTGTCTAAAACTTCTTTAAGAAGGATATAAATACCATCGTCTGGCGAAGAACCATCACCCAACTTACCGATATACATACCAGGTCGCATTCGGATGTGTTCTTTCCAATCGAGTGAGCGTATGTTTTCTTCAGTATAGTTAGATTGTTCTGCCATAGAAAAAGGACGGTTATTATTACGGTGGACTGCTAATATAATACTATACCGTAAAAAATGAAATATAGAATACGTAAAGTAATTAACAATAAATTTTAATAACTGATAGTGTTTTTAAAGGGTTTTAGAATTGAATCGAAATCGTAAAAGGGTTAAAAATCAAATGATTTGAACACCACAAGTAAAATAGCGATATCTAATTTTATTCAAAACATTTATACTATATGAAAATCAAAATCATCCTTATACTATTTTTATTGTTTTCGTCTACAATATTTTCGCAACAAAAATCCGTAAGTCCATACGAATGGCAATGGACCAGAGATGGCATTTGGACTGGCGCTGCACTTGGCGCAAGTTACTACGGATTAACTTTAACTAGAAATAAAGATGACATCACACAAAGCGAACTAGCAGATATTATGAATAGTCAAGATGATATTAATTTCATAGATCGATGGGCTGTTGGAAATAATTCAGACAGCGCAAGAAAACTTAGCGATATTTCTTTTGCTTTATCTTTTGCTGCGCCTTTTGTGCTTCTTCTAGATGATGAAGTAAATGATCATACAGCTCAAGTTTTAGGCTTATATCTCGAAAGTATTGCTACTACTGGAGCATTATACACTATAACCGCAGGAGTGGTTAATAGATCTAGACCTTATGTTTATGATGAAAACAATACGGACTTTAGAAGACTTTCCAAAAACGGACAACGCTCATTTTATTCTGGTCACGTTGCCGCAACTACAACAGCTACTTTTTTTACTGCAAAGGTTTTTCAAGATTTTAATCCAGACTCTAAAGCTGTTCCTTATGTTTGGGCTGGTGCTATTATTTTACCTGCTGCTGTAGGTTATTTAAGAATTGAAGCAGGAGAACACTTTTTAACAGATGTACTACTTGGCTATGGTATTGGCGCACTTGCAGGTTATTACATTCCTGAGCTACACAAAGTGACCAAAGATTCTAATATTGGATTTTCGCCAGTGATGGGGCGCACACAATTTGGAGACACCTACCAAGCACTAAGTTTGAGCTACAAATTTTAGCCTGAACTTTCGGCTTCATCCCTTAGAAGATTAGCCCTTAATGTTAATAGATTTTTCATATAAGCTGTTAAGAATAGTTGATTAGCAAGTTTTCCTAGAACACCAAAAGGAGATTCAAAGTGAAATTTATCTACCATCAACGTATAACTCTTATCGAATTTGTTATCGTAAGACTTGGAAAATATATGTTCGTGCTTAAAAGATTTAAAAGCTCCATTTAGCATCTCATCTACAAAATAGTTTGGATAATCAAATTCTGTTATTTTCGAAGTTAATTTTTGACGAATGCCAAAGTGTATAGCTTCCCATGTTACAGTTTCCCCTAATTCTATGAGTCCAGAAGTTTTTCCAGCAATAGCTCTTTCTTTGGAATGTTCTAAAGATTTTTGATGAAAATCAATATCTCTTGCCAAATCAAAACACGTTTTTAAATCCGTTTCAATTAATGTTTTGATTTCTATTTTTGGCATTATTATTTTATGATTTTTTAGACAATTGCTCTGCCCTTATTTTTAAGGCTTTATTTCTTGTGACTAGTATCTTTTTAAAATAGCGCTTTAAAAACAACTCATCTAACATTCTACCAAAAATACCATATTTAGACTCAAAGCACATATCATCAACCATGATAGTTTTTCCATTCTCTTCTTTAAAAATATGCTTATGAATGTAGGTATGAAACTCACCTTTTACCATCTCATCTACAAACAAAAAGGGTTTTTCAAGCTCAGTGACCTTTAAGGTTAAGTGTTGCATAAAATTGAGGTGATTGGTTTCCCAAGTTATTTCATCACCTTGTTCTACCAAACCAGATATCTTTCCGTCAATAGGAATTTCATTTCGGTTTTTTAAGGATTCAGCATAAAAACGAATATCTCTTACCAAATCAAAACAAACCTCAATATTGGCATTAATTACGGTTTCTACTATAATTTGAGGCATAATCTATCTTATGTATAAGACACTTCACTTAAGAAGCTGTCACATAATTTTCTTTGATTTTTTCAGCCCAAACAAGACGTTAACTGATAATCAGCACGTTAAAAACCGAATAAATGATAAAAAAATTACACATTAAACAAGAAATGCATCACATCTCCATCCTTAACAATGTAATTTTTACCTTCAACACGCATTTTACCTGCTTCTTTTACTTTATTCTCACTTCCATATTGCACGTAATCGTCGTATGCAATAACCTCTGCTCTAATAAAGCCTTTTTCAAAATCGGTATGAATAACTCCAGCTGCTTGTGGCGCAGTAGCACCAACAGTTACCGTCCAAGCTCTTACTTCTTTTACACCAGCAGTAAAGTAAGTCTGCTGTTTTAATAATTTGTATGCGGCACGAATTAATTTTGCTGAACCAGGCTCGTCCAAACCTATATCTGCTAAAAACATTTGGCGTTCTTCGTAATCATCTAGCTCATTAATATCTGCTTCTGTGCCAACAGCCAAAACTAATACTTCCGCATTTTCGTCTTTTACAGCTTCTCTTACTTTTTCAACATAATCGTTACCTGTTGTAGCAGCACCTTCATCTACATTACATACATACATTACAGGCTTATCAGTAATGAATTGTGCAGGCTTTACGTAATCTTCATAATCGTCTTCAGAAAACTCAAGCGCTCTGACTGATTTTCCAGATTCTAAACCTTCTTTTATTTTTAAAAGCACCGCTTCTTCAGCTTGCGCTTCCTTATTACCTGTTTTTGCTGCACGCTTTACTTTATCTAGCCTTTTCTCTGTAGTTTCTAGATCTTTAAGCTGAAGCTCCATATCAATGGTTTCCTTATCTCTAAGAGGATTTACAGAACCATCAACATGAACAATATTATCATTATCAAAACAACGTAAGACGTGTAGAATAGCATCTGTTTCTCTGATGTTTGCCAAAAATTGATTTCCTAAACCTTCACCTTTACTCGCTCCTTTTACCAAACCTGCAATATCCACAATCTCTACAGTTGCTGGCATAACGCGCTCTGGCTTTACCAATTCCTCTAATTTAGATAATCTTGGATCTGGTACGTTTACCACACCAATATTTGGTTCTATGGTACAAAACGGAAAGTTTGCACTTTGCGCTTTGGCGTTAGACAAACAGTTAAATAAAGTTGATTTTCCTACGTTTGGTAATCCTACAATTCCAGCTTTCATAATATTTCCTGCGAAGACAGGAATCTTTTTAGTTAAACATCATACCCAACTTTTGTGTCCTCTTTTTGAGATTAAAGATGGATTCTTTTTATGCGCTGCAAATGTAGTTAATTACATTGGTATTTTTTAAATGATTTTTGAGGTTTGTAAAAACTGGATTTTTAGCTTTTATAAAGTTATTTTGGTGGTTACGCTTATCGGTATTGTATAACGATCAGTTGCGGATTGGTTAAAAACTAAGATAGCTAAACTTACCGACTTTTATGCTTGCACGGTTGTGTCCGCAGGACACAAAGCCACAATTGTTGTTATACGTTGTTACCACAAGTTTTTATTTAAATTCTTTATAATTTTCAGTCCAATATTTTTCTATGAAATCCCATTTATTGTCAAAGTCCTTTTTCTCTATTTGTATGAGTTTTATTTGTTTTTTATTTTCTCCGTTAACTTTGTAAATATAAATTCCGTTATCATTTTCATTATCACATTCTATCGTGTGAATATTTCCAATCTTTATAGCTTTATTCTCTTTAAGATAGAATAAATCGCTGTCCCAATTGGCGTCTGCGCATCCGCTTCTGTGATAAGAATAAAATAAGTCAGTTCCATTAATTTTTAATGATGAAGGAAAGTTTGAAAAGTTTTCAATTTCCGTAAAAGATTTTAATTCAGGGTCAAAAATCAATAATTCATTTACGCCTGGAACATTTGTCATAAAATGTAGTTCAATATCGAGATAACCATCTTCGTTGAAATCTGTTAATAAATATTCAGAAGGATTGTTGTCGTTTTTATACAATGTATCTCCTGTCGGTGATTTGAGAGAGAATAAGTCATATTGTTTTAGGCAGGTTTCGAATATAATTCCATTTTCGGATTGTTCTTTGCAAATATTCAATTCCTCTTCTCCAAATTCTTCCTTTGAATTCAATGCTTTCATTTCGGGTTTATTTTGTTGTTGCTTACAAGCTGAAATGAAAACTAAAATGGTTAATATGGAAATGGTTTTTCTCAAATGTGTGGTAACGTTAAGATATAGTTCCGTTTCAATGAACTATATCGATTGATAAGCTAAGTTAGTCTATTCAAACCTCATTATCAATACGTAAAGTTACGTAGTTTTTAAAACAAAAAATCCCAAGCCATAGACTTGGGATTTCTTATCAACATAATTTAACTATGATGCATTTATGCATAAGTTTCTTTTAAAAAGTCTGCAATGGACTGTGTTGGTCGTCCTAATACCTTTTCTAAATCGTTGGTTTTATGGTTAAATTCTCCGTTAGCAATACCAAGGCTAAACATTACCACCATATCTATAATCTCTTGAGGTAAGCTTACTTCTGCCAATTGTTTTCTAAACTCGCCTTCTTCTGGTGATATATATGGAATGGTTTCTCCAACCACTGCAGATAATTTTTCTGCAACCTCCTTAAAACCTACTTGCTCACTACCGTTAAACTCTAAAATCACATTTTTATAAGCTTCTGGTTTAGCCAAAATAATAGCCTCAGCTTCTGCAAAATCCTTTCTTGGTACAAAAGATACCTCTCCATCTTCTGTTGGTAAATAAATAGATTTGGTTTGTAGCACTTGTGCTTTGTCACCGATAAACATATTAATGACCTCAGCATACAAGTTGTGTCTTAATATGGTGTAGTTTAATCCTGAAGCTAAGATTAAATCTTCGGTTTGTTTGTGTGAGTCTACCACTGGAAATAATGGCGCATCTTCGCTTTCATCATTTCTAACTGTGCTTGTATACAAGACATGTTCTACACCAGCTTGTACTGCTGCTTTAACAACATTTTTATGCTGTGGCAAACGTTTACCGATATCACTACCAGACACAAAATACAAAAGGTCTATACCTTTAAATGCTTCTGTAAGACTCTCAAAATTATCGTAGTCTCCTACTCTAATATCTATGCCTTCATGCTTATAGTTTTTAACGAGATCACTATCTGTATTACGCACTAAAACAGCGATTTGCTCTGTGCTTACTTTTTCTTTTAAAAAACGTACTGTACTACTTCCTAAATGTCCTGTAGCACCTGTTATCAATATTTTTTTCATTATTATAAATTTATAGTTTAACTTTACAAAAGTTTATTACTTACTTTTAGTAAGTCAAAGGTAAAAAGTAATTAAAGACTAAACAAGAACTGTAAAGAAAGTGAGACACTTACTTTTTGGTAACTACTATTGAAAATNAGATTGTTATGACTGAAAATAATTTAGAAAAATATTTAGATGCTGATAATTGCCCAGTAAGAAATGTGCTGGATAGAATTGGAGACAAATGGTCTGTATTGATTATTCTACTTCTGGAAGACGCTAAAACACTACGTTTTAATGAGATTCATAAATATATTGGTACCATTTCCCAAAAAATGCTCACGGTAACTTTAAAAAAGTTAGAAGCCGACGATTTGGTAAAACGTACCATATATCCGCAAGTTCCTCCAAAAGTTGAATACAACCTTACTGAACGTGGACAAAGTCTAGTGCCTTATATTCAAAATTTAGTACAATGGGCCAACACTAATCTTGAAGGGATTAAACAATCGCGAAGCAGAGTACAATAGTTTCTATTCTGGTTTCCAGCCTCCAAATACAAATGTAGGATCAGTGTATTGTTGAATAAGCAAACTGTCGTTTTCTTTTGTTAACTGACGAGAAATAGGATGCCTTTCGCTTATGTTTATTGGTTCTCCAGAAGTTTTATCTNTAGAATTATATTCCCAATAATGAATGCTATGTGTGTTTTCACCACGTACAGNCCAACCTTCTGGNGCAATACCNTCTAAAGTACAGTTGAGCAACACAGCTTCGCAATACGGATACCCTTCTCCTCTATTATCTGTGGTACGTGCTAAAACGGCTTCATTTTTTCCTGTGTTTGTAAAACTACAGTTTAGAAATACATTACCATGATTCTCAGCTGTGTTTCTAATCCACATGAATGGTCCAGGCGATAAAAACTCACAGTTTTTAAAGAATGCTGGACCTCTGCCTAAAATCATATCTCCACCTCCATCTATTTTTACATCTTCAAAATATGCTGATCCGTTGGTTTGCAGCGCATCTCCATCACCAACTATAGTGACATTTTTTACTAACACCTGATCTCCGTTAATCAGTAAGCCTTCTGCCTGTCCTTTTAACAATGTTTTTACAGTGAGGTTTTTCAGCTGAATGTTACTACAATTATCTATAGCAAACGCAGCACGTCTCGATGGAAACGTTCCCAGTTTTTCATTGGTTTTTAAATTTCTTGGATGCGGATTGAAAACTTCATTATTAGCATATTGCACAATAGTGCCTGCTCTGCTTTCACCTTCAATAATGATGTTAGATTTATTCCTGAAATAAATTAACTCTTCATACACTCCACTTTTAATTAAGACATGAATGGTATCTTGATGATGCTCTGGTATAAAATCTAACGCACCTTGTAAAGTGTTAAAGTCACCATCTCCTCTATCATCCACAATTAACTTCTTTTTGGAAAGTTCTGGTCTGTCTTTTCTTGTTTGGAATTGCCACGAATCTTTATTATAAATTCCTTTGAAATTTCCATCTGGAGTTGACAACACTGTACTGTCCATTAGAACATAATACTGTTTATTATAACCAAGCAAATTATGATGTGGATAAATGATCGCTGTACTATCATGAACTATAATAGGATAAAAGTGAAATGCATCAGAAAACCCACCAATAATAGTTAATTGATAATCGTCTGAAGTAGGCAAAGCTCCACCTGAAGGTGTGCCTGGTTTTGTATTAGCATTTGTAGAAACAGGAGTATTATAATTATATGGCTCTTGAATATAATCGGCATCAGGTTTCTTTTTATATTCGGTTGGTCCTGGTGGAATGCTAAGATCTAAAACATCTACTAGCGAATCATTAGAGGCGTCAAATATTTTGATTTTTCCTTTGTTGCCGATATTTGGCTGACTTTTAAAAGTAATTTTAAGATGTGTATCTGGTGAAATTCCCATCTCATTGACCTCTGGATAAAATACCAAATCAGTGTTTTCATCCTTTGTTTCACAAGATACAAGAAGGGTTATTGTTAGAATATAGATAAACTTTATTATTAAAGCGGATGGCTCAGTTTTCATATAATAGCTATTATTTCTTTAGTTTTTCATAAAAGTAACAAACTAAATTTTAAAACAGCTTCAAATAAAAAATCCTGAGCGTTCACTCAGGACTTTTAATAAAATACTAATGTAGTTTGTCACTACAACAAAAGAATTGTAAACCCTAATCCCCTAAATTATCTTTCATTGCTTTTTTGACTTACTACCATTAGTAATATCATTCTATTGTGGTATTTCCTTCATTTAATCTTAAATCTGACATTCACTGTGAATTTCTAATTCAGAAAATCTTTAACAGTTTTACTTATTCTTTCTATTTCACAGCTAAAAGCATAATGTCCGCAGTCTGATTTTAAATCTAAAAACTCAGCACCTAACTCTTCAATTAAATCAATATTAGAATCATAATACACGAGACTATCTGTGCTTGTATAAATAATGAACACTTCTCCTTTAAACACATCTTTTAATGAAGTAGCATTTGTAAAATTTAAATCTGATTGTAAATCATGGTTTGATATGGCAAGCATTTGACTATATAAATCCCGAACATCATATTCTTTTGCTTCTTGTTTTATTTCATCAAAAAACTCCACTTTAGATTTTTTGAACTTACTGTAGTAACGAGGTGTTAAGCCCAAAGCATACTCTAGCATTAAAAAAGTGGGATTATGAGTGTTATTTTTTATTTCGTTCGATAACATCTCTTTGAATATTTCATAATTAAGCAAATCATAAACCGAGAGTTTAGGAGACCCAACAATTGGAATTGCCTTATCAAAGAAGCTTGGATATGTAGCCATCCATTGATACGTTTGCATACCTCCCATGGAAATTCCCAGAACCGCATATAAATGATCAATTTCTAAAACTTCCTTAACCAACTTATGTTGCAAATGAACCATGTCCCTAATACTAAATTCCGGAAAACCCTCACCATCTTGAAGCTCTGCGTTTGAAGGTGATGACGATATACCATTTCCCAATGCATCAACAACAATAACATGATATTTTAATGTATCAAGCATCTCCTCTCTTCCAATATATGGTTTTAGGCTCTCACCTTTACCTCCATACCAAGTTGGAAATAAAATTGCGTTACTTTTATCTTGATTTAGTTTTCCGTAGGTTTGATATCCTATTTTAGCATTTTTTAAAACTTTACCATTTTCCAATTCCCAATCTCCAAAATGAGCAATAGTTGCTTGAGCATTTACCAATGAACTTAGTAACATGGAAAATAAAATCACTAAACATATTTTTTTCATAATAAATTAAAATTAGTTTGAATCTATAACATTACCACTTCCATCAATATTTGAATTCACAGTAGGATTTCCATTGTAGAAAACATTACCACTACCACTAATAGAAACATTAAGTTCGATTTCACAAGTTATTTCTAAATCACCAGAACCTACCAATTCTACATCACAAGTAGAAGTGACAAATCCAAAACCTGAAAGTGTTCCGCTACCTTCATTTCTGACATTCAAACCACTTGAAAAACCAGAAAAACTTATGTTTCCGCTTCCTTTATTGTTAACATAAAACAAATTTGGCTGACTAACTTGAGAGATAACTATTTCACCAGACCCTTCATTTTTTATTCCTGCAAGGGATACAGCTGTTATATTGGCTGATACCGATATATTTTTATAATTATGATTATTATCCAAATAGAGTTTTAGTATTCCATTCTCTATTTTGGTTCTTACATGACTTATAACATTATCATCTGCAATAATCTCCACAGATTGTGTATCTCCCTGAATAATATTAACCTCAAATACTCCAACCACAGAAACAGCATTAAAACTATTGAGATTTCTAATTTCAGAAGTTAAATTTCCAGACCCTGTTATACTATCGATTGAGCATGAAACAAAAAGCATTATGCACATGGAATAAACCAGTGTTAGAAAATACCTTTGCATATTAAAGCGATTCATTATTCTTAGTTATATCTTTCCACATAAGCATTTCCTTTATCCTACTAGAAGCTCCATAATAATATCCTGTTTCGTGCTCGTAAGTTTTTGGGTTTTTAAAAGTTCCAAAAATCATATCAACAATCGGTAAATCAGCATAATTGTATTTATGTATGCCTTTAGCATGATGTAAAGTATGACTTTCCGGACGCTGCACCACATAACCCAACCACCTTGGCGTATTAATATTAGCATGCTGAAAAATCCCTAAAAAAGTAAGCGTTAAAATAATGATGGTGATTGCTTGTGGACCTAAACCCATAATTAGTGAGAAGGCTATTGAACCAACTAGTGATAACCCAATCATATCATTAATACTGAACATGAATACGCTTGGAACATCTAAACGCTCTGCACTGTGGTGCATTTGATGAGAAATCCTAAAAAGAAAATCTGATTTATGCATACTAATATGCCAGCCATATTGCACCACTTGAAAGAGTACCACTCCTAAAACAACTTGTAATGAAAAACTTAAATGACTTAAATTAAAAAGTTGATAAGATGCAAAGAAATCATTCCATAACAATGGAATATAGGTTGTGAGTAATATGTAAATCATAAAAAATAGTAATCCTCTAAGTTTCCAGTATTTAATTTCTGGTAATTGTCTTGCTGGGAATAGTTGCTCCCATAAAAAAAGTCCTCCAAACAACCCATAAACCATTAAAGATATAGGGTCTATTAAAACGTCAATTGGGTTTGGTAATTTGTTAAATAACTCTTCCATGATTTCTAATTTTAAGTTGTTGGAATCTGTTCTTTCTTTCAATCCATAGCTTTCTCAGCGATTGATCATTGTGTGTTTTTGTTTTTAAATGTTTCATAACTTTTCGTTTATTGATTTTTGATGATGATGCAAAAGTATAGGCATGTAAAAGGTTTAGAAAATAAATGCTGTATACAAAAAGTGGTCTACCATAATAAATTAGGTAGACCACATAACTATTTCACCTTAACATAGGTAAACATCAGGTGAACATAAAACTACAGTTAACTGATTTTTAAATATTTAAAAATCTATCCTATATTAGTACAAATACGTGAAAAATTTTTGCTTAAATACTTAAAAGATAGCTCAAAAGTTCCTCATTCGGCTCAAGGTTAAGTTTTTTTCGCAGTCTATAACGTGCTGTTTTTACACTTTCAGGTGTAATTCCCAAAATACTTGCCGATTCTTTAATGTTTAAATTCAATCGTGTTAAAGCACAAATTCTAAGATCATTTGCACTTAAGTCTGGATGCTTTTCTTTTAGTTTTTCACTAAAACCACTATGAACCTCCTCAAAATAGCGCTTAAAATCTTCCCAATCTCTATCTATATTGATATGCTGCTTTATAACCTGATTAAGCTCTTTTATAATTCGCTCTTGTTGTTTTGGAGTTGCTGTTTTTAATAGTTCAATTTTATCTTTCAACTCTTGAAATAGCTCACTTTTTTGAACAAAATTTAAGGTGTAAGAAGTTGATTCTTTATTTCTGTATTCTAGCTTTTGAGCTAGTTCTTCTTGCTTTAGCTTAGCATTTTCTAATTCTGCTTTATTAAACTCTTCCTTTGCTAAGCGCAATTCCTCTTGCTGAACAGAACGTTTATTAGTGTTGTGCAGATAAAGAATAACAATAATAATAACAGCTATAAGTACAATGAAAAGCATCCACTTAATAATATTATTTGTACGCTCTTTTTGAGAAAGCAATTCAATCTCCTTTTTATTATTTTGGATTTCATTATTAAACTCTAAAGCAGCTATCCGCATAGCTTTTTCCGAATTAAAAATACTATCCTTTAAAATTGAATATTTTTCATAAAAATCTAGAGCTTCTTCGTATTCTCCTTCTAAACGTTTAAGTTTTTGAAGTTCATTATAAGCTTCAAGCTCATACCTTTTTAGGTTTTTCTTATTTGCTCTTGAAATTGCTAAATCCAAATGTTGTTCGGCTGTATCATATTCCTTATCAAGCATTAATAATTTAGCATATTGTATAAGGTTACTAATCAAACCATCAGCATCGTCAACTGTTCTGCCTATTAGAATTGACTTTTGAATATGATAATACGCTTGCTCTTTTTCATTTAAATCAATATATAAAATACCTAATCTATTATGAGCTTCTGCTTTACCATAAGCAAAATCTGTATCCGTGTGCATTTTTAATGCATTGGTTAAATACTCCTTTGCCTCTGGATAAAGTCCTTTTTTAGTGTAGAGGGTTCCTATTTTTGTGAAAGTTGTAGCAATTCTTGATTTTAAATCTAAAGCTGTAAACTGATTAACAGCATCTTCATACATAGCCAAAGCTTTATCATCTTCACTTAAAGCCGCATAAACCATAGCTAAGTTAAGTGTGCAATTAGCAACATTTTCTAAATCATTTAGGCTTTCATACTGCTTTAATGCAGTATCAAGATGTTTTATGGCTTCAAAATGATTACCAATTGTCCAGTAGGCTACGCCTATAACTCGGTTAGCTTTAGCCTTACCATTTAAATACTCTAAACTATCGGCTATTTTTAAGCCTTCTAAACCATATTTTAAAGATGCGTTAGAATCTCTAATCCAATACTGATAACCTAAATTATTGACAACATCAATATAAGCTTTGGTTTTAGTTTTCATATTACCTAGCTCACTCATAAGACTATCTATTTTTTCCTGAGAAAAACAGAAAGTTGTAATTGAAATTAAAAAAACTGCAGTTAAAAGCCTCATTATATGGTTGATGTTATAAAAATCAAAATTAGTCTTTTTAAACTAATAAAACTTTAAATAATAAATCCTGAGCGTTAACTCAGGATTTTAAAACAATCTGAAAAGTATATCTAAAAATTGTCAGTTCATGTATTTTATTCAAAGTATGAGAACAAGGTTTTAGCAATAAAAAAGTTCTCGATACAATTTTTCATACCTCAAAATCACTCGAACTGACGTATAACTTAATGAAGTTCCTCACAATAAAAACCGTGCATTCCCAACAAGCCCAAAACTGATTCGGCTGTAATGGTGTTACTCTCAACTCGAAGTATGTTATCACAGTCTTCCAAATCAAAATTCCAACGGTCATTTTTAGCCACTAACTTATTAAGTAATGGATTCAGCTTTTGCACGTCGTCAGTATTATAAATTGAAGTTTTAAATACCAGTACAGTTTTTAATAATGTCTCCTTCATAATTACAGTTTTAGTCTCTCATATAAAATAAAGGAGGCTCAATACCCAAAGAACGTAAGTACACATAACCTTGTGCTCTATGGTGTATTTCGTTATCTATAAAATATGAAATTTGTGAATACACCGTACCTTCGTATTGTCCAAATAGCGTAATGTTTTCTTGAAACTGCTCTGGTTTTAGTTTTTCCCAAAGCGTGTTGATGGCTTCCGTAGCATCATCCCAAAGTTTTAAGAAATACTCCTTATTTTTTTCGTGTTTAAACTCTTCATCAAAAGATTCTGGTTTATCACCTGTAATTTCTCTTAAACCTGGTTCCGCAATGGCTAAAAGCTCCATAACCATTTTATAAAAAGGACGCATACCTCCTATACTATGATTAAAAAAAGCATCTTCTGGAAAAGCTTCTATAGTACGACGTGTAACACGTCTATGACCTTGCCAATGTTCTAAAAGTTCTGCTGGACTAACAACCTGTGGTTTCGTTTGTTTTGCTGTGGTTTCCATAATAATTTCTGTTTTAATAATTAATGATACAGCAAATGTAAAAGCAGCTTGTGACAGCAGTATGTCAGTAGTATTTTGATTATTTTTTATTCTGCTTTTTATGTTGTTATGACATTCCTAAACTTCCTGACAAACCCTTGTCACTATGCCAACCTAAATTTGATCCATCAACCAATAGCATTTAAAAAACATAGTGCTATGACGAAACTAAAAAACCTTAATAAAATTCAGATTCATCTTAAAGATTATCTTTGGGATATATGTTGTGCCATTATGAGTATAGATACCGTAAAACGATTCGATCGTATTGTTGCCATACTAGTAAAACTACAATCTAAACGCATTGTTAAAGCTCAAGAATTAGCAGATAAGTTTGATGTGAGCCTTAGAACCATTTATAGAGATGTAAGAACCTTAGAAGCAGCAGGCATCCCAATTGTTAGTGAGGCTGGTGTTGGTTATTCTATAATGGAAGGCTACCGATTACCTCCCGTAATGTTTACCAAAGAAGAAGCTAGTAGTTTTGTAGCTGCTGAAAAGCTTATGCAGAAGTATGTAGATAAATCTTTAGGCAATTATCATGAGTCTGCCATGCTAAAGATAAAATCGGTTTTAAGAGGCAGTGAAAAAGATTGGATTACAGCATTAGAATCTCAGATTACAGTAAGTCCATCGCAACAATTATTTAATAAAAATCTACCTGATGCACTAGAAATTATTTTTGAAAGCATTGCGGAACACAAACAGTTTTTCTTAAAATATCATTCGCTAAATAGCGAAACACCTTCTGAACGCTTTATAGAACCTGTAGGTTTATTTCACGAAAATAATGCTTGGTATCTTTTAGGTTTTTGCCTTTACCGGAATGATTACAGACAATTTAGAACCGACCGAATGCTGGACATAAAACGAACCGAAATACCGTTTACCAAAATCCACGGAAATCTTGAAGACCATTTGGCAAAAACAAAAGCATACGAAAAAACCAAAGTGGTTATTAGAGTTGACAAAACTGTAGCACGCTATATCAATAGCAGCAAAAAACAAAACGGGTTTATCTCTGAGCG
>PAJL01000105.1 GCA_002706045.1 Flavobacteriaceae bacterium
CTTTTGCACCAAGTTCTAGCAAAACAGCAGTTTGGTAGCCACTTCCTGTTCCAATCTCCAAAACTTTATGTCCTGGTTGAATCTGTAATAATTCCGATTGAAATGCAACAGTATAAGGCTGCGAAATGGTTTGGTCAGCAGCAATGGGAAACGCTTTATCTACATAAGCATGGTCTATAAAACCAGAATCCATAAATAAATGCCTAGGGATTTTGCCAATGGCTTTTAAAACCTTATCATTTGTTATGCCCTTTTTTATCAGTGTATCAACAAGTTGTTGACGCATGCCCTGATGCTTAAATGTATCTTTCAAAGTCTAGTTTAGTTTCAGGCTAAATTAATTCATAGAATTACAAGTTCAAAACCAGATTATCAAACTTTATTAAATTAATAATTCCGCAGTATTTTATATTTTCTTTTTTAACTTTCTAAAGGAAAACGATTATTTTTGAAAAAAACAGAAAAACATGCTAAAAGCTGGTGTTCTAGGTGCTGGTCACCTTGGAAAAATTCATTTAAGACTTCTTAAACAATCTGAAAAATATGAGCTTGTAGGGTTTTATGATGCCGATCCTGAAAATGCAAAACGCGTAGTTGAAGAGTTTGGTTATAAATACTTCGAAACTATTGACGAATTGATTGATGCTGTTGATGTTGTGGATATTGTAACTCCTACCCTTTCGCATTATGATTGTGCGAAACAAGCCATAAAAAAGGGAAAACATATTTTTATAGAGAAACCAATCACCAATACTGTAGAAGAAGCTGAAACTATTAGAACTTTAGTGGCAGAACATGGTGTTAAAGGACAAGTTGGTCATGTAGAGCGTTTTAATCCTGCGTTTATTGGAATAAAAGACAAATTGGAAAATCCAATGTTTATAGAAACGCATCGATTGGCAGAATTTAATCCTCGTGGTACTGATGTTCCTGTAGTATTAGATTTAATGATTCACGATATAGACATTATTCTAAGTGTCGTTAATTCACCTGTAAAACATGTTTCGGCAAGTGGTGTTTCAGTTGTTAGTGATACTCCAGATATTGCTAATGCACGTATAGAGTTTAAAAACGGTTGCGTAGCCAATTTAACAGCTAGTCGTATTTCGCTTAAAAATATGCGTAAAACACGTTTCTTTCAAAAGGATGCTTATATTTCTGTAGATTTCCTTGAGAAAAAATGCGAAGTGGTAAAAATGAAGGATGCTCCAGAAAATCCTGATGATTTTGATATGATTCTTCAAAATGCAGAAGGTATCAAAAAGCAAATCTATTTTGATAATCCTGAAATTACTTCAAACAATGCCATTTTAGATGAATTGGAGACCTTTGCAGATGCCATTAACAACAACACAAAACCAATTGTAACATTACATGATGGTACAGAAGCTTTGCGTGTCGCAACCATGATTATTAATCAGTTTTAAAAAAGCCTTCCCTAACCCTTCCAAACGGAAGGGAACTAGAAGTGCTATAAAATAACTATAAACAAAATTCTTACACGCCCGAGTAAGAGTTCCTTCCCTTTTGGGAAGGCTAGGATGGGCTTTTAATTATGAAAAACATAGCAGTAATAGGCGCGGGTACTATGGGAAATGGAATTGCCCATACATTTGCACAGTCAGGATTTAAAGTACAACTTATAGACATCAGTGAAACGTCTCTTGAAAGAGGCTTGGCAACTATTTCTAAAAACTTAGACCGAATGGTCGCTAAGGAAAAAATTACTGAATCTGATAAAGAAAATACCTTAAATAATATTTCAACTTTTACTAAAATTGAAGACGGAGTTAAAGATGTTGAGCTAGTTGTAGAAGCTGCAACTGAAAATGTAGATTTAAAACTTAAAATCTTTAAGCAACTAGAAGAAGCCTGTGGTAAAGACACTATTCTAGCTACAAATACATCGTCTATATCTATCACACAGATAGCAGCAGTAACTTCTAGAGCAGAAAAGGTTATTGGTATGCACTTTATGAACCCTGTGCCAATTATGAAATTGGTAGAAATTATTAGAGGTTACAACACAAGTGACGAAGTTACTAATACCATTATGGAATTATCTAAAACTTTAGGAAAAGTACCGACTGAGGTTAACGATTATCCTGGTTTTGTGGCTAACCGTATTTTAATGCCAATGCTTAACGAATCTATTGAAACACTTTACAACGGTGTCGCTGGCGTTGAAGAAATTGATACTGTAATGAAATTAGGTATGGCGCACCCAATGGGTCCATTACAACTGGCCGATTTTATTGGCTTAGACGTTTGTCTTTCTATCTTAAATGTTATGTACGATGGATTTAAAAACCCTAAATATGCTCCTTGTCCTCTATTGGTAAATATGGTACAAGCTGGAAAACTTGGTGTGAAATCTGGTGAAGGTTTTTATGACTATTCAGAAAGCCGTAAAGCGGAAAAGGTTTCTAAACAATTTGCTAAATAGAAATTGTAAATAATTTAATGACTCGATTTTCCTTATGTATATTGACCCTACTGATATTCTTTTCATGTAAGAATGAAAAAGCTATTTCAATAGAAGGTTTCAGTAATACTGGAGAATACATGGATTATAGTCTAAAGATTGAATTTGGTCAGGATATTGATTATATAGAGTTATTTGATAAAAACCCTTCATACATTTCAAACGGTTTTGATTTCCCTGTTGGAAAGCCAAACGCAAAAGGCTATTACAATGCCCAAAAATTTCAAGAAAACAATCATTTAGGTGATGATTGGAATGGTAATGGCGGTGGTAATTCTGATTTAGGAGACCCAATATATGCAATTGGTAATGGCTATGTTAGCATTGCTGAAGATTTAAAAGGTGGGTGGGGAAATGTGGTCAGAGTTATTCATTTGTATGATGGAAAACTTTATGAATCATTATATGCACATTGTGATTCTATATACATAGATCAAAAGCAATTTGTAAAAAAAGGTGAACAAATTGCAACTATAGGAAACTGTAATGGCGCATATTATGCACATCTTCATTTAGAAATTAGAGATGAGGTAGGTTTAGATATTGGTGGCGGTTATTCAACCAATACTGATGGTTACCTAGATCCTTCAGCTTTTATTGAAAAAAACAGATAGAAATTGGCAAAAATTATCNCATTCAAAGCAGTAAAACCTACAAGAGCCATGGTTGGTCTTGTGGCCTCACGTCCTTATCAAAGTTATACTTTGGAAGAACGTGAGTCTCGTATGGGCTATAATCCATTTAGCTTTTTACATATTATAAACCCTGGTTATAAATACGATCAAGAAGTAACAGGAGAAGAGCGTTACAAACTGGTCCGAAATAGATATCTGGAATTTAAGGAAGATGGCATTTTTGTTCAAGATGAAAATCCGTCGTTCTATGTTTATAAAATAGTTAATAGACATGGACAAGAATTCAATGGTATCATTGCTGCTACTAGTGCCGAAGATTATGAAAAAGACATCATAAAAAAACACGAAGATACCATTGCCAAACGCGAACAAACTTTTAAAACCTATCTTCAAACCGTAGGTTTTAATGCTGAGCCTGTTTTACTCACCTATCCAGATAATGCTGTAATTGCTTCAATTATTGAAGAAACTCAAAAAGGTTATGCCGAATTTGAGTTTACCATGACTTATAGAGACACCCATTACCTTTGGAAAGTTGATGATGAAGCTACCATAGCTATAATTCAAAAAGAATTTAAGGCTATGGAAACTATTTATATTGCGGACGGCCATCACAGATCTTCATCGTCCTATTTACTTTATAAAGACGAAAAAGCGAAGAATCCAAACCATAATGGCAGTGAGTCTTACAACTTTTTCATGTCTTATCTTATTCCAGAATCTGATTTAGTAATCTATGAATTTAATAGATTGGTTAAGGATTTAAATGGACTCACAAAAGAAGAATTCTTAATAAAGTTAGATGAATTCTACCGAATTGAGAACAGAGGAACGTTACCTTACCAACCATCAAAACCACATCATTTTAGTATGTATTTAGATGGTGAATTTTATTCCTTATATTTACGTAAAACACATTACAACTTTAAGACAGCATTAGATCAATTAGATGCTCATCTGCTTTACAAAACCATTCTTCAACCTATTTTAGGTATTAACGATTTAAGAAACGATAGCAGAATAGAATACGTTAATGGTCGTCATGAAATGATTACCACAAAAAGTAGTGTTGATAGCGGAGCGTTTTCAGTTGGATTCGGAATGTGCCCGTCTAATGTAGAACAAATGAAACAAATCGCTGATGAAGGTTTAACAATGCCTCCAAAGAGTACTTACATTTTACCCAAATTACGAAGTGCCATCACGATTTACGAATATTGAAACTAATTTATTTCTGAAACAGAAATAACAAAAAGACCTAAGATCAATGAGTGTAAAAGATAATCTCAAACACATAAAATCTCAATTACCAGAACATGTTACTTTAGTTGCTGTGTCTAAAACCAAGCCTGTTTCTGAGCTTATGGAAGCCTACGATGCTGGACAACGCATTTTTGGTGAAAACAAAATCCAAGAAATGGCTGAAAAATATGAACAAATGCCTAAAGACATCCAATGGCACATGATTGGTCATGTACAGAGAAACAAGGTAAAATATATGGCTGAGTTTGTTAACTTAATTCATGGTGTAGATAGTTTTAAGCTTTTAAAAGAAATTAACAAACAAGCCGAAAAGTACGATAGAATTATCAATTGCTTGCTTCAAATAAAAATTGCTGAAGAAGATAGTAAATTTGGTATGTCTAAAAATGATGCCGCTTCTCTACTCCANTCNGATGANTTTGCTGCTTTAAAACACATAAAGATTGTTGGAGTTATGGGCATGGCAACATTTACTGATGATATGATGCAAATTATTAAAGAGTTTAATAATTTAAAATCTGCATTCGATAGCTTAAAAAGCTGGCAAACCGAAAACTGTCACTTAGAAACCGTTTCTATGGGAATGAGTGGTGACTACCAATGGGCTATTGAAAGCGGAAGTACCATGGTTAGAATAGGAAGCAGTATTTTTGGCCCTAGAAATTATCACTAAAATTAGTGTTTCAAAGCATTAACTTTTTTAATTTAGTACCTTATCTAAGCTTAGAGTTATATACGCAATATTAGACATAGAAACCACAGGTGGTAAGTACAACGAGGAAGGTATTACTGAGATTGCAATCTATAGATTTGACGGTCATAAGGTTACCGATCAATTTATTTCTTTAGTTAACCCTGAGCGCGACATACAACCTTTCGTAGTTAATCTTACTGGCATCAATTCTAATATGCTTAGAAATGCACCAAAATTCTATGAAGTTGCAAAACGTATTGTAGAAATTACCGAAGATTGTATTCTTGTAGCTCATAATTCTGATTTTGATTATCGAATCCTTAAAACGGAATTTAAACGTCTTGGATTTCCCTTCAAAAGAAAAACACTTTGTACGGTAGAATTATCCAAACAGCTTATACCTGATATGGAATCTTACAGTTTAGGTAAATTAGCCAGAGCACTTGGTATTCCGGTAAGTGATAGACATAGAGCCAATGGCGATGCGCTTGCTACGGTAAAATTATTCAAAATGCTGTTGAATAAAGATACCGACAAATCCATAATTAAGAATGCTGTAAAAGTTGAGAAAAAATCTAAAATCGCTCCCAATCTCAGAGATATCATTGATGAACTTCCGAGCGAAACAGGAGTGTATTATATTCACGATGCTGATGGAAATATAATTTACATCGGAAAAAGTAACAACATTAAAAAACGCATTACGCAACACTTTACAAATACCAATTCAAAATCTAAAAAAATACAGCTTCAAGTCGCTTCTGTAACTTATGAAAAAACAGGCAGTGAACTAGTCGCCCTATTAAAAGAAAGTGAGGAAATAAAAACCAACAAACCAATACACAATCGAGCACTTAAACGTAGCAAGTTCACTCAGGGCCTTTATAGCTTTGTGGATTCTAAAGGTTATATCAATTTAAGAGTATCTCAAATAAAAAAAGATGTGAAACCTATAACCACATTTACCAACAGACAAAGTGGTGTTTCGTTTATGACACGAATGATTGAAAGCTATGAACTCTGCTCAAAACTTTGTGGGTTAGAAAAAGGAGACTCGAGTTGTTTTAATTATGGTATCAAAGCTTGTCACGGAGCTTGTTTAGAAGAAGAACATATTGAAACGTATAACAAACGAGTACTATCGGTAATTGAAATCAATTCTTATGATAATAAAGACATGATTCTCATTGATCGTGGAAGAGATATTGATGAAAAAAGTGTCATATTAATTGAAGATGGCGTTTTTAAAGGTATTGGCTTTTTTGACCTTAATCATCAAATAAACAATCGAGAAATTCTGTCGTCTTTAATCACACCAATGCAAAACAATAGAGATACACAGCATATTATACAAAGTTATATGCGAAGGAATAAGCGATTGAAGGTTATTCAATTATAATCAATAAAACCAATCTAAAATCAATGAAATTTAAATTTTTATTATTATTAATTTCTATTGGCTTATTAAGCAATGCTCAAGAGTTCAATTTGAATATGAAAGTTTCTCAAAGTGATCTTGAAATAAACTCTTTTTCAAAAGACTCAACCGCCAATGCTCTTATAATATATGATTATGGAAATAGTTTTATAGACCCAAAAACTTTTTGGCTCAGGTTTCAAATTGAACAAAAAATTAAAATATTAAACAAAAAAGGCCTAGATAAGGGACAGGTTGAGATAAAGCTATACAAGGGTAAAAAGTCTTCTGAGAAAATTTTGAATATAAAGGGAACAACCTTTAATATTGAAAACGGAGAAGTAATTGAAACCCAAATGAGTGATGATGCCATTTATAAAGAGGAAAATGAAGACCATACAATTGTAAGGTTTGTTCTCCCAAACGTAAGAGTAGGTAGTGTTATTACCTACAAATATGAAACTCAATCTAGATTTATTTCTAAATTTCAACCATGGTACTTTCAAGGTTCAAACCCTGTTTTATATAGTGAATATAACACAAGTATACCTGGAAACTATGAATATAATATTAAGTTTGTAGGATCTACACCATTAACAACCAATGACTCTAAAATAGAAAAAAATTGTGTCTGGCTTAGCTCTGGTGTTGGTGCAGATTGTGTTGTATCAAAATATGTAATGAAAGACATCCCTGCATATAAACCAGAAGGTTTTACTACTACACCTTTAAACTATATATCTAGACTAGAATATGAGTTAAGTACAATTAACGGATTTGATGGAAGTATTGATAAAATAACTAAAACTTGGGAAGATGTATATGAAGAACTAAGATTAGATAAAAATTTTGGAAAACAAATAAACAAACCAAGTCTTTCTAAAAATGTGTTACCTGAAAGTATAACTAAATTGTCGGACGACTTAGAAAAAGCTAAAGCTATATATAACTTTGTTACTGACAACTACAATTGGAACGGTAAATTTGAACGCTTTGATGTCTCCGTGAAGGATTTATTGAAAGAAAAATCAGGAAATGCATTTGAAATAAATTTATTGTTAGAAAACTTATTATCAAGCCAAAATATAAAAACTAAACCTATTCTCTTATCCACTAGAGAAAATGGTCTAGCTACAAAATTATACCCTGTATTGACCGAATTTAACTATGTTATATTAAAAACTAATATCAAAGATAAAGAATACCTTTTAGATGGAACAAATAAGTATTTATCATTTGGGGAAATTCCCTATCGTTGTTTAAATCAATACGGAAGATTAATTGATTTCGAAAAAGGAAGTTATTGGACTGATATTAATATTAGTAAATACTCAATTAGACAACATCGAGTCCAATTATCCGCCTCAGAAGATGATCTTTTGACAGGAACTATCGAAAGTAAATTCACAGGTTATCATGCTCACTCAAATAAAGAAAAGTACGACCAAAATCCTAATCAATATAAAGATAATAAGGTTAATGAGTACTCTAATTTTAAAATAGAATCACTTAACGCTATAGACTTCGACAAAAAGAAGTATGAGTTTAATGAAAGTTTAGCGATTAAAATTGAACCAGAATACATCGGAGAAAAAATTTATTTTAACCCCTTTATTTTAAAATTCTTTGATGAAAATCCTTTCAAACTACAAGAACGTACATATCCAATTGATTTTGGATATAAAGACATCTATAACTTTGTACTTAAGATTAATCTAAATGAAAAATTGAGGGTAATAGAATCCCCTAAACCAATTAATCTCACCCTACCCAACAATAAAGGAGCTTTGATAGTTAATATTGAGCATGATAATAACGAGTTAACCGTTTATTTTAGCGTGAGATTTAATTCTGCTATTTACGGACCTGAATATTATGAGTATATCAAAGAGTTTATGAATAAGGTAGTTGAGAATCAAAATAACACAGTTATAGTTTTAGAGAAAATTTAAATTTTACTTTTTGTATTTTTAAATATTGGAACAAAAAAATAAACATAACTGGCGCACCAGACTTCATGAAATAATTTATGAAGCAGATACTCCTGAAGGTAAGTTATTTGATGTCGTCCTTTTAATAGCAATTCTTGCCAGTATTGTTCTAGTAATGCTGGAAAGTATAAAGTCTTTTGATTTGAAGTATCATAAAGAGATAAATTTTGCTGAATGGATTATCACTATTCTTTTTTCTATAGAGTATATTGTTCGTATCATTTCTGTAAAAAAACCTTCCAAATATATTTTTAGTTTTTATGGTGTTATAGATCTATTATCTACCATACCAAAATATATTTCATTATTTATGGCTGGTACTCATGCGCTCATTGCCCTAAGAGCGTTACGTTTACTACGTGTATTCAGAATCTTGAAATTAGCCAGGTACCTAGGAGCTTCAAATCACCTAACAAATGCTATCAGAGCTAGTAGAGCAAAAATAGCCGTGTTTTTATTTGCTGTTCTTATTGCTTCTGTAATTTTTGGAACTATAATGTATATGGTTGAAGGTGAAGAGAACGGATTTACCAATATTCCAAAAAGCGTTTATTGGTGTATTGTTACCATGACTACAGTAGGCTTTGGTGATATTGCACCACAAACTTCTTTAGGGCAGTTTATAGCCGCTATAATTATGATTATGGGTTATGGCATTATTGCTGTACCTACAGGAATTGTTTCTGCCGAATACTCTAAAACTACATCTGAAAAGAAGCCAAAACAGAATCCTGTAAAAAGCAGCGAATACACTACCGTACATTTAAACACCCAATCTTGTAGTAATTGTTTAGAAGACAAACATCAAGATGGTGCAGAGTTTTGCCACAAATGTGGTTATAAATTACATCATGACTAAAAACAACACGCTTATTTCTGTTGTTGGGTCAACTGCTATTGGTAAGACAGCGCTTAGTATAAAATTGGCTCAGCATTTCAATACGGAAATTATATCTTCAGACTCACGTCAATTTTATAAAGAAATGAATATTGGTACAGCTGTACCTTCAGTAGAAGAGCTTGGTGCAGTACCTCATCATTTCATTCAAAATAAATCCATTACAGACTATTATAATGTTGGTGATTTTGAACGCGATGCCATAGAAAAACTCAATCAATTATTTAAGGTTAATTCTGAAGTTGTTATGGTTGGTGGTTCTGGTCTTTATGTTAAAGCCGTTACAAAAGGATTAGATAACTTTCCTGAAGTGGATAGTAGTATTAGAGAACGTTTAAATGAGCGATTTAAAAATGAAGGTCTACAGCCTTTACAGGAAGAATTACAAACTCTAGATGTAATTTCATACAATTCTATAGCCATTGATAATCCTCAACGCGTTATTAGAGCTTTAGAAATATGTATTGGATCAGGAAAGCCTTATTCTACTTTCTTAACAAATCCTGAGAAAAATCGCAACTTCAAAACCATCTCCATTGGTTTAGATGCAGAGCGTTCCATAATTTATGATAGGATTAACCAACGTGTAGATATAATGATTGAAAATGGATTGCTAGACGAGGCTAAAAAGCTACTACCTTACAAAGACAATAATGCTTTAAACACTGTTGGTTACAAAGAATTATTTGAATATTTTGAAGGTAATTACACCCTAGATTTTGCAATTTCTGAAATTAAAAAGAATACCAGACGCTTTGCAAAAAGGCAGCTTACATGGTTTAGAAAAGATACTTCTATAAAATGGTTTGATTATAAAACCAACATTAACGAAATTATTGAATATATTGAAAATGAGATATAAAAAAATCCAGTTCAAAAGAACTGGATTTTTCATTTATAAAGTTTCAACTTTTCTTATTTATTTACTACTAATCTAAAACCTTCACCGTGAATGTTTAAAATTTCAACATTTTCGTCTGGTTTTAGATACTTACGTAATTTGGCAATATAAACATCCATACTACGAGATGTAAAATAGTTATCGTCTCTCCAGATCTTAGTCAATGCTAATTCTCTTGGCATTAAATCATTTTCATGTAAAGCTAATAAACGTAACAATTCATTTTCTTTCGGTGATAACTTTGTTGGTTCACCTCCATCAAATTTTAAGAAACGAAGTTTTGAGTTTAAATCGAAACGACCAATTTTAAATTCAAATTGCTTGCTGTCAGCTATAGTGTCGGTAGCTTTGCGTTGCATTATTGCCTTTATCTTCATGAGTAATACCTCACTATCAAAAGGTTTATTTAAATAATCGTCTGCACCAACTTTGTATCCTTTAAGTACATCTTCTTTCATAGCTTTAGCCGTTAAGAATATAATTGGAACATCTTCGTTTTTTTCTCTAATTTCTTTTGCCAAGGTGAAACCATCTTTATAAGGCATCATGACATCCAGTATACAAAGATCATAATCGTCTTTTTTGAACTTTTCAAAACCCTCCATTCCGTTTTTGGCATGGACAACGTCGTAATCGTTCATCATTAAATAATCTTTTAAAACTGTTCCAAAATTTGGATCGTCTTCTACCAAAAGAATTTTCTTGTTTTGCTCTTCCATAGTTTTACTTTATGATATTAATGGCAACTTTATAATAAAAGTACTGCCTTTTCCTTTTTCACTTTCTACTGATATATGACCTTGATGGTCATCTATAATTTGTTTTACATAGGCTAAACCAAGCCCATGTCCTTTTACATTATGTACATTTCCTGTGTGTTCTCTATAAAATTTTTCGAACACACGTTTGGCAACTTGTTTAGACATTCCGTTACCTTGATCTGAAATCTTCAAAATGATATTGTTACCTACATTTTCTGTATACACATCTATTTTTGGTACATCATCCGAATACTTCACGGCATTGTCTAAAATATTCACTATTACATTAGTGAAATGTGATTCGTTTGCCAAAACTGATGACTTTGCAGCATTCAAATGCGTTTTTACATATCCTTTTCTATCTTCTACAATTAACTCAATATGGGTAATGGCATCTTCAACTAAGTCGTGTAACTTAAGACGCTCCTTACTAATGTTAAGCTCATTCTTCTCTAGCTTAGATATTCGTAATACATTTTCTACTTGAGCATGCATACGTTTATTTTCATCCTTTATCATTCCCAAATAACGCATCACTTTTTCCCGATCATTTATGATTTTAGGATTTCTAATAGAGTCTAATGCCAAATTTATTGTTGCTATTGGCGTTTTAAACTCGTGCGTCATATTGTTGATAAAATCTGTTTTTATCTGTGATATTTGTCGTTGTCTTATCAACTGATAAATAGCACTGACATAAGCTAATATTATAATACCTGTAAAGATTATGGATAATACAATCATCCATAAAATAGAAGATATTAAATATCGTTTTCTTTCAGGAAAATCTACCCAAAGCTTATAACTGCTTTCGTTATTGTTATCTAAAAAGATTGGTACTCCGTAAGCATTTAATTTCTCAAAGTTTTCAGTTTGAACTTTAGTAGCCAGATCATCATCATATATCGCAAATTCAAAATCTAAAATCACACCTTCCCCCTGAAGTTTTCTTCTTAACAATGTTTCTATTTGTTCTGGTGTTACCCTTTTGTAAATAGGAACATCTTTAAGGAAAGTATTAAAAGAGGTTTCCCACATTTGCTTTCTTAACTCAGGCATTGAAGAATAATCTCTGAGAATTTCTTGAGGTTCAATCCCAAGATTACCATCAATTGTACTATTGTAGATTTCCGTTACACGCTCATTAGTATAATTACTAATTGTTATGCTGTCTGCATCAATTTCAAAGAACAAGGATGGTACTTTAAAGCGTTCTTCTAAAACCGTATTGCGGTGTACAATGGTTTTTTCGTTTAGTTCGTCTTCGGAAGTTATGTACAACTCTTGGATTAAAGTTGAGTCTAATGCTTCTTGACTAGAAAGGTATGGACGGATTTTTAAAATGTAATCCCTAATTTCCATCTCCTTAATGTCTCTAGAGACAAAACTTAAAGCTCTTTTTACACTGAGTGTAAAATTCTTTTCCTCATTTTCTAATGTATTATTAATAAAAAATGATTGTACAAAGATAATACCAACGAGTGATAAACTCATTAATATTACCAACAAGACGAATAGCTTCTTACCCATCGCTCAAATTTAACATTTTAACATTTAGAATAAATTATCTTTAACCTTACATTAACATTAGAATTAGTGTTAATTCTCCTCTGTTTTCTCAAGAATTCGAAGGTGTATTTTATGAGCTTCTTGCTTAGCGGAATCTAAGTTGTTATTAGTGATAACAAAATGAGATTTTTTAATCTTTTCTGAATCAGGTAATTGATTTTTAATTATGGCTTTAACTTTCTCTTTAGATGAATTATCTCTTTTCATCACCCTTTGGATTCTTAAATCTTCGTCTGCAACTACGGTTATGATGTAATTGTATTGATCCTCCAAGTTATTTTCAAAAATTATAGCAGCTTCTTTTATAATATAAGGAGCATTTTGTTTTTTTAACCAGTTCTTAAAATGCGAAGCTACTTTTGGATGAACTATAGCATTCATTTTCGCCAATAATGCTTTATTATTAAATATTTTGGTTGCCAAATAAGACCTATTTAACTCGCCATTCTCATAGGCTTTTTCTCCAAAAAGTTCTGTGAGTTTTCTTTTAATAACCTTAGAGCTATTCATAAGCTCTTTAGCTTCCTTATCTGCTATATATACAGGAACTCCTAACGATTCAAAATACCTTAATATGGTGGTTTTTCCACTTCCAATACCACCAGTAAGACCAACTATAATCATATTACAATTTTATGAAGTCTATACGATTTTGTTTAATATTTGCTCTCTTGATAAATTCTGGTTTCTTTGTGACTCTAGGAACTAAATATGTTTGATTTTCTTCAACAGCCATAAAATCACATTCTACTATAAAATCACCTTTTTTTATCAGCTTATAGTTCTCTAAATCTACATAATAAGCCACTGAAACCGTTTTAGGGAAAAAGTTAATTTCTAAGTCTTTTGGCTTATTTACCAATGTCACTGGCACCTCTATTGTACCTTCTGTAAAACGTGTTACTTTAGCTTTTACCTCTACTACCTTAGGAAAAACTTCTATATTTTTATACTTAGAAACGTTTACCTCAACGTGTTCTGAAATATCCTTGTTCACATCATTTAAGATTAGTTTTTTAGTTTTAATCTTATGAATTGAATCTACTTCATTTGCTGAACCTACAATCTTAATACTATCTATATTAGTAGAAAATTCACCTTTTTTATCATATCCTACTGAATATTTAACGTCGCTTTCTAAAACTAAAGGTACTTTTTTAGATGCTAATTTGGAATAATATAAATTCAAAGTGTCTGGTGATAATGTTAGAAGATCGTAAGACTTACCAAGTTGTTCTTCAATTAGAAATTTATGACTTTGTACATCAAAAATAAAATGATCAGGTCTTGTGGTTACATCGGTTTTGGAATCTAAGACTATATCTTCGGTATTGCTGAACAAAAATGACAACATAGAAAACCCTTTAGCTTTAACAAAGGCATCAATAATGTTTGTAGAATCTTTTTTTAGAACAATTTCATCCTGAGTATTCGCAATTTGTACCCTTAATTTAATGTTTTGGGTATAATCGTTTGAAAGCTTAGAAAAGATTAGAAAAATGAAAGCTACAAGAAAAAATATACTAAAGCGCTTAGCATTTTTTCTTTTTAAGTAAGATGATATATTAAACTTTCTATTAGAACTCATACTTATTTAAAAAATAGTTTTGGAAAAGCATGTTCTGGCTTCTTCTTTAATATAAGCAAGCTAATTGTAGATTTTAAAAATCCATAACCATACCCAAAAAACTGGATGCCTATTGCCAAAATAGATTGAAAAGCTACAATAATATTTTTAGACGAAATAAATGCCAATAGAAAAGCTACTAGGAAATACAATACATAAAAGTAAAGAAGTATAGGCATATTAACTAAAGTCAATAATAACGATAATACAAAACCTAAACTAAACAACGTTGGAAACCAATAAACCAAACTCTTAGACTTTGGATGCCATTGATTAATTATTGGCCTTACAAGTCCAAATTTATTTACTTGAATATAGAACTTCTTCCATGAAATTCTTCGTTTGTGATAAACAAAAGCATTCTCAATCAGAACTGTTTTAAAACCCAATTTTTGCAACCTTAATGACAAATCAGGATCTTCACCTGGATGAATTTTCCCAAATCCACCTGAAGCTAAAAATGCTTTTTTAGAAATCCCCATATTAAAACTACGTGGTTGAAAATCTTCAACCTGTTTCTTCCCTCCTCTTATACCGCCAGTTGTTATAAAGGAAGTCATAGCAAAATTTATAGCTTTCTGTAAGTTGGAAAATGAAGGGTGTGCGTTATCAGGACCACCAAAACAGTCGTAATACGTGTTTTCTAAAAAATGGTTTACTTCTTTTAAATAGTTTGAAGGTAGAATAACATCTGAATCAAGAATTATAAAATACTCACCTTGTGCTCTGTGCATTCCATAATTTCTTGAATCACCTGGACCAGAATTGTTTTTATAATAATATGAAATATTCAATTGATCCTTAAAATCCTTTATAACCGATTCTGAAGTATCAGTAGAACCGTCTTCAACAATAACAATTTCATATTTAGGTGCTTCTTGAAGGAGAGTAAAACTCTCTAAAAGCTCCCTAATTTCTTGTGGTCTGTTATAAACAGGAATAATAAATGAAAAACTAATTTCCTTCATTTCACAAAGGTAAATAATCCTTTTTCACAATTTAAGAATTGTTGAAGCTTTAATTTTGGATTATCAATACTTTACTATTCTGAAAGTTTGTTTTGAGATATCACCAAGCACTTCTATAAAGTAAACTCCAGGTTTTAAAGAAGACAAATCAATAGAAGATTCATTTTCAGAAAATTGAATCTCTTTAACTTTTTGACCTATAGTATTATAAATTAATACTTTTTCATAGGTTTTGTTTGAATTGGTGAATAATTTTCCAGATGTTGGATTAGGATATAAATTTATAGCTTGTGTAGCTTCTTCATTTAAAGACAATGTAGAGCCCTCCACGATATTTAACTGCTGGTTTGAACCAACATTATATATTATATCTTCAATACCACTTAACCATGTTACTTTTATGTAATCAACTCGAATATTTTCCCCTAACCCAAAAAATTCTATAGCTGAATTCTGAGAAAGATATCCTTCACCACATAAAGTATAACGATATTGCTTGTTTCCATTGATTGATATTTCAATAAAAGATCCAATACCATTTTTATTACTTGTAGTACCTTCTAGCTTTACTTTTAGCCAATTATTAGTATTCAACGTATTATTTTTCCACAGTGTTATATTATCATGGTTGATATTATTTACTAAAATTTCTGGAAAACCATCATTATCTACATCTCCTATAGCATTAGAATAACTTATTGTAAAATCATTTGGTATTGAACTATTACTCAAATTAAAGTAATACAAACTATTCTCATCATAAACATTTTCGTAAAAAGCTGAAGATAAATAACCTGATATCGATCCATTATGTTCTCCACTAACAAATAAATCCTCATCAGTATCATTATCTGCATCTAAAAAAACGGCACCCCAAGCTACACTATTAAACGTTGTACCTGTTTCTACGGCTACATTGGTAAAAGTTCCATCTCCATTATTTTTTAAAAGCACATTCCCAGGTAAATCATTTGATACATAAACATCTAACCAACCATCATTATTATAATCCGCAATAGTTACCGACATAGCATCTATTGCTATATCAGTTCCTGAAATGACACTTACATCTGTAAAAGTTCCATCTCCATTATTTTTATATAAAGTATTGGTGTAATCAATCTTATCGTTAATGACATAAATATCTTGGTAACCATCATTATTATAATCAATAAAAGCAGAGCAAAAAGATAAATAAAGTGTGGCTTCAAGATCTAAACCAGCTTCTAGATTAGCTATTGTAAATGTATTATCTCCATTATTCTTATATAAAATATTGGGAATACTTGTGTCTCTATTACTAATAAATACATCTAAAAAACCATCGTTGTTATAATCTCCCCAAGAAGCTCCATAGGCAACTAGGGATTCTGTTAACATTCCAGATGAAGCTGTAATATCAAGCATCACCATATTTCCTAAGTTTTCATACAATTTATTTCCAGTGGTATCATTGGTTATAAACAAGTCATTGTCACCATCATTATCAATATCTACCCAATTGATTTGCTTGTTCCTTGTGTTGTCGGTTATAATATTTATACTCTGTTCTATGTAATTACCATTAAAATTCTTAAAAAAACGAACATTATCGCCTTGGGCTGTTCCTATGGTAATATCATCCCAACCATCATTATCATAGTCAAAAAAACTAATACCACTACCGTACAGAGAGTTACCACATAAAACCTCAATACCTAATACACTTGCTTCATCACTAAAAACAACTTGTGCTGAGGTAAATTCATGTACTAAAAATAAGATTAGAAGAATAAAATAGTTTTTCATAAAAATATATTTCATACATGAGTTAAACCAATTAATTATTCTTAATTATAATTTAAGAATTTTGACTGTTTTGTTCTCATAACTATTAATAGCTTTTATAAAATAAATGCCAGATTTAAAATTAGATACATCAATATTATATCTATAATCTTGAGTGCTTGTTTTGAATACTTCTTTACCTAAAGTATTATAGATTATAATGGCTTCTATTATAGTCTTAGAATTTACATAAATTATATTCTTTACTGGATTAGGAAATATTGAAAAGTTTGTGTTAGAATAAGAGTCTAAAGAAAGTGTTGAAGCTTCTGTAATATTCAACTTTTGATTAGCACTAACATTATATAGAATATCTTCCATGCCACTCAACCACTTTACTTTTACATAGTCTACTTGTAAATCATTTCCTAGTCCAAAAATTTCTGTAGCAGAATTTTGAGATAAATAGCCTTCTCCACATAAAGTATAGCGATATTGCTTTTCTCCATTTATCGAAATCTCAACTAAAGATCCAATACCATTTCTGTTACCAATTGTGCCTTCTAACTTTATCTTGAGCCAATTATTATTATTTTCTTGACTTATATTTTTCCATAAAGATATATTAGTATGATTGATATGATTAACAGCTATTTCTGAATACCCATCATTATCCAAATCTCCAATAGCATTAGAATAACTATTAGCAAAATCATTAGGAACAGAAGCGTTATTTAATGAAAAAGTACCATCGTTATTGTTTATATAAAAAGCAGATGACAAATACTCTGGATTAGAACCATCAGTTTCACCACTTATATATAAATCTAGGTCCTTATCGTTATCTGCATCCAAAAAAACGGCGCCCCATCCTAAGCTATTAAAAGTTACTTGAGAACTTATTGCTACATCAGTAAAAGTTCCATCAGTATTATTGAGCAACAAAACACTATCGGTATCATCATTTGTAACGAAAATGTCTAACCATCCATCAGAGTTAATATCATCAATAGTAACCGACATAGCATCAATACCTATTGCTGTACCTGTCAACGCTCCTACTTCTGTAAATGTATTATCACCATTATTTCTGTACATTAGATTAGGATAATTTTCCTTGTCATTTGATACATAAATATCTTGATCTCCATCATTATCATAATCAAAGAAAGCCGAGCAAAATGACATAAATCCATTACTTAATAATCCTACTTCAGTATTTACTATAGTAAAAGTATTGTCACCATTATTTTTATAAAGTATATTGGGAATGTACTGGCTTCTTATACTCAGAAAAACATCAAGAAATCCATCATTATTATAATCTCCCCAAGAAGCGCCATAATAAGGAAAAATATCTAAAAGCATTCCACAGCTATCAGTAATATTTTCCATGATCATATTTCCCAAGTTTTCATATAGTTTCACACCTGATGTATCACTAGTAACAAACAAGTCATTGTCACCATCATTATCGATATCAACCCAATTAATCTGTTTGGTCTGTGAGTTATCATCTTCAATATTTAAACTATGTAAAAAAAAATTACCATTGATATTTTTATAAAAACGTATTGGATAACCTTGAGCAGACGCTATAGTGATATCATCCCAACCGTCATTATCATAATCAAAAAAAGTAATACCATTTCCAAGAAATGTATTACCACAAGGCGCATTTATTCCTAAGTTAGTTGCCTGATCATTAAAGCCAACTTGAGATATAGAGATATTAACAAATAGAAATGATACTAATAAACATACATTACGAAATTTCATTGCTAATTACTTCTTTAGAAGAATTTAAGATACAAAAAAGCCGCTAAAACTTAGCGGCCTTTGTTTATAAAATCATAATCTATTCTGATTATAGTTTACTGTTTAATAACTCTAACTGTTTTTGTTGTATTAGCTATAGTTACTTGTACAAAATAAGTACCAGAATTTAATTGAGACATATCCAATTCACTGTCAATAGTATTTGGAGTAGCTCTTAATACTTCTTGACCTAGCATGTTATACATTACGACATTATCAATGTTGTTTTGAGCATTTAATGTTAATGTATTTTTAACTGGGTTTGGATAATAAGTAAAAGCTGCTTGATTATCAAAGTCATTAGTACTTAATGTACTAGATGACCATAACGCAATAGTAAAGTCTGGTGTACTAGTTGTACCACCATAATAATAGAAAACTCTTAAGTAATAAGTCTCTCCAACAACAAAATCAGTACGACTTATTCGTGGATTTCCATAAGTAGCATCGTAATCATCACATTCTACTGAAACCAAACTACCACATTCACCACTGAACAGCTCAATAACTCCATCAAAATCATCAGTAACATCAATGTTAATATCTTCTGATGTAGCTACAAAACTAAACCATACATCATCATTTGCAGTACCAGCACATCCTGTAATACCTGAATCTGATGCTGCTGCAATAGTACCTGCTATTTGTGTTGCTGAAGCTAAATCAGGAATGTTATTTTCTACACTCAGTACTTCAGCCGCAATACACTCATCGTTTGATGGAGGACAAGCATAAGAGAATGAACCTAAACTATAGTCACATGCAGAATCGGAATGTTCAACTGTTAAAGTTACACTTGATCCACTTACAAATGGACCAACTTGTGTAATACCTGTCCCAGATATAGGGTAAGTATTGGTACCGTCACTAATTTGTGTAGCATCACCTACTATAGTAATGTCAACATCTACATAGAATTGGGCATTAGCACAATCATCTACAACTGCTGAAGAATCAACAGATCCAGCAGCACAAGCCAATGGTGTTCTTACCTTGAAATTATCTACATAAAAATTCATATCACCTCCAGAGTTATCATCTTCTAAAGCATAGATAGCAAATTGAACTGTTGAACTCGTAATAGCAGCAATATCAATCGTTAAGTTGTCACCTGTATTTGATGGTGAATTAGAGTCATCCCATGTGTAAATAGGTGTCCATGTCGCACCACCATCTATTGATTGCATTACATATACAGCATCACCAGTATTTATAGTTTGTGCTGCAGTACCTGTGTAAGCAGTAAGTGCAACATCCATATTCAATTCATATCCTCCAGCAGATAAATCAAATGTTGGTGTAATTAACCAATCATCACCTCCTGTAGAATAAATATTAAATCTTGCACTACCAGTGGTTCCATCATTAGCGAAACCATCAGCTGTCCATCCAGCACTTCCATAAGCTGTTGGTCCTGTAATAGGCCCTGTAGCTTCCTCCCAACAAGGATTTAGAAAAGTTGTAAAATCCTCTGTGTAATCAGGCACAAAAACGTCACAAGGTGTTGTAAAGCTGAAAGGTCCAGCCCAAGCACTTAAATCTCCTCCAGTACAATCTGCCTGTACGTAATACTGATAATCTGTTGTTGGAGTTAACCCTGTTTTAGTAAATCCACTTACTACACCTGTATCTGTTGGTGTTCCTGTTGGTGTTTCTCCATCTAAAACTACTTCTACATTATATGATGAAGCTGATCCATTTTCAGTCCAACTTAAATCAGCTTGATAAGGCATAATATTAGATGCTGTTAAATCAGAAGGCTCTATACAACTTGGAATAGGCTCCCAGTTAAAATCATCAATATAAGTATAATCATAAGTTGCTTGCGGTGCCATTTTAAATGCTATATAAGCATCACTCCCCGTATACGTATCAAAGTTTACTGAATACTCTGTTGCTGTTGAAGATAGAGTTACAGATTGAAACTCTGTAAATGTTGCAGCATCTGTAGGGTCTGTTATAGTTCCAACAATAATATCATTACTATCATTATCTCTACCTGAGAACCTAACTCTATTTTGAGTAAAATCGTCACTAAACATTGGTGTTACCAATATCAATTCAGCATCAAGATCACCTGAGTTATAAAAACGAATTGAGTTTGGTTCTGAAACATCATTTGTTGTACTTGTAGTTACATTAGCATAACTAGATGTTGTATTTTCTATTTTAGACCAACAGTCTGGTAAATTCGGTGTTGAAGGAGTGTCAAAATTCTCATAATAAGAAGCTGTGAAAGGATCACAAACTGTACTAAAAGCATATGGACCTACCCATGCACTTAAATCACTACCGCATATAGCTTGGACGTAGTATTCATAATCATTATTAGCTGTAAGACCTGAATAATCATAAGAGTTTGAAACTCCTGTTTCAGTAGCTGTCATCGTTTGATTACCACCTGCTGTTATATCTACAAGCTCTATATTATACGTTGTTGCTGAACCGTTTTCTGTCCAACTTAGTATAGCAGAGTTATTTGTAACATTTGAAGCCATTAAGTCTGATGGATCAAAACATGAAGGAGCATCATCAAAAGAAATATTATCTATAGACATATCACTAGTATAATCTGCACCTTTAGTTCCTCTAAATATTATTTGAATTGTTTGTCCTGAGTAAGCAGATAAATCAACGATTTCAGTTTCAAAAGGATCATTTTCGGATGTTTGCTGTTGTCCAACAAGTGATAACAACACAGTTTCTGTTCCACCTACATTAACAATAACTTCTAAAGTTCCCATATCAGCTCCATACATATGATAATCAAAGTATAATGCAGGTACCGTTAATGCACTTAAATCTACTAAAGGTGACCATACATCAATTGCATCTCCTGTAGAACCACTTGTAGCTTCAGTAAACAAATAATTACCGTCACTTACACCTGAAGCAGGACCTGTTGACCCTGAAGAGGTATCTGTTGTAGCAGCTACTTCCCATACATATCCAGAAATACTAGTCGCATTCCAACAATTTTCATTAGATAAACCAGCTGTAGAAACGGTAAATGTTTCAAAATCTTCAGCATAAGGCGCTGCAATTGCCGCACAAAGTGTGTAAAATATGTATGGACCTTCCCATGCACTGTAACCATCTGCATCACAATTAGATCTAATATAAATATCGTATGCTGTGTCTTCAGTTAAACCTGAAAAACTATATGATTCATCTGTAGGATTAGCTGTAGCTGCTTGTAATTCCTCACTATTTCCTGGGGTAAATCCAAGAGCACCAAGCTCTAACTCATAACCTAAAGTGCCATTTGGTTCGTCTAACCATGTAAAATCTGCTGTAGAAGTGGTTATACCACTCACAGCAGCATTAGTAGGTGGATAACATGAAATTAAAGTTGTAAATGAAAATGGCCCTATCCAATCCGACAAATCACCACCACAAATAGCCTGAACATAGAATTCATAATCATTATCGGAAACAAGTCCCGAATAAGTATATGGATTTGAAACCCCAGATTGTGTTGCTGTCATAGTTTGTGTTCCGCCTCCTGTTATATCAACTAACTCTATGTTATAAGTTGTTGCTGTCCCTGTTTCAGTCCAGCTAAGATCAGCTGAATAGGCCATAATATTAGCTACATCTAATGTAGAAGGATTAGAACATGCAGGTGGTTGAGCTATACTAAAAGTGTCAATATAAAGTTCATCTTCCCAATCACCCTTATATTTAAAAGCTATGTAAACTGTTTGACCAACATATGAACTTAAATCTTGGATGTATTCAGTCCATTCATCTTCTGATGCATTAGCCAATAAATCATATAAAAGTGTATAATCCCCTGGGTTAGTAATAGGATTTGAACCTGTAGTTGATATCCAAACCCCATTTTCTTCACCATAAGTTGGTGTAAAATTGTGACGGTACCAAAATCGAAGCTCATCACCACTAACAACAGTATAACTAGGAGAAATCATCCAATCCTCAAAGCTAGCAGATAAATTATCGTCATTATGATAAAAGGAAGCTGCACCATCTTGAAATTGTGCTGTTGTTTGAATCCATCCTATACCGGATGCATCTTCATTATAGAAACTCCAGCCTGTTGGAGGGTCCGTTTCAAAATCTTCAGATAGCTGTGCACTAGATTGCCAATAAAAAGCTACTAATGCAAAAAGCATCAATGTAATTTTTTTCATAAGAATTAATTAAAAGTTAGTAATTCTTTAAAAATATGTTAATTCTACAGAAAGGTTAGAACCTTTAACAAGCAAATCGTTAAAACGACAAATACATCGATGAAAAAAATGCACACTAATTATACTTTTTGTTTATGAAATAATACTCTATTAATATTTGAGCTATTCAAATTTTCTTGAGTAGTAATTTTACAGATATATCAAAAAAAAAAAAAAAACCGCTAAAACTTAGCGGCCTTTGTTTTTAAAATCATAATCTATTTTTTTT